>JAILPA010000026.1 GCA_024690505.1 Prevotella sp.
TATCACCCGCGATGGCCACGATCATCTCGCTACCGCAATTGAGGATGACATCACGAATACGGATGGTAAATCCCTCAGGCGAACCGTAGCGGGTAGAGTCGGCCATCGCGGGTGATATGCTCCGTATGCCGGGACTGCCGAAGAGTCCGCAGGCAGAGCGTATCAATATAGTAAATGGAGAAATAGAAGGGCTGTCGTAGTCCTTCTATTTCGAGTCAGCGTTTTGATGGCTATTCGTAATCGTCAATGACGGCATTCATAAAGTCCATCATGGGTTTGGCAGCGCGGAACATCTGCTCCATCTCGTCAAGCCATTGGTCACCGGCATAGAAGTCGTCAGATACCTGATGCCAGCAGCAGTAGTCTTTCATGCGAAGATACTCTACGTGCTCCCAGTCGCGGGGGAACCCGGCGGGGCATGTCTTTAGCTTCTCTAAGCCGAACCCCTGCGGCGCGTCCCAGCTCGACACGTTGGTGGGTTCCTTGAAGCTGCTGGGGTGGGGGCTATCGTAGTATTTCAGAAACTCAGGACTTGCCACGCACCGCAGCCATTGTTGGGTGTTGGCCATGATTTCGTTCCTGCACGATGTGAGGATGTTCGTTGGCAGCCAGTAGTTGCCGCAGGCGACCATGCAGTGTCCCGGCTCGAGATGGATGTAGTAGCCGCCGTGCAGCGCCTTTTTGCCATGGGCAGCTATGTAGGCGCCCAGGTGGTTCTTGTAGGGAGACTTGTCGGCTGAGAACCGGGTATCGCGGTAGAACCGGTAGGTGCAGTCCTTGACCGACAGGTGGGCGATGGATGGGTCGAACGTGGCGATACGCTCGAGGGCCTGCTGTACTCCCAGTTCAAAATCGGCTCTGACGGCTTCGTATTCACTTTTGTGCGCTTGAAACCAGGGGCGGTTGTTGTTCATTGCCAACTGCCGCAGAAACTCAATGATATGCTTTGTATCCATTTTTGTTTAATAGAGTTTGAACATTCTCTCCATTGGTTGCCACTTCTCATCGCTGCGTGCCTCGGCAGAGCAACCTTGGAATTTTGAAACGAAGGCTTCCCATTCTGCCTGTCGTGGCAGCGAGGATAAGCGCGACATCGCCTCGTCCCATTGGAAGTCTTCGGGAGCATCGACAATCATCACAAGTTTGTTCCCCTGGATGTAGATTTCCATCTCCAGTATTCCTACTTCCCTGATGCCGTCGAGCACTTCTTTCCAGATGTACTCTTCAGAGTGCCACTTGCGGTATTCTGCCACTAGCTGCGTGTTGTCGCAGATTTCGAGGAATTGCACATAGCGTTTCGTTCGTCCTTCAAATTGTTTTTGAACAAATCCTTCCATCTTCTTTCAATTGAAATTGCTGTTGTTAAATAATTTTGCCGGCAAAATTTTTCCGACAACAAAAGACCTTCAGGTCTTTCGTTCCTCGTGGGTCTTCGGCAAATCTCGTACGATTCGTGTTCGTATTATGATTTAGCGCGTCAGCGAGAACTTCATGGAAACGCCAAAGTCTTGCGTGGTGGTGGGATAGCTGCTGCTGGAGAGGAGCGGTGTATTCGTCTGGCGGTCATAGTAGGCGGTGAGCGTCAAGAAACGCGAGAGGGTATAGTCGGCAGCGATGCTGATCTTCAGGGCGGAGTTGCCGCTGCTGGCCGATGAGATGCCACTGGCAATGTCGCGTGTAATGGCGGCCTGCTTGCGGAATGAGATGTCGAGGCGTGTGTTCAGGTCGTGGTTTACGCCGCCCCTCTGCTTGCTCTGTGTGGTCTGCTGCTTGCTCTTGTCGTTGGCGTTGCCGCTGCCTTTCTTGGCTCCCTTCACCTTGCGATGGCTGCCGATGCCGAAGAAATTGAAGTCCTGAATCTTATAGCCGAGACCGATGACCCAGTCTTTCGACAGGCTCTCGTTGATTTGCACACTGGTCATCGAGAGGTTCAGCTGGCGTTGGGTCTTGTATTCCACCTTGAAGGTCATGTTGTTGTTCAGGGTGAGGTCAAGACCAAGCAGGGGTGAGAAACTCTCCTGGATGCTGACGGTGGAGACGTTGTACATGGACGACGGTGTGAGGCTGCCGTCGGCGGCCTGCACATAGCCCAGGTCACCGTTGTACTCCATCCAGCTGCTGTAGGAGGCATAGGAGCCCACGCTGTAGATGCTTTTGTAGGAGTGGTTCAGGTTCACGCTCTTGAAGTGGTCGCGCAGCCATGGCAGTTTCGACAGTCCGGCATAGCGCACTGACCAGTTGGGCAGCAGTCGGCTGAGTGTGGGGAAGAGTTTCAGCGACTTCCCAGCACCAGAGGTGTAGGTGGAGAGGAAGGCGGGTATCAGCACGTCGGCGCTATAGGGGTCGACGGGGTTTGCTGTGGCGTTGGTGCCGGCCACCTTGCCGTCGGCAGGATATTGGGCTTGCACGCGGTCGCGGAAGTCGGGTATGGAGGCACAGAAGCGGTCGAAGGTCTTTGAGCGGTAGCCGTTTGTAGCGTTGCCCATTCCATCGAGGGCGCTCCCGATGGAGATGGTGGTCATGGTGAACGAGCCGCTGTAGGTGGTGGGCTGTCCGGCATACATGTACTGCACGCTGCGTGCCTTGTTCACGGTGCGTGTGGCGGTGAGGTCGATCTTCATGTCGCGTACGGGTTCAAGGGTGGCTCGTAGCTGGAAGTCTTCAGTGGAAGAACCCGTGCTGGGTGTTGCCACGTTGTCGTTGCAAAGCAACCAGCCGTGGTCGAGGGCTTTGTTGATATAGCTGTCGCCGGTCAGTCCGAAGGCAAAGTCGAGTCCTGGTGACAGGATGTCGCCAGTGCGCTGTCCGAAGGCGTCGCCCACATTGGGAATGAAGCCGGGCAGTGTCATGGAGTATTGGTTGCGGTAGGTCAGGTTGATCGTACGCACCATCATCAGCAACCGGGCGCCCTGCTGAGCTGCGTTGTACCACCACTTGTCGTCGAGTGGCTCTTTGGGGGTGACGGAGAGCTTGACGGTAAGTTTGGCCGTTTGGTCGTTGAGGGGATTGGCAGAAAGGGCGTTTGGACGGCTGGCGGTTGCCGTGGAGTCGGTGCCGGCTATGGCCTGTAGCGAATCGGCAGCGGCCTTGTCGTTGTGCTTCTGCTCTTTTCCTTGTGTGCCATACCCCTTGGGAAGCCAAACCTTTATCTTGTTGTCGTCTACGGTCTTCCACTTCACTGGCACGGTCTTGCCGTTCTTGTCCTTGGCGCTGATGATGAGGCGTTTCGACTTCTTGCCGTGCTGCACGATGAAGGTAGAGTCGGGCACCAGCGTGAGCTCCTTCTGGAAGGTGTTCTTGTTCTTGGGCAGCTCCTTTTCGTCCCTGGTTGTCTTGGCAGCATCTTTTCCATCGCCTTTCTCGTTGCCTTTGGCATCGGCCTTTGCGGAGGGCTTCTTCTTGGGAGCCGGCTTCTGTGGCTGCTTCTTGAAGCGGTCGTTCACCTTCTTGAGGAAAGGCACGTGGGCATAGAGCGTCTCCAGGTTCAGCGCACCGTTGATGTTCAGGTTGCGGTTGTTCTGTATGGTGTTGCCCAGGGAGGTGCCGTCGTCGAGCTCGGTGCCGCGCATCCATGAGTAGGATGCCTCGTACTTAGCGTCGGCCCTTACCCAGTCGAAGATGGGTAGTTTGTCGATGGGCACCTGGTAGGATGCCGAGAACGACTGACGATAGTCTAGGGGCGTTCCCCAGTGGCCTATGGACTGCCACACGGAGTCCTTCCATGCCTGATAGCGGTCGGCGTAGAGGTCTTTGTTGATGGGGGTGTAGGGCTCTTCAATCTCGGCGTGGGTGGCGCTTTGGAAGTTCATGTGGAGGTTCTTCGTTAAGTCCCACCGGATGGAGAAGTCGCGATTCCAAAGGAACTGTTCCGAGAAGGTGATGGGGAGGTTCGGGTTCTCCGTGTTTTCGAGGTCGCGCTCCTGCAGCTCGTAGTATGTTCGTGACAGCTCCGAGTTGAACGAGATGCTTTGTGGCAAATAGTTTAGTCCTAGAGCTTTGGGGAAGTTCATCCATTTTGACTTGCTCTTCGAAGCCTTGAAGGGCTCCCACGTCTTGTACACGGGTGAGTAGGTGTAGTTGATGGAACCGCGCCACTGGTCGTCGGTCTCCCATACGGTTGTCTCGCCGCTGGTGTAGCGGTGTGAATGGCTATAGGAGAATGAGAAGTTGGCTGGGTCAATGGGCAGGGGGAACTTCTTGTTCTTGATGCCGACACGTACGTTTGAGAGTGAGAAATTGTGTGTGATGTTCTTCGTAACAGCCATGCTCTCAATACTGTCGCGCTCGTGTTTGCTTGATGTGGCGTCGAGGGCATCGTCGAGCTCCATGTCGGTATCGAGGGGATTATACTTCGGGCTGATGATTTCGCGAGTGTAGGAGTAATAGAGTGGGGCAGAGATGTTAGCTTTCTCGGGGAACAGCTTGCCCAGCTCAACGTTGGTGGTCACGCTGTAGCTCTTCTGCGTGTCGGTGCTGCGCTGTATCACGGTCTCCTCCAGTCCGCCGAAACCATCGCTCACATAGCGTCCCGTGAGGTTCAGCGAGCCTAGATCGCTCAGTTGCACGTTCATGGCACCCGATGCTGCCCAGCCGCCTTCGTTGACGGCATCTTTCAGGCGCAGCTCGTTCACCCACACCTCGCCCGACTTCAGTCCGCTAGTGAGGTTACGTACGCCGATGATCATGGTCTTTACTTCGCCCAGGCTGGGGTTGCCCACGATGGTCACCTTGTTGTTAGGTTTGTCGGGATCGTAGTCGCTGAAGGCATGGCTATAGCTGGCCGTACCCTCTGAGCGAGCCTTGTTGCGTACTTTCTTCAGTCGGGTGAAGATGCTCATGTCGATGTCGAGCATATTCTCCACAGGCCACACGATGGAGCGGTCGCTGGGTACATTCCAACGGTAGTGGCCTTCTGGTGTCAGCTTCAGGGGAATGAGATACTCGTAGTAGTTGCTCTTGTAGTCGCTTCCCAGACGGATGAAGACCGCCAGCTGGTTGTCTTCCAGCTGTGTGTTGTTGGGCACGAGGTGGTTGGCATGAACGAACATCTGCAAGCGCTTGTACTGGCGCAAGTCCAGGTTGGTGTTCTTGTAGACTGCCTTCGACTCGTTCTGCGAGAGGTTTTTCACCGTGAGGCACAGCGACTGCTCGTTGTTCTCAGTCAACTGCGGCTGCGACGGGTCTGTGGCACGTGTGATGCCCGGCGGCAGCACATAGGCCACGGGTTGGCGGTCGGTATTCTCTTCGATGTTCACGGCGCTCATCTCCAGCACGCCTGTCTCGGCACCAGCGCTGGTCTGCAGGTTCTGCTTGTACTGGCGCCACTGGCCGCGTACTAGGTCGAGCGAGCCGAAACGCAGGATGATGGGCTTCTCGAAGCCAGTGAGGAACATGCGCATGAAGCGGATGGAGGTGAGGGCGTTGATGGTGCCCACTTTGTCGTCCCACTCCTGCAGTGGCACGCGGAACTGGTACCAGCGTACGGTGATGGAGTCGCCGTTGCGAAGTTTGGCATTGTAGTCGCGGTGGTCGACGATGTAGCTGTTCTCGCTTTTTGTGCCATGGTTATAGGCCTGCAGCTCGGCATCGCTGATAGGTATGCGGTACTGGAAGTAGCGCTCGTACTCGTTCAGTGTGAAGTCCTGGTTGATGTCCTCTACGTCGGGGCCGGTCTTGTACGATGTGTCGTAGCTCTCGGTCTGGTCGTCGCTGGCCGGTGAGTTGCCCTGCGGGTTGTTGATGCGCTTGTATCGGTCGAGGATGGAGAGACGCTGCTGGTCGAAATCGCTGCCACGGAAGTAGTGGTAGTCATCGCCCGCAGGGTCAGCCTCCCATGCCTGAAGCAGTGAGTCGTTCTGCACTACACCTTTTATATTATTAAGCCAGTCGACGTAGGCCCCATAGGAGCGCTCTTCCTCGTTGGTCAGTCCGTTCAGTCCGACGTCCTGCAGCTGTCTGCTTCCCGAAGTTGTAGCGAAGGCGTAGGTCTGTGCCGGCTGTACGGGAATCTTGCCCCATTGTGTCTGCTCGAAAGTACTTGTGCCGTCGACGGGCATTCCGCTCTCGTAGAACTTCTTACCGTCGCGCAGCACATCTTCGCTCACTTCGCCCAGGTTCAGGTACAGTTCTCCAGAATATTGGGCAGCGGTGCCCTCCTTTCGGGTATAGATGAAGGGGTCGAGGAGCCAGAACTCCACGTATTCGATGTTGGCTTCCTCGAAGTCGTTGGTGTCCAGTCGCCGCATCATGCCGCCCCATTTCTGAGTGGGGTTCGTCAGCGTACCGTCGGCATTGAACTGCGTGGTGAGGTTATACGGGCCACGTTCCTGGGGATAGTAGGCCAGGTTCAGCACAGGAAGGGTCGATGTGGCGCCGTTGTAGGTGCTTTGGTCGCGGTTGGGATACAGCTCCCTCACATACACCTCTCGTACATAGTGGTTGGAGAGTTGCTCCAAGTCGCTCTTGATGTGTGACGGCGTGAGGCTCGACGAGCGGCGTGTGAAGATGGGGTCTACGTTGTACCATGCCAACAGGGCACGGTCGTAACCGCTGGCCACCGATTCTTTGTTGTTGTGGTTGGGGAACATTGTCGGCACGCTCGACAGTACCCATGCCTTCGGGTCGCTGACGTCGAGCAGATTCTTAGTGTTCTCGAAATCGTCCAGATAGGAAGCGTTGTCCTGGGTGCCGTGTGGCTTGCCTGCTATGAGATGTGCAAACTCGCCGGTGAATGTGATTTGTGAGGGCTGGGTGCAGTGCACCAGCGGCAGACGGTCGAGCATGTTTGTGAGCCACTGACTCTCCTGCTTCCAGTTCATGTTCAGTCCCCACAGTGTGTTGTTCAGGGGCTCTTCGCCCATGCTCACTTTTGTGGTGAGGGCCTGCTCGGTGAGATGCAGCAGTGTGCCTCCCAGTGAGAAATTTTTGGTGAAGTCGTACTGCCAGTTCACGCCGAGCATGGTCTTTCGTTGCATACCGTAGTTGGTGTTCGACTCGAACGATGCCTTGACGTCCTGGTTAGAGTCGAGGAGACTCTGGTTTAGGATGGTCACCTCGCCAGCCGAGTAGTCAACGGTGTAGTCGCTGCCCTCTTGCAGCTCCACGCCGCCAGCCGTCACCTTCACCGACCCTTGCGGTATGTTGTATGCCCCCAGCGATATGACGTTGGCACTGGTGCCCTTGAACTGTCCGGTGAGTATGAACTTGTCCTTCTCGGCGTTCTGCCGTGCCACCGTCTTGGTCGAGTCGTACAGCTGGTCGAAGCAGTATTTATCGGCCAGGCTGCCCATCCCCTTGCTTTCCAGATAGTTGCGCAGGTAGTCGCCGAAGGGCTCGGCCGACGGCAGGAAGATGCGTCCGTTCTGCACGGTGTAGCCGCTGACGTAGTCGAACTGTCCGTTGGAGTGGGGCTTCATGTTGGCGTCCAGGCGGTCGAGTCCCATCACCTTCAGCAACGTTGTGCTCTTCAGTGCCCCCTCGGGCAAGTAGGTGAGGTATGTGCCGGTGGTATCGCTTTGGTATTTGATGTCGAGGCGGAATTTCTCCTTCTCCACCGTCGATGCTAGGTAGTAGACGTTCTTCATCATCAGGTTCCAGTTGCCTTGTGTGGGGTTGTTCGATGTGTTCTTCAGCGATTTCACAAACAGGCACTTCGATGTCTGTGTGACGTCGGTTGAGAACTCTCCCACCTGATAGGTCTGTCCGCCGTATGTGTATTCGAATGCCACGGCCAGCACCTGGTCGGTCTGCAGTCCGGTTTTCAGCGAGATGTATCCCAGTGCTTCGTTCACTGTGTATTCGCTCGGTGACAGCAGGCGTGCCGATGCCAGCTTCTCATAGTCCACGCCACCTACGAGTGCGCTCATGGATTCCAACTCGGTGGTGACGCGGTCAATGCTTCGCGATGCCGAGTCGATGCGGCTCACCAGTGTGGAGTATACATCGTTGGCCAGATTTCCCGGTACGGGCATTCCTGTGGCGCTCCACATGGGGTTCTTGATGACGCTATTCTCGCCCAGATCGCTGAATGCCACGATGTTGCGTGTGTTCATCGTGGCGTTTGTCTTGTTCGTCACCCATACTTCCACGCGGTTTATCTTGATGCCCGTGGTGAGGTTCGGCAGCGTCGACATGGCGTTGTCGTAGTTCTGACGGAAGAAATGGCTCAGGAAGAAGTGGCGGTTCTCTTCATAGTCGGCCACGTCGATCTCAAACGGCGATACCGATGTGCCACCCTTCGACGAGACGCTCTGCGATGTGCTCTTTTTCTGCGAGACGACGGTCTGTAGCTTCAGCTTGCCGAACTGCATGTCTGTCCTTATGCCAAAGAGGCTCGATGCACCGTGCACCAGGGAGTTGTTCGAGGGGAAAGTGACGTTGCCTGCCTCTACCAGCTTGATGATTTCGTCCTCCTTGCCGTCGTACTTCAGCTTCAGGTTCTTTGTGTCGAAGTCGAAGGTAGCGTCGGTGTTGTAGTTCAGGTTCATGTTCACCTTGTCGCCCACCTTGCCGTTGACGTTCAGGTTTATCTTTTCATCGAAGTCGAAAGCCGTCGTCTTACGGTTACGGATGGGCAGCGATGGGTTGTCGATGTCCTTCTTCGTCATGCCTACCTTCAGCTCAGCCGTTCCCTGCGTCTTTACTCGCACGCCGCCCGGGCCAAATATCTTCTCTGCAGGTCCCAGGTCGAAGTGCATGTCCGAGAACGAGAACTTGTCCTCGCCCTTTGTCTTCACATTCTCAGCATCCTTCTGGCGGAAGAATTGCTGGCGCATACGTCGCTCACTCCATTTCATGTATTCTTCCGTAGTCATCAGGATGGGGGCGTTTAGGTAGCTGTCGCCCATTTTCGAGCCGATGAGATAATAGCCCAGCGAGTCGTTATACTCCACCTGCTGCTTTACGTTCTCGGGCATGTGCAGGTCGAGGGCGCTTGAGTCGAGGTCGGCCACGGTGGTAGGAACTGTGGGCTGAATGCGCCACCGGGTGATGCGTATGGTGTCGCCGTCGGCCAGTCGTTGGGGGAAGTCAGTATGTGCAGGCGTCGCAGCCCACGCTGCGATGCTCAGTAGCAGCAATAAGATGTATGCAATGCGTTTCAACATGGCTTCCCTTGTTTTTTATGGGGGTGGGTCTTCTTTATTATTTAATCTGCTTCAGTGCCAGCTTCACCACCTGCTCCACGTGCAGCGTGGGCTGTTCTTGCAGGATAGCCACCACCACTTTCTGCGTAGGTGCAGGCGAGAATCCCAGCATGGTCAGAGCAGCCACAGCCTCGTCGCGTACAGCGTTGTTCACAGGAGCTTGCATCGAACCACCTGCCGGCAGCTCGTCGGCGATGCCCAGTGCCACAATCTTGTCCCTCAGGTCAACGATGATGCGCTGTGCTGTCATCTTGCCGATGCCCTTCACGCTCTGAATCAACCGTGAGTTGCCCGTAGAGATGGCGTTGCACAGTTCTGCCACGCTCATCCCCGAGAGAATCATGCGGGCGGTGTTCGCCCCCACGCCGCTCACGGTGATGAGCAGCAGGAACATCTCCCTCTCACGTTTCGAGGCGAACCCGAACAGCACATGGGCATCCTCGCGTATTGCCTCATATACATAGAGTTTTACGTCTTTCTTACCCTGCACTGAGGTGTATGTGTTCAGCGAGATGTTAAGCCCATAGCCCACGCCGGCAGCCTCTATCGTAGCTAATGCGGGCGTCAGCTCAGTCAGCTCGCCCTTGATGTATTCTATCATTCCGTTCTATTTTTATGGTATATACCTCAATAATTAACGCACTCTTCTGCAATTTATTGCATACCCGACTTAAAAATGGGCATTCCTCATTTCTCTGTTCTCATTTTCTTCTTTATTTATTCTTCATTCTTCATTTTTATTTGTAATTTTGCAGCAGAATTAAGACATAGCCTCCTCCAACTTCCCTTAAGGGGGAGAAAGTGAAGTGTGAAAAGTGAATCGTGAATAAATGAATAATGAATAATGAATAATGAATAATGAATAAAGACTGTATATTGATATTGAGCGGCGGCATGGATAGTGTGACGCTGCTGCATGACTACCAAGACCGCATAGCCCTGGCCGTGACCTTCGACTACGGCTCGAAGCACAATGCACGTGAGATTCCCTTTGCCCGTCTCCACTGTGAGCGCTTAGGTATAGAGCATCTGGTCATCCCCCTGGCTTTCATGGGACAGTATTTCACCAGCTCTCTCCTTCAGGGAGGCAACGATATTCCCGAAGGCCACTATTCCGACGACAACATGCGTTCTACGGTGGTGCCCTTCCGCAACGGCATCATGCTCAGCGTGGCGGTGGGGCTGGCCGAGAGCCGCGGACTGAAGTACGTGATGATGGCCAACCATGGCGGCGACCACACTATTTATCCCGACTGCCGACCGGAGTTCGTAGAAGCCTTCGACCAGGCTGCCTGTGCCGGCACATATATCGGCGTGGGGCTACTGTCGCCCTATACCAACATTACCAAGGCAGACATTGCCCGTCGAGGTAAAGAGCTCGGTATAGACTACAGCGAGACGTGGTCGTGCTACAAAGGCAGCGACCACCATTGTGGCCGCTGCGGCACGTGTGTGGAGCGTCGCGAGGCGTTGGCCGAGGCCGGCATTGCCGATACCACGGTCTACGACGGTTGAAGAGGCGCATAATACTAGCTTCCGGATCCTTGGGCTAAATCCGTAACAGCCCGTATCTTCATCAATCTACCTCTTATCTACAAGGCAAGCAAAGCATAGCTGCCCGACGGCAGCTGTTGTCACAGGCAACGGCGCACAGCAATGCCCGGGATATGGCAAGGGCATATAGGATGCTGCGGCGTAGACAATTATTCAATTACTTCGGGTATCTCTTCCTGTTCTGTCTCGATGGGGGTGGGGGTAGGTGTTGGTTGCTCTGTAACAGGAACAGGGGACTCGGCGGCCGGTGCGGCATCCTCGTGCTTGGCGCTGTCGGCGGGGTGCTCCTCGGTGGGCCTGTCCATGGTGCCGTTCTGTGTGAGGAATTTCACGCACTTATTATAGGTACCCCGCGAGGCGGCATTGAAGATGTTGTTGGCAAAGAGGATGTCGGTGATGCCATGATTGCGCACATACTCGGTCATGTTCTTCTTGAAGTAGCGCATGTCGACGACGTGCACCTCATCGAACGAGAAGAACATGTAGCCTGGGAGGGCGTTGCCGAAGCTGTCCTTGATAATCATCAGCCGTCGGCCGGTTCCGGCAGAGGTGCGTACCACGGTGAGCTTCTGGTCGCTGCCCATAAAGGTGCAGTAAGCTCCGCCGCTGCCGTCGCTGAACTTGTAGAAGTAGGGGCCGGAGTAGGGACGCCCTTCGCCAGTGACGTGGTAGTTGCGGTCTACGGTGTAGTTGACGTAGGTAGTCTCGTAGTTGACGCCCACTGGTGTGTAGTAGATGAAGTCCTCGGGCGAGTTCTTCACTGCGATGTCCTTGGAATAACCGTACATGGATCCCACGTAGCGGTGTATGACGTGCTTCTCGTAGCTGTCGAGTCCTGGGAATGGCACGCCAGCCACTTGTGCAAACTTCTGGGCGGCATAGAAGGCGCCGAGGGGTGTCCAGTGGTGGTCTGTGCGTAGGTAGATGTCTTCCAGAGAGTGCTCTTTAAGTGTCCAGTAGACGTTGACGGCCTTGGCGCCGCCCGAGAGGTGGTTCATGGCGTTCTCGATGGGTGCCTGCTGGGGCTTCGTGGCTTTCCTCACCTTCTCGGGGCAGTAGTACTCGATGCTGATGGGGACGATCATGCTGTAGACATTGACGTCGGGGAACGTCTCCTTGTATTTGTTGGCCAGCTCGGCATAGCTGAGGCAGCTGTTTGGGCCGCCTCCGAAGGCCATCATGGCTCGCACCTTGTCGCCTGTGCCTACGACCACGATGCCTGCATGGGCTATCCTGGCATTGTCGGCGGCTAGTTCCTCGGGTTCGATGCCGGCGGCACGTTCTTCCTCGGTGGGTTCGGGAGTCGCAGACGCGTTTGAAGCATCGGCATTGTTCTCTGCTGGGTCGGCGGCAATGAAGGTAATCTGCTCCTCCTCGTCTACGGTGAGGCGTATCTTGTCCTTCACGTTCATGCTGAGTGTCATCAGCTCGTCGCGGAAGGGCTCGCTGTCACTGAACCACTTCGAGACGGAATCAGTAAACTCGCCTTTGAACAGCTTTTCTGTGGTGAACTCAGGGAATGTGGCGAGGTCGCGCTTCTCTAGCTCGGAGTAGGTGCTGCGTGGGAAGGTGACGAACACGACGACGAAGGCGACGAAGACCAAGCCTACGATGGCAATGTAGATGGCCGATGCGACAGTATTCAATTCTTTGTTCATATATCACTATTCACTTATCTTTTCTGCGTCAGGTATTGTTCCAGGGTGTGGCTCGTCACCGGCGACGAGGCATGGATGAGATTGTTGCAAAACAGGATATCGGTGATGCCGCGCTGGTGGACGAAGTCGACCATGTTTCCGATGAAGTAGCGGCAGTCAACCACGTGAATCTCCTCGAACGAGCCAAAGAGGCACGAGGGGAGGGCGTTGCCGTAGCTGTCCTTCAGTATCATCAGTCGCCGGCCGTTCTTGGTTGCCGTTCTCACGCTGGTCTGGTTTAGGTCGCCCCCCATAAAGGTGCTGTAGGCTCCTGCGCTGCCATCGGGAAAGGAACGGAAGAATGTTGTCTCGGGCTGGCTCCTGGCGGTGAGCGTGCGGTGTGTGCGACGGCGCCGTCCGCGTCCGCTGCGGGTCGTGGTGTAGGTATAGACGGTGCGTGTGGTCTCGTAGTCGATGCACTTGGGAATGTAGTACACGAAGTCCTCGGGCTTACGGCCTACGGCAGCATCGTTCGAGAACTTCTGCATGGTGCCCACGAAGTTACGTATGGTGTCGGGCTGATAGCACGAGGGCGGCAGGAAGGGCACACCGGCCTCGTCGGCAAAGACGGCAGCGGCATAATAGGCACCCAGCGGTGCCCAGTGGTGGTCAGTGCGCAGGTAGATGGGCTCGTCGATGTGTTCGCTGAGCTCGGGCATCAGGTTTACGGGGATGACCCCGTCGGGACAGGTGCTCAGTGCGTATTCTATCACCGGCCCCTCGTCCTGCGTCCACTCGTGGGCCTCCTCGGGGCAATAGAATGCCACAGCGTTGGGGATGATCATGCAGTAGACACGGGCACTGGGGAAGGTACGCTTATATTTGGCTGCAACCTTCACATAGGCGGCCAGCCCGCTCCTGTTGACGCCATAGGGCTCCATGGCCCTCACCGTGGAGTCGCTTTCCACTACGATGATGCCGCTGCGGGCCCTGCGGATGGAGTCCTGTCGTGCCGCCGCTGCCGGTATGCCCAGCAGCAGGGCCAAGGCGAGAATGAGGTAGCGCGTCGTCATCAGAACCGTGTATAGATGAATGCGTTGTTCGTGGCACCTACGAGAAGGGCTACGCTGAGTACCAGTATGACCAGCGATATGACGGTACGTGCGGTGAAGAGCACCGTTTGCTGAAGGGCGCTGCCCTCGCCAGTGCAGTGGCTCAGCAGACTATAGCTCCACGAGCGCAACGGCAGGCAGAACGCCAGCGCTATGGCCCAGAGCCAGAAGTTGCCCGTCAGTGTGCTTTCGGTGATGAAGTCGTTGAACTCCACATCGCCCTGAGCGAAGAACGAGTGGAAGAATGTCTGCATCTGTGCGAAGTCGTCGAAGTAGAAGATGCCCCATCCGATGACCACCAGCAGCAGACTGTAGACATGGAGCAGGGGCTTGAACGCCCAGTGCTTCAGCTTCAGGATGGTGTATTTCTCGAGCATGACGATGATGCCGAAGTAGACGCCCCAGATGATGAAGTTCCACGATGCACCGTGCCACATGCCCGTAAGGAACCACACCACGAGGATGTTCACGGCTTGGTGGCGGCGGTTGCCACCCATGGGTATGTAGACGTAGTCGCGAAAGAAGCTGCCCAGTGATATGTGCCAGCGTCTCCAGAAGTCGGTGATGCTGTTGCAGCAGTAGGGGTGGCGGAAGTTCTCGTTGAAGTGGAAGCCCATGCAGCGCCCCAGTCCGATGGCCATGTCAGAGTAGCCCGAGAAGTCGAAATATATCTGCAGGGTGAAGGCCACCACACCCACCCAGGCACCTGTGGTAGTGAGGCTGCCCAGGCCGTTGGTCAGGAACTGGTCGCTGATCTCCGACAGCTGGTTGGCCAAAATCACTTTCTTGCCCAGGCCAATGAGGAAACGGTAGGATCCCTCGGCAAAGTCGCTGGCCGTCACATGGCGGTCGTTGATCTCGTTGGCTATCGTGCCATAGCGTACGATAGGGCCGGCAATGAGCTGCGGGAACATGGAGATGTAGAGTAGCAGGTCGACGAAGCGCCGCTGGGCCTTTGCATCCTGGCGATAGACGTCGATGAGGTAGCTAATGCTCTGGAACGTGTAGAAGCTGATGCCGATGGGCAGTGCAATAGTGGGGGCATCCACGTTGATGCCGATGCTTGCCAGTTGGTCGGCGAAGAAATTCAGGTATTTGAACGTGCCCAGTATCAGCAGGTTCATCACCAGTCCCATGACCAGTGCCACCTTGCGCCGTCCGCCGTTCTGATGGCTGATGCCCATGCCTGCCAGAAAGTTCAGCAGCACGCTTACCAGCATCAGCAGCACGTAGACCGGCTCGCCCCACGCGTAGAAGATAAGCGAGAAGATGACCAGTGCCATGTTCTTCGCCCTGTGGCTGCGTAGGCCCACGGTGGCGTCGCTCAGATATTTCTTGTCCACCCATGCCCCGAGCATATAGCACAGGGCGAAAGCGGGAATGAATACGAAGAGGAAAAACAAATCGGAAAAAACCATAACTCTTTCTCTATAACCTTTTTATTCAATCAACTTCAGCACCTTTCCAGCCACATAGTTGCCTATCTTGCGAGCCCCTGCCACGTTGGTGTGGGTGCCGTCGCTGGTGTGGGTGCGCTTCTGACGTTCATGTTTGCTGCTGATACAGTCATCGCCGTCCAGCCTGATGACATCACACCCCAGGCGTCCGCCCTCCGCCTCAATCAGCTGGCTAGCCTTGGCTATGCTGTCAACGGGGGCAGCAGTGGTCTGCATAGGGGTGAGCAGCACAATTCGTGCCCCGGGGAATGCCGTACGCAGTAGCCCTACATTCTGTCTGACGGCACCCACCAGTCTTTGCCAGCAGGGCAGCACCACCGATACCGAGTCCACGGCATCGGCCATATAGCAATCCTGTTGCCCGAGACTTTCTAGAGCATGGGGACGTTTGTCGTTGAACCACACATCGTTCGTGCCAGCCATGATGATGATGAGATCAGGAATCGTCTGTATACCATTCTTTTCTGCTTCAATCAGTCGCTTTACTTGATTGAAAATCACGTTATTATCGCCAAGTGTTCCGATATTCTCCTTGGTATCGATTGTGGTGGCAGGCGTGTGTGTCCATGTGGCTCCGCTACGAGCATAACTGCGGATGGAAGCGGGTCTCAAGACCTCTTTGAACCATTTGTTCCATCCACGTGCCTTCGAGCAGTCGTCGCCGCCAATCCACGTGTTCGAGTCGCCCAACAACGCAATGTGAAGGGCTGTGGGCTGTACGGCTTCCAAGTGTAAGGCAAAAACGAAGAGTGATAAAGATGCTATCCAGTGTCTCATGCTTCATAAATCCTTTGAAGCCGCAAAGATACTAATTTTCTTTCACTTCCACCACCTTTCCCTCCACTTTTTTTCGCCCTCACCACCTATTCTTGATATGGCGTAAGCCCTTTTTTTGCTTGCTGCCGTTGCCCATTGCTGCAAGCCAAGGACAACTGTAAGTCTTCAATGAGAACATTTTTTTGCGTTTCGCTGAACATCGCAGTAGCTTGACGGGATAGGGTAAATGTAATGAAAATTCATATTTGCAAAAAGTGACTCGCAGCGGGACTTTTGGAAAAGCACCGCTTTGAGGGTGGAAAAGGACAGCTTTTCGGGTCAAGAAGCTGTCCTTTTCCATCCTCGAAGTTGTCCTTTCCTTTTTGTGAGAAAATCTGTGTAAAGAAAATTCACTATCTGCTCCAGGCTTGCATGGTTCATTATCCAGCCAAGTCCCTTCGTCGCCAAGATAGTATTCCTTGGGTCGAACTCACGTAATCAGGAATGATGATTTCATCATTCTTCATTTCTCATTTCTCATTAACTATAGTCCTCTGGCTTTGAGCAGTGCTGTTGCGTCGGGCTGACTCATGCCTGTGAAGTCTGAGAACATCTGCATGAGGTCGCCCGTGTTGCCTCGGCTTAGAATCTTGTCACGCATGTCCTTGCCGGTGGCAGGGAGTAGAGGACCTCGCTTGGCAAAGACGTCGGCAATGTTGACGGCAAGCACCTCTGTCCATAGGTAGCTGTAGTAACCTGCGGCATAGCCTCCGCCGAAGACGTGGTTGAAGTAGCTGGTGCTATATCGTGGCGGTATCTGTATGTCGAGGAGTCCCACTTGGCGCAGCGCCTCTTTCTCGAAGGTAGCGGCCTGTTCGGGCGTGGGGATGGAGTCGGCTGGCAGCATGTGCCATGCAAGGTCGAGACAGGTGGCGGCAAGGTTCTCACCAAGGGCATAGGCGCTGTGGAAGTTGATGCTTTGCAACATTCGCTCTTTCAAGTCGGCAGGCATAGGCAGGCCTGTCTGATAGTGACGGGCATAGTGGTCGAACACCTCAGGTATGGCTGCAAAGGACTCGTTGAACTGCGATGGCATCTCTACGAAGTCGCGTGCCACGCTGGTGCCGCTGAGGCGGTGGTACTCGCAGTCGGAGAGAATGCCGTGTAGTGCGTGTCCGAACTCGTGGAACATGGTGGTTACCTCATCCCAGGTGATGAGCGAGGGGGCACCGTTGGGGGCTTTGGCGCTGTTACACACGTTGAAGATGATGGGAATCTGGCCCCAGCGGCGGCTCTGCTTGGCGAAACCGTCCATCCAGGCTCCACCGCGTTTGGTGGGGCGGCGATAATAGTCGCAGTAGAACAGGGCTTTGGTCTTGCCGTTGCTGTCGATAACCTCGAAGGCTTTCATGTCAGGATGGTAGAGTGGTATGTCGTGACGCTCCTTGAAGGTGAGGCCGTAGACGCGGTTGGCGGCATAGAATACGCCTCGGATGAGCACACTGTCGACATTGAAGTAGGGCTTCACCTCGTCGTCGCTGACGTTGAGCTGCTGTTTCTTCATCTTGGCCGAGTAGTAGAAACGGTCGTAGGGCTCGAGGGGAGAGTCGGCAGGCAGCGGATTGGCGGTGAGCGAGGCGTTGTGTGCGAAAGCATCGATGGCCTTTGTCTCGGCAGCGGCTTTCGGTGAGTACTGGCTGATGAGGCTACGCAAGAAGGAGTAGACGTTCTGGGGCGTCTTGGCCATGGTCTTCTCGAGGGAGTAGGCGGCAAAGCAGGGGTAGCCCATGATCTGTGCCTGCTCGGCACGCAGTTTAGCTATCTCACAGACGATAGGGAAGGTGTTGTAGGGGCCGGTGCCGTCGGCGCGGTGTACGGAGGCTTCGTAGACCTGTCGGCGGAGGTCGCGGTTGTCGAGACTGGCCAGCAGGGGTTGCTGCGTGGTGTTGACGATGACGATGGCGTAGGGGGCTTTGCTGCCTCGGCTCTCGGCATCGGTGGCACACTGGGCAATGTCGGCCTCGCTCAGTCCGGAGAGCTGGTCTTTGCTATTGACCCACACCACGGCATCGTTGGTGGCTGCTTGCAGCATGTCACCCCACTGCTGTTGCAGGTCGGAGATGCGCAGGTTGATGGCTTTCATGCGCTCCATCTTGTCATCGCTCAGGAGGGCGCCGTTGCGCACAAATTCTTTGTATATCTCCTCGAGCAGTTTCTGGTCTTCACCCTGAAGCGTGTTGTGTTCCTTTTCGTAGACCTGGCGGATGCGGTCGAAGAGTGGCTTGTTGAACGAGATTTCGTTCTCCAGGTCGGTGAGCATGGGCATCACCTTCTTCTCGGTCTCGGCTATCTCGGGCGTCTTGTCGGCCTCGGTAAGTGCGAAGAAGATGCGGCTGACACGATCGAGCAGCTTGCCGCTGTCCTCGTAGGGCAGGATGGTGTTTTGGAAAGTGGGTGCCTCGGTGTTGTCGGTGATGCTCTTGATGTTGTCGCGGGTTTGCTGGATGGCAGCTTCAAAAGCAGGCAGGTAGTCGGATGGCTGGATGATGCTGAAGTCGGGTGTGCCGAAGGGCTTCTGGCTTTCGGTCAACAGGGGGTTGGTGCGCTGGGGCTGCTCAGCGTTCTTACAAGCGTTGAAGGTGGCGACCATGGCTGCTGCGATGGAAAGGGTAGCTAATAGTTGTTTCATATTTATCTGTTGTTGGGTTTTACTTCTGCATCGCTTTTCTTGATGAAGAGATAATCGTGGCCAGTCTTCAGGACGTAGTAGCCCTCTATCTCATCGTACTCGTCGGCCAGGATGGTACCTTTCTTAACGGTGGTGAAGAGGGGATAGTCGTCCTCGCCGACGTAGTTCTCGCCGTAGATGGGGGTATTTTCGCGAGCGGCGACCAGGATGTTACGGCCTGTGCCATCGTACCACGACTGAGTGCCCATATACTTGGTGTAGACCCACCCCGTGACACTGCCAACGCTGATTTTGCTCCACTGGTCGCCATATTGGCGCAGTACACCGCTGCCTAAGCCGTGTGACTGCATCCACAGCGTGTCGATGATGGCGGCACGCGACGATGGCTGAGCCCTGACGTTAAGGAAGTAGTCGTCGGAAGTGGCATAGACCACGGTGAGCACCTCGCCTTGCTGGGTGGCAGCGCGCTGGGGCTTGCCGGGGACGGCGTAGGTGAAGAGGTTGTTGTCGTAGTCTACGGCATAGAGCACCTCCTTGCCATTCTTCTGCTGCAGCTCGATATACTCCACCTTTTTCACCATGGGCAGTTTGCTGTAGATGCGGCCGGTGAACTTGTCAAGCATATAGAGGTATTTCTTCTCGGACGTGAAGCCGTAGGAGCAGAAGACGTAGTTGTCGTTGAGGATGAAAATGTCGTTGCTGACGAGATAGTCGGTCTGCCACACAAGGCGATGCTGCTCCACATCGTAGCAATAGAGCTTGCTTCCCTTGCCGTCAATCTGTGAGGCATAGCTGGGACAGGCCATGTTGAACAAGAGATGGTGGGTGTCGGAGTCCCATCTCACGTCCTGCACTTCGCAGTAGCGGTTGTTGGTGATGTCGCAGAGGTTGACGGTGGTAACAGGCTGCTTGCTGTGGTCGTAGAGCACCACCACGAAGTCGTACTGGTTGGCGCTGGTGGGCAGTCGGTAGAAACCCAGCCAACCCATATCGGTAGGCTCGGCGATGAACAGCTCGAGGCCTTTGGTCTCGGGAACCGGGGGCAGGTCGTCGCATTGTTTCTCGACCCTCAAACGGTAGATGATGCCGTTGGGCTTGTTCTTCATCGTCACTTGCTCAGTGCCCCAGCTCTGTCCGTAACGTTTCAGGAGGGTTAGGCGCTGGGCGCTGGCGCTGCATACTATGGCAACGAGGGCCATCAGGCAAAGGATAAATTGTTTCATGGTTCTAACGGAGGTTGATAATATGTGTTGATAGTGAATGTCTGTGGGCTTGCTTGTGCGTGCAAAGTTAAGTATTTCGCTGCACATACGCAAGAATAATGGGCAACAAAGTTGCATATCTCGGAAATTCTTTTTATTTTTGCAGCCGAATATGCAAGAGACAACTACCGATGATGCTAAGAAAATATATTCTTGATTTAAGCGTAAGGGCCGTTGAGCCGCTACACGGAGGCTTCATCTTGATACGCCTGACCCACAGCGAGCCGCTGCCCCCCATGATGCCGGGACAATTTGTCGAGGTTCGCATAGACCAAGTGCCGGCGACATTCCTTCGCAGGCCTATCTCTATTCATTTCGTCGACCGCCAACACAACGAACTGTGGCTGCTGGTGGCCTGTGTGGGTGCTGGAACACGGAGGCTGGCACAGCTGAAGGCTGGCGACACGCTGAACGTGGTGCTGCCGCTGGGGCATGGATTCACTACCCCAGACGGGAAGAGCGCCGGACGAAAAGTGCTACTTGTAGGTGGCGGCGTGGGCGTGGCTCCGCTGCTCTATCTGGGTGCTTCGTGGAAAGAGAGTGGAGTAGAGCCGACGTTTTTGCTGGGAGCTCGCGACAAGAACGGTCTGCTGATGCTCGATGCCTTCCGGCAGTATGGCCGTGTACTCATGACGACAGAAGACGGCAGCGAGGGCGAGCGTGGCTTTGTGACCAACCACAGCATTCTGTCCTGCGAACGCTTCGACCTGATTCAGACTTGCGGTCCAACGCCCATGATGAAGGCTGTGGCTCGCTATGCCAATGATCAGGAGATTGAGTGCGAGGCCTCGCTCGAGAACTTGATGGCCTGTGGACTGGGATCCTGCCTGTGCTGTGTGGAGAAAACTACCAGAGGCAACCTCTGTGTGTGCAAGGAGGGTCCGGTGTTTAATATAAAGGAGCTGTTATGGACTTAAAAGTAAACATAGGAGCCTTGGAACTGAAGAACCCGGTGATGACAGCCTCGGGCACCTTCGGCTACGGGCTGGAGTTTCAGGACTTCGTGCCTCTGGAAGAACTGGGGGGCATCATTGTGAAGGGCACGACGCTGCATCCTCGTGAGGGCAACGATTATCCCCGCATGGCAGAGACACCCATGGGAATGCTGAACTGCGTGGGCTTGCAGAACAAGGGCGTCGACTATTTCGCCGCTCACATCTATCCGCAGATAAAGGACATCGACACGTGCTGGATAGTGAACGTCAGTGGGTCGTCGCCCGATGACTACGCAGAGTGTGCTGCCCGAATCGATGCACTCGACAAGATTCCTGCCATAGAACTGAACATCTCCTGCCCCAACGTAAAAGACGGTGGCATGGCCTTCGGGACAAGCTGCCAGGGAGCCGAGAGCGTGGTGCATGCCGTGCGGGAACGCTATCACAAGACACTGATAGTGAAGCTGTCGCCCAACGTGACGAATATTGCCGACATAGCACGGGCTGTAGAGGCAGCAGGAGCCGATGCTGTGTCGCTCATCAATACGCTCATGGGGATGGCTGTTGACATTGAGAAACGCCGCAAGGTGCTGTCGATAGGCACTGGCGGACTGAGCGGCCCTGCCGTGAAGCCCGTAGCCCTGCGCATGGTCTACCAGGTGGCCCGTGCGGTGAACATTCCTGTCGTGGGACTGGGGGGCATCATGTCGGCTGAGGATGCCATTGAGTTCCTGATGTGCGGGGCCACAGCCGTTGAGGTCGGCACGGCCAATTTCATCGACCCTGCTGTCACCATCCGTATCCGCGATGGCATCAGCGCCTGGCTGGAACGCCACGGCTGCAAGACGGTGAGGGAAATCATTGGCGCTATAGAATGAAGACGATAACAAGATTACCATAACTGATATGAAACACTTAAGACTACTGGCTATCGTGGCCATCACACTGCTGGCGTTTACTTCGGCAAAGGACGACCAGGCAACTACTATTTTTATTATTGGCGACTCCACCGCTGCGAATAAGGATATTTCCAACGGTAAGAAGGAACGCGGCTGGGGCATGATGCTGCAACGCTACTTCGACCCCGAATACATCCGTGTGGATAATCACGCCGTGAACGGGCGCTCGTCGAAGAGCTTCATCGACGAGGGACGGTGGGATGCCGTGTTGACAAAGATGAAGCCAGGCGACTATGTCATCATACAGTTTGGCCATAACGACGAGAAACCAAAGGCCGACAGACATACCGACCCAGGGTCGACGTTCGACTACAACATTGCCAAGTTCATTCGTGAGACACGTGAGCACGGCGGCATTCCCATTGTGATGAACTGCGTGGTACGCCGCAATTTCTTCGTGAACGCACCCGAGAATGACGATGACGAGAAACTGCGAACCACCACGTTCAAAGATGGCGTGAAGATGGTAGAGGGCGATTCGCTCATTGATACTCATGGCCTCTATGCCGTGGCTCCCCGCGATGTGGCCCAGCGCATGAATGCACATTTCGTCGACGCTAATCGCATCACCCACGACCTGGAGCAGGGACTGGGCACCGAGGCATCGAAGAAACTGCACATGTGGTTCCTTCCCGGTGAGGAACCCAGCGTGCCCGAGGGACGGCAGGACAATACGCATTATAATATTTATGGTGCTCAGGTGGTGGCACGCCTCCTGGCTGACGCACTATGTCAGGAAGTGCCGTTGCTGAGCAGGTATCGCATCGAGCCGAAATAAAGGAATAATATAAATAATGTTATAAATCCCGCGAATATTTGCGGGATTTGTTTTTTCTCCCTATATTTGCACTAGGATATTACACAACTAAACATTCACAATTCAACAACATCAACAACTATGAAGAAAAAGTTTATCTGCGCCGTTTGTGGATATATCTACGAAGGCGATGCCGCTCCCGAGAAGTGCCCCATCTGTAAGGCTCCTGCCTCAAAGTTCTCAGAACTGAAGGAAGACGGCGAAACAACGTATGCCACCGTGCACCGTATTGGCGACGGCAAGCCCGAGGGTGTGTCGGAAGAGATGATCAATGACCTGCGCAACCACTTCAACGGCGAGTGCGGCGAGGTGGGCATGTATCTGGCAATGGCCCGTCAGGCTGACCGCGAGGGCTATCCCGAGATAGCCGAGGCCTTCAAGCGCTATGCTTTCGAGGAGGCCGACCATGCCAGCCGTTTTGCCGAGCTGCTGGGTGAATGTGTGTGGGACACGAAGACCAACCTTGAGAAGCGTGCCGCTGCCGAGGCCGGTGCCTGTGAGGATAAGTTCCGCATTGCCAAGAACGCCAAGGCTGCCGGTTTCGATGCCATACACGACACCGTGCACGAGATGGCCAAGGACGAGGCCCGTCATGGCGCTGGCTTCGCCGGACTGCTGAAACGCTACTTTGGCAAGTAACAACACAATAAAAACAGAAAAAATCCGTTTTGTCAATAAGATGAAACGGATTTTTCTTTATCTATCCATAGTGTGCACGGTGTTGATGGTGGCCTGTCACGACGATGATTCGTTCACGGCGTCCCCCACTGCAACACTCTCGTTCTCCACCGATTCGGTGAAAATGGACACTGTCTTCTCAACCGTAGGGTCGAGAACCTATGACTTCTGGGTTTATAACCGCGCGAGGAAGGGTGTTAGGTTGAAGAGCGTACGGTTGGCTCAAGGGAACCAGACGGGATTCCGCGTGAATGTGGACGGCTCCTATCTTGACAACTCCACGGGAGCCGTCGTCAATGACCTCGAGGTGAGGAGCCATGACAGCATTCGTGTGTTCGTGGAGCTGACAGCCCCAGAGAATTACCTCAATGAGCCTCTGATAATCGAGGACGACCTTGTCTTCACACTGGAGAGTGGGGTGGAGCAGCGGATGCCGTTGCGTGGTTGTGCCTGGGACGCCATCATCTACAAGGACGAGATTCGCATCAGCCACGACACCATCATTGAGAGCCGCAAGCCCATCGTGCTGATGCAAGGACTGCGGGTTGACAGCACTGCGACACTGGTACTGAAGGGCACCTCACTCTATTTTCACGACCATGCCGGCCTGGATGTCTATGGTACACTTGTGGCCGACAGTAGCGTGTTTCGTGGCGACCGCCTTGACCGCATGTTCAGTTATCTGCCTTACGACCGCGTCAGCGGACAGTGGGAGGGCATACATATCCATGCCTCCTCCTACGGCAACAGGTTTACTGCCTCCGAGATACGCAATGCAGTGAACGGCATCGTGTGCGACTCCACCACGTTCATACCGCGGAAGTTGCGGTTGTATATGAAGAACTCGGTGGTTCACAACTGTGCCGGAGTGGGCCTGCAGACTTTCAACAGCTACGTGGGATTGTTGTACTGCCAGTTCACGAACACACAGGGCGATTGCGCCGCATTCTATGGCGGAGCCGTCATTATGGACCGGTGCACATTGGCCCAATTCTATCCTTTCAAGGCTGATCGTGGCGCAGCCTTGAGGTTTGCAAACTACTATAACGGCAATCCTTATCCACTTGAGGCAATGAATGTTACCAATTCTATCGTTACAGGCTATGCCGATGATGTGGTGATGGGCGATGCCCACGAGAACGATAGCATCACTGCCTTCTCATACTATTTCGAGAATTCGCTCCTTCGCACTCCTGTAGTGAAGGATGCAAAGGATGTCCCTGACACTATCAACTTCGTTTCCGTGCGTTGGGAGACTCCTAAGGACAGCATTCAGGGTAAGCAGCATTTCCGCCTTATCGATGAGGAGAACCTGCGCTATGACTTTCACCTCGACTCGCTTTCCACGGCCCACGGTCTAGGGTGCTACGATTAAGAAAAAGCCAAGAAGAGCAAGGTGAGAGGGAAACGCCTTTTTTCAACTTTTCTCGTTGAAATGATGGCCGTTTACAGGAAAATTCGTACCTTTGCAGCCTGAAAGCACTGCCTCGGTCTGCCGCTGGCCTTTCTGGAAGGAGAGACGAGAGGAAAGTCCGGGCAGCACAGGGCACTCCACTTCTGAAAGTAGAAGCAGTTGGCGACAGCTGGTGAGGGAAGAAGAAAACAACCGCCCGTAAGGGTAAGGGTGAGAAGGTGGTGTAAGAGACCACCAGTCGGCGGGTGATCGTCGGGCTGTTCCTGCTGGAGGCTGCAAGTTCATGTAAACCATCGACATGCTTAGGGTTGCCCGCCCGAGGACTTCGCAAGGGGCCGCGATGGAGGGTAGAACGCTAGAGGCGTATGGCGACGTACGCAGTAGATAAATGGCAGGCACCGGCTTTTTTCATTGTGCCTAGTGTACAAAGAAAAAGCGGGGACAGAACCCGGCTTACAGAGGCAATGCTTTCTTTTTCTTTTCATCCAAAGTCGTTGTCCGGCGCCAAGCTTTTGATGATAGCAAAGTTGTCCTTTGGCTGCATCAAAGTTGTCCTTTGGTCGCATCAAAGTTGTCCTTTGGCTACATCAAAGTTGTCCTTTGGCCGCATCAAAGCTGTCCTTTGGTCGCATCAAAGTTGTCCTTTGGCTGCATCAAAGTTGTCCTTTGGTCGCATCAAAGCTGTCCTTTTTCTACGATGAAGCAACCTACGGACGCTCATCTATTACATGTCCTAAACTATTGCTGTCCGCTAAAACGTTTTCCGTTTTTCAGATTTCATCCTTCATCAGGTGGTTCTCATCTGTTGTGGCGAGAAAGGGACTGGGCCGGATGATATACCTTGTAAGAACGGGATGGATTGCGAATTTTCTTTACATTGGTAAACTTGCAAAAAGGGAAGCACCGCTTCGAGGGTGAAATAGTACCGCTTTTCGGGTCAAGAAGCTGTCCTTTTCCACCCTCAAAGCGGTGCTTTTCCAAAAAAAACGTTGCGCGGCAATTTTTGCAAATTTGAATTTTCCTGACATTCCGTTCGTCAGACTCAGGGCAGGTTGCCGACCTGTCAACGAGCTGTTGCAATGATTAGCAGACATCGATAGTCCTAAATCTGTAACACGGCACGTTACGAAGCGTAACATGCCGTGTTACAGTTTCTAAAATTGTCCTTCGCTGTCAAAAATCGTATGGGGCGAGTAGTGAAATCAGTCGGCAGCCTGGAACTCCTCGAGGAAACGGGTGTCGTTCTCAGAGAACAGGCGCAGGTCGCTGACACGATATTTCAGGTTGGTGATGCGCTCAACACCCATTCCGAAGGCGTAGCCGCTGTAGATGCTTGAATCGATGCCGCACTGTTCGAGCACGTTCGGGTCTACCATGCCGCAGCCCAGAATCTCAACCCATCCTGTGTGCTTGCAGAAGCCGCAGCCCTCGCCGCCACAGATGAAGCACGAGATATCCATCTCGGCGCTTGGTTCGGTGAAGGGGAAGTACGACGGGCGCAGGCGAATCTTTGTGTCGGCACCGAACATCTCCTTTGCGAACGAGAGCAGCACCTGCTTGAGGTCGGTGAACGATACGTTCTTGTCGATGTAAAGGCCCTCTACCTGGTGGAAGAAGCAGTGGGCACGTGCGGTGATGGCCTCGTTGCGATACACGCGGCCTGGGCAGATGACGCGGATGGGGGCCGTCAGCTTGCCGTCCTCAGTGTGCATGTGCTCCATCACTCGGGCCTGAACGCTTGACGTGTGCGAGCGCAGCAGGATGTTCTTCGTCACGTCATCGGGATGTTGCGACACGAAGAAGGTGTCCTGCATGTCGCGGGCAGGATGGTCGGCAGCAAAGTTCATGCGGGTGAACACATGCAGGTCGTCCTCTACTTCGGGACCGTCGGCCAGTACGAAGCCCATGCGGCTGAAGATGTCGATAATCTCGTTGGTGACAATGGTCAGCGGGTGGCGCGTTCCCACGCCTATGGGGTAGGGAGTGCGTGTCAGATCGATGTTATCCGTGTCGTTGTCCTGCGTCTGACAGTTTTCGCGCAGCTGGTTGATACGGTCGGTGGCCTGCTGTTTCAGCTGGTTGATCTTCATGCCCACTTCCTTCTTCAGCTCGGCAGGCACCTCGCGGAAATCGTTCATCAGAGCTGTTATCTCTCCTTTTTTGCTCAGGTATTTCAGTCGCAGCTGTTCCACCTCTTCGGCGTTCTTGGCTGTCAGTGTCTCTACTTCATTCAGAAGTTCGTTAATCTTGTCGAGAATCATATCGTGATTTAATGTTTTTGTTTTGACAGTTCGTAATTGTAGTAGTCTTTATTGCCCGTCACTTCCTTGATGATACGGAGGAATGGGGGCAACTTGAGCGACTCGCCCTCGGCAATGCCTTTCGTCTCGAGAATGACCAGACCTTGAAGCTGGTCAAGATAGGTGTCAACCTCGAAGTATTGACCTTGCCAGATGAAACTCTTGCGGAATTTGTGGATGGTGTTGCGGTCGGGATCGGCAATGGGGAGCATAATCTCGTAGAGGTTCTGATTGATCTGCCGCTCGGTGACCAGTTCCTCGTTTTCGGCCGTCTTCTTTTTCGTGGTGTGCACGTAGACCACCTTCTTGCCCCACGAACGCTTGCGCAGGCGCTCTTCACAGTCGGGATAGCCTTTGAGGTAGGTCTGGGTGATTTCACTCTCGATGCAGTCATCGGGGAAGTCGCCCGTGATTTCAACCACGTACTTACGTTCCTCTTCGATGGGCTGCGGCAGACTGAGGACATTGCTTATCTCCTTGAGCACACGGTGCATCTTGGCCTCGAAGTCTTCGTGGTTATTGATGACGCGCAGGTGGGGATGTCCTGTCCAGGCGTGAATCACCTTCTTGTCGAGCATACGGGCAATGCGCAGCCCCTCGTTGTCGTTGCTCTCGTTGCGTGAGGCGTTGTTGGCCGTGGTATAGAATTGCTCGGCACCGTCGGCAGCCGAGACAAGGTGGAGCACGGCGTCGTAGCGTTCGCGCAGTTCAGGCGTGGAAGTGCCTACCGAACGTGTGATTTGATTCCACATGTCGGGCGACATATAGGCCGAGATGTCAAGTGCCCCGCGGTCGCACACTATGATGCAGGGCTTGACGCATTCGCGTGCCATGCGCATGAACTTATCTTCCAGTGCTATCTGTATCTCGAGTGTTGCTTTCTCGCCCTCGTAGAAGAAGCCTTGGTTCTTTGTCAGATAGTTCATGCCTGCCTGGGTGAAGAGTGTAGGCACTTCAGGTATGGTGAATACCTTATAGCCCAGGCTGCTGAAGTGCTCGATGATGCGCACCAGTGCCGTGGTCTTTCCGGCACAGGGGCCGCCTGTCAGCACTATTCTCTTGATATCATCCATATCCATCATGGCACCCCCGTTTAGTCGGGGGAGCGTAAGCGAGTGCAAAGGTAATGAAATGATTTGAGATTTGTGGTTTGACGTATAATGTTTGTGCCCGCCCATTATGCTTATTTAACATTTTACTGCGAGAAATCTCAATTCTCAAATCTCAAATCTCAGATAAAAAGATGTAACTTTGCGCCATGTTTCAATTCAAGCAGTTCTCTATCTGTCAAGACCGGTGCGCCATGAAGGTGGGCACCGATGGTGTGCTACTGGGGGCATGGGCCCGTGGCGGGCACCGTGTGCTCGACATCGGCACGGGTACAGGGGTGATAGCCCTGATGATGGCTCAGCGCTTTGTAGGTGCCGAAGTGTTGGGGATTGACATTGATGCTGTGGCCGTAGCTCAGGCCTCCGAGAATGCCATGGCATCGCCCTTTGCCAGCCGTGTCTCCATGTTGCAGGCTGATGTGTGCACGTTTCAGTCGGCTATGCCTTTCGACAGCATTGTATGCAATCCACCGTTCTTTATCGACTCGCTGCCATCGCCCGATGCACGCCGTTCCATAGCCCGCCATACCGATACGCTGAGCTATAGACAGTTGATGCAGAACAGCTGGCGACTGCTGGCCGACGAGGGACAGTTGTCTGTGGTCATCCCTTTCGATTGCCGTGAACGCCTGGAGTCGGAAGCTTTTATCGTCGGATTCTTCAAAACGCGCGAGGTGGCCGTAAAGACCACCCCGCGAAAGGCTCCACGCCGCTATTTGCTAGCTTTCAGTAAACACTCTGCAGATTTTGAAAAGTCAGAAGGCATCATAGAAGATGTCCCAGGACATCGCTCGCTGTGGTACGAGACTCTGACGGGCGACTTCTATTGTTCCGCTTAATGGTCTGAGCTATCCAAATCTATGTGCTATTGCGTTCGATAGAGGACGATGACAGCAATAGCCATCACAATGGCTACGAGTATGAGAAAACGGAACAGCCACTTGGCTATTAGCTTTCTGCGCCTGATGCTCGACAGGTTCTTTTTTAGGAAAAGTGTTGAACTGTCTTCACGGTGATGATGATGATGATGGTGGTGATGTTGCGATGATTGTTCTGACATGATGGGTTATTATTTAATTATGAGTTTAACTTCCGAGTTCAAACCGCTGGGCATGGGCTCCCATTGGTCGTAGAGTGTCTTCTTGTAGTTGATGTCGACAACATTTATCTCTTCCATTTTGCGCCACTTCACGCCTTTCCTGTCTAAGTCGGCAATACGGTTGGCTGGAAGGTTGGTCACTTCTATGCGCACTTCGTTGGTGCCCACCTTCAAGGTGCCCTTGGTGTCGAGAATGAAGGGAACGCTCCACGCACAGCCTATGAATTGGCCATTGATGTAGACGCGGGCAGACTCACGCACGTCGCCCAGGTCGATAAACCATTGGTGTGATGGGGCGTCTTTCTTGTTCAGCGTCACTGTGGCGGTGTATACGCCGGTACCCATGAGAACTTTTGTCTGCTCGTCAAGCCCTTCCCATGACTGTAGCGCATCAAGGCTAAATGACTTCTCGACGGCCGGAACAGATTCGGTGAATGAGAGTGTCCACGGCCCGGTAATAGAGATCTGTTCACGAGGATAAACAGGAGGTGGGGCATTGTGCAAGCAAGAAGAGACGGGCTTGGGGTGAGGACCTCCCATATAGTTATCGTAAACTTGAAGAATCATCGATTCGCCGCTCCGCAGACTAATCGTCATCAGGCCGTGCTCGTATTCGGCATGGGAAATCTCGCCGTTGAGCGGATTGAACCAGCGTGCTCCTTGATAGTCAACGGCAAGGGGCACCTGTTCGCTGATGTCATTGGGCGTGAGGTTGGCAATGAAGTAGTGATAACCGTTGGCGTTCTTACGACGGATGGCCTTCAACCCCAACTTCGTCTTCATGGGCTCGGGCTTGGCTGTCTTGGCCATTTCGGTTTCACTGATGCCATACATCACGTGGGCACCCTTTGCCTTCAGCGATTCAATGTGAGCCTTCACGGCATCGGGCATCTCGCCGCTTCCGGGGATGATGAGACCCTTGTAGCGGGTGCCGCCTTGGGTGACAAGCTGACCGTTTTCGCACCGCGTGTTCAAGAGCAATTGCTCGGAGATGTAGTCGCAGTCGTAACCAGCACGGTCAATATCGAGGATGGCTTGGCGGAACTCAGGCATCAGCTTGCCCATGGCGTGTATGCTGAACTGCATCAGCAGTTTGCCCGTAGCTTTCTTCCAAGCATCACGCACGGGCAGCAACACCAGGAAGTCATTGTCGGGCTGACCCCATTGCAGAAAACTCTGGCAGCGCTCCACATACTCCATGAAATAAGGGGCATCGCGCCAGATGCTGTTCGTGGGGCTCATGTCTATCGAAGCGTAGAATTTCCAGCCTGGCCACTCGTCGTCCTTGGGCGAATAGCATGTGCCGTGGAAGTACATGTGGTTCACACCGGCACAGAACATCAGGTCGAGGTCGGGCTTCAGTTGCGAGAGACTGGTGCGGAAGTGTTCCGTCAGCCAAGTAAAGGTCTCACTGCTGGTGTAGGGCTTGCCGCAGACATGGGCGGCTGACGGTGCATACTTGAACATCGAGTAGTCGCTGTCGTTCTTGCGGGTCTTGCCCGGGTCGGTCCTAAGGCCTTTGATGCCCAGGTCGCTAAGACCGAAGCCTTCAATCTCAGGGATGTCAACGGCGGCATAGCAGTCGATAAGGTTGGCTGGCGATCCGTGTGCCTGGTTGCGGGTGATGGCGCCGTGACTATGGGCCCATGCTGTCCACTGATTGGTGAAATTCTCTAAAAGCAGGTCGCCCAACGTCTCACGATAGTCACTGAGCACCTTTGGGTCATAGGCAATCAGCTCGGGCAAATGGTCTTCCAGCTTGTAGCCGCGGCGGGCTTCAAACTCTTTCAGCAGGGTAGGCGTCCATGTAGCGGCTTCCACCTCATAGCTGTCGTTGAAGAAAGTGTGAGGGTAGGGGGTATGGGTGCGGTCGAAGGCTGCGCTGATGTGGCTCAGGTAGTTCTTCACTGCCGTGCGGTCGAAGTGGTCAATCACCAGCCCCTCACCGCCAGGGGCAGCTCGCTTCACTCTCATTACACCATATTTAATATATAGAGCAATAATCTTTTGGGGGGCGGACTTTAGATTTGAGTATTGCGCTTTGTCAAACACCAGCTTGCCGTCCTTCACTTTGTCGGTTACGTCGATAGCCTGTCCGTCGGCATAGAGCATCACCTTGTCGAGGAATGCATTTTTGCGCTCTTTCTCGTCGGCAATTGTCAGGTCGAGGACAGCTTTTTCATTTCCACTCAAGTTCTTCTCGACAAACACCGCCTTGCTAGCGCTTTCCTTTAAAGGCACCCAGGGGCCTCCGAAAGGCCATCCAGTGCCCGTAGCCATGTCGAGCTCGATACCGTTCTGCTGGCATTGCTCCTGTGTAAAACGCAGCATACTAAGCCATTCGTTGCTCAGATAGGGAATGTTGTTCTTTTCATTGGCCTGCACGCCATAGATGGGTGTTATCTCCACTGCCCCGATGCCGTGTTTGGCATACTCGCGCAGGTTCCAGCGCAGGTTCTCCTTGTCTACGGCTGAGCCCAGCCACCACCATCGGGCGCCAGGCTTTGCTTCTATGGTAGGCGTTGGCCAAGATTGAGCCGATGCCACGATTGTCATGGCGCATAAGGCTAATATTGTAAGTAGCTTCTTCATAAATCAGTTGCCGTCGGGTTTATTGTTTTCTGCGATGCGCGAAGGTGCCCATTTGAACTCTTGCCATTTGTCAGGCTGTGAGGGGTCGAATTGGCTCCAGTCGTCGCGTAGGTATTTCACAAGCGGCAGGTTCAGCTCTTTCATGCCCATCACCACGCATTTGGCCACCTCGTAGGCACCGAAGGGGTTGAAATGAGTGTTGTCGGTCAGCTCCTTTCCATATGCTTCCTTGGGGTAGTGTACCAGCAGGCGCTTTGACTCCTCTTGGCCAAAGGCCAAATAGAGGTCGGTGGTCATCTTGTTCAGGTCGATAAGGGGCACGTTTTCCTTCTCGGCCACCATCTTCATGGCTGCGGGGAAGTCGCCGTGGGTGTTGTTGATCGACTGGCCATCATTCGAGAACGACCGACGCTGAGTGGGGGTACAGAACACAATCTCAGCTCCTTTCTTACGGACTTGGTCAACGAAAATCTTCAGCTGGTATTGGTAGTGGTACCAGGCACCGTCGCCTGGTTTCTTCTCTTTCTCATCGTTGTGGCCGAACTCCACAAACACATAGTCGCCCTTCTTCAAGGTGGAGAGAATCTTGTCTAAGCGGTTGCTCGCAATGAAGGTGCGGGCGGTGAGGCCGCTCTCGGCATGGTTGCTGATAGCTACCTCAGGGCCGAACCAACGCGTAATCATCTGTCCCCATGAGGCCCAGGGCTCATAGTGCTGATCCACCACTGTGGAGTTGCCGCACAGGTAGACCGTTATAACATCGGCAGGGGCTGGCTCTACGTGAATGCTCTTTACGGCAGGGTTGTCGCCGTTGAACTCCAACGTCAGCCTGTCGTCCCACGCAAAGTATACCTTTTCGCGGTCTTTTATCTTCACGCTTTTCCCTTCCTCGATAAAGGGAGAACGCTTGTTTACAGTGAATTCAAAAGTCTTCTTGTCCTTGGCTTTCTTGGTCACGATATTGTCCATGAGCAGGCGGCGCCCCTCAGCTCGCACAGTAGTGTTGCTGTTCTTTTTGCCGCCAAGTACCACCTTTACACGATAGTTACCGTCAGGAACTTTTATTGAGAAGTAGAAAGGCTCTGTCGGTTTCTTCTTGTCGGGTGCAGGCAGAATGTCATAGCCATAGCCAATGGCATCGCTATAGACTGGCTGCGGCTTTGTCAGGTCAAAGTCGAACACCTGTGCCAGCATCGTAGCTGGAATCAGGCCAAGTAGTGCAAGTAGTGTTCTTTTCATCTTCATACATTAAGTAGTTTGTCTGTTTGTATTATATTTTTGCAAAGGTACGAACATTTTTTGAAACGGCGAGCCATGGAACGTTAATAGAATATAATTTAACGCAAATCTTCAAAAATCTTGCTCGAAAAAGGTGTTTCTTGGCTACCGAAGTATAAGCGAATTTAAATTCTTTTACTATCTTTGCATGACCTTTGGGCTTGGGAAAGCCATGAGCATTATAACGATATTGTGTATTAACTAAATAATCATGAAAGAGATGAAAAACAAATCGAGAATCATTTGTGGCGTATTGTTGATGGCGGCTATGATAGTGGCATCATGTGAGAAAATGGTGGTTGAAGAGGAGGAGGCCCCCGTCAGTCCAAAAGCTGGGAAAGGCAAAGTGACCTTGCGTGTTGCTGGCTTTAACATCGTTCCGTTCGATACACGGGCTGTCGTGGACTTGACAACCTACTGCACCCGTCTTAACTATGTGGTATATAAGGACGGGAACAAGGTCGCCAGTAAGTCGCAACTTAAAGAGGACGGCAATTTCGGCGAGGTAACCATGTCGTTGGAGCCAGGAACGTACAAACTGCTTGTGCTGGCACATAGCAGCCAGGGAGGTAATCCTACGCTGAGCGACCCAGAGAATATCCAGTTTACGAATAGTCTGTCTTTCTCTGACACCTTCTATTATTATGGAGATCTTGAGGTCACTAGTGAAGACAAGACCCACGATATCTCGATGATGAGAGCAACGTCTCTGCTTCGTTTTATAATTGAGGACAATATTCCTTCAGATGTACAATATTTGCACTTCAAATACACTGGTGGTACAGGTGTGCTGAATGCTGTGACGGGCTATGGCGGAAATGTTAATTCTCAGCAGGAGATGTGGTATGCTGCTTCTGGCGACACTCCTCGCACATTGTCTCTATATACGTTCTTAAAGGGCGATGAGGGCTCGTTGCAAGTAACCGTTCAAGCCATGGCTTCTGATATGAAGACCGTTATTGCCGAGAAGACTTTCACCAATGTCCCCATGAAGCGCAACATGGTGACGGAGTACAGAGGATCATTCTTCACGGTTTCCAGCAGTAACAGCTTCTCGCTGACCGCTGAGACCGAATGGGAAGTTTATCAATCATTTACTTATTAAACAATAATTAATATGCCAGACAGAAAGTGGAACACCATCCGAGAGTTCGAGGAGATACTCTTCGAGGAATACAATGGAATCGCAAAGATAACCATCAACCGTCCGCGGTTCAGAAATGCCTTCACCCCCAAGACTACCTGGGAGTTGAGTCAGGCTTTTTCCTTGTGCCGCGAGATGCAAGATATCTCAGTGGTGTTGCTTACTGGTGCCATGTCGGAAGTGCCCGACGGCAAACGGTTGGAAGATGTGAAACACGCCTTCTGTTCTGGCGGCGACATGCACGTGAAAGGCCGTGGCGGCTATGTGGACGAGCAAGGCGTTCCGCGGCTGAGTGTGCTGGATGTTCAGATGCAGATACGCCGTTTGCCTAAGCCCGTCATCGCTATGGTCAACGGCTATGCCATTGGTGGTGGTCATGTGCTTCACCTTGTTTGCGACCTCACCATAGCCAGCGAGAATGCTATTTTCGGACAGACGGGCCCCAAGGTGGGCTCGTTCGATGCTGGCTTTGGCAGTAGCTATCTGGCACGTATCGTGGGACAGAAGAAAGCCCGCGAAATATGGTTCCTCTGTCGGCAATACTCGGCTCGTGAAGCTGAGCAGATGGGCATGGTGAACAAGGTGGTGCCTTTGGCGCAGCTCGAAGACGAGTGCGTCTTGTGGGCTGAAGAGATGATGGAGCGCTCGCCTATGGCCCTCCGCATGATTAAGGCAGGTTTGAATGCAGAGCTCGACGGTCAGGCCGGTATCCAGGAATTAGCAGGCGACTGCACCATGCTCTACTACTTCCTCGATGAAGCGCAGGAGGGCGGACGGGCTTTCCTTGAGAAGCGTAAGCCCAACTTCAAGAAATATCCTAAAATGCCCTGATATGAAGATAGATATCCAAGAGCGCGTGTTTCATTTCAAACAACCTGCGGGCACGTCGCGCGGTGTCTATACCGAGCGACTCTCGTGGATGGTGACTGTGACCGATGGCGACAGGATAGGGGTGGGGGAGTGTGCACCGCTGCCCGACTTGAGTTGCGATGCCTTGCCCCCGTCTATATATAAAAAGGTGTTGCGCCGCTTCTGTGACGACGTGGAGCGCACGGGCATCATTGATACAGAGGCACTTCGTCCCTATCCTTCCATGCTCTTCGGGCTCGAGACAGCGCTTCTTGATACACCGTTCGATACCCCCTTTGCCCGTGGTGAGGAAGGCATTACTATTAACGGCCTTGTGTGGATGGGCACCTACGATGAGATGCTTCATCGGATGGAGGAGAAACTGGCACATGGCTTCCGTTGCATCAAGCTGAAGATTGGTGCCATTGACTTCGAGCGTGAGCTAGATCTTATTAGGCAGCTGCGCCGCCGCTTCAGTCACCATGAGGTGGAGTTGCGGGTGGATGCCAACGGCGCCTTTGATTTTGCCAATGGTGATGCCCTCTACAAGCTGGAGCTCCTGTCGCAATATGCCCTTCACAGCATTGAGCAGCCCATACGTCAAGGACAGTGGGCCAACATGGCCGAGCTATGCCGTGAGTCGCCACTGCCCATAGCCCTCGACGAAGAACTTATAGGCGTGAACAACCCTGAGCAGAAACGTCAGATGCTGAACATTATACGCCCAGCCTACATCGTACTGAAACCATCGTTGCATGGTGGTATGGTGGGCTGTCGCGAGTGGGTCAGCATTGCGCAGGACATGGGCATCGGCTGGTGGATAACGTCGGCTCTTGAAAGCAACATCGGCCTGAATGCCATTGCCCAGTTCTGTAGCGCCATGTGTCAGGACACTGGCAATGAAATGCCACAAGGTCTTGGCACGGGACAGCTCTTCACCGACAACATCCCCATGTCTCTTGACGTGGTGGGTGATCAACTGTTCTTCCGGGCATGATGGCAGCCAGCCACTTTTCACCACCTATAAACGTGACGTTGACCTTCTTAATATGTGAGCAACGATGATTCTCGACGAGTTCTTAAGCGACTGGTATAGCGACAGCCTCACGCTGCTGGTTCATACCAGTGGCTCCACGGGTGCCCCGAAACCCCTGCTCGTGGAGAAGCTCCGCATGGAGGCTTCGGCTCGTCTTACATGCGATTTCCTTGGGCTGAAACGTGGTGACACGGCATTGCTTTGTATGCCACTCGACTTCATTGCTGGCAAAATGATGGTTGTACGGGCTCTCACCTGTGGTCTGCGCCTTTTCTGTGTGGAGCCGACGGGACATCCTTTGAGGAAATCAAACTCTTGTGTCTACCAATTGAAGACGGCCGTTCCGTCTGGACTTTCATGCGTAGCTAAGGCCTCTCCCTTGGATATGCAGGAAGTGCCTTTGCACCTCTCTTTCGCTGCTATGGTACCCCTTCAGGTCTACAACTCCCTGCAGATGCCTCAGGAGCGCGAACGGCTTGCACGCATCCGTCATCTCATTATTGGAGGCGGTGCCATCGACGATGCCCTAACAGCCGAGCTGGCAGCCTTCCCCAATCAGATATGGAGCACCTACGGCATGACCGAGACGCTGTCGCATGTGGCTCTGCGCCGACTGAACGGCCCCGATGCCAGCCCATGGTACACGCCGCTGCAGGGAGTCAAGGTGAGCCAGACAGATGATGGCTGTCTGGTGATTGATGCGCCGATGGTGTGCCATCGGCGCCTTGTCACACGCGATGTTGCCGATGTACGTGCCGACGGTCGTTTCCGTATCCTCGGACGCAAGGACAATGTGGTGTGTACGGGCGGGCTTAAGATTCAGATGGAAGAAGTCGAGCGCCTGCTGCAACCGCATCTGAACGTGCCGTTCTGCATCAGCTACCGTCCCGATGCCAAATATGGCCAGGCTATGGTGCTGCTGGCCGAGGGTGGCAATGAAGATGAGCTTATGCAGCTCTGCCGTCGCCATCTACCCACATACTGGCAGCCCCGTCACGTCTTGATAGTTCCTCGTATTCCCCTCACTCCCACAGGAAAAGTGGCCCGAGCCGAGGCAAAGTTGCTGGCGGCGCAGGGCTGACTTCACAGTGTCATTGGCAAAGCGTAACTTTGTTGTTGGAGAAGGACAGCTTTGTCGTAGGAGAAGGACAACTTCTCGATGGGAAAAGGACAACTTTGTCGTAGGAAAAGGACAGCTTCTTGATGGGAGAAGGACAGCTTTGCTGGAAAAAGGCTGACTGCGGTCGTTATCCTGAGTCATGCTATTGCCCGCGTTTATGAATTTTTAGGGCTAAATATTTGCTCATTTCGGATAAAAAGTGTAATTTCGCGCCCGTCATAGAAAAAATATCATCTTAATAAATAAACAATCAAAAATTATGAAGAAGTACAACTTCAATGCAGGCCCCTCGATGCTTCCCCGTGAGGTTATTGAGAAGACGGCCCAACAGTGTTTAGACTTCAATGGCTCGGGTCTCTCTCTGATGGAGATCAGCCACCGTGCAAAGGACTTCCAGCCCGTCGTCGATGAGGCTGTGGCTTTGGTCAAGGAACTGCTCAGCGTGCCTGAGGGCTACTCAGTGATTTTCCTCGGTGGTGGCGCATCGCTCGAGTTCTGCATGATTCCTTATAACTTCCTCATTAAGAAAGCTGCTTACCTGAACACCGGCGTGTGGGCCAAGAAGGCCATGAAGGAGGCTAAGCTGTTTGGCGAAGTGGTAGAGGTGGCCAGCTCTGCTGATGCTAACTACACGTTCATTCCCAAGAACTGGACGGTGCCTGCCGACTGCGATTACCTGCACATCACCACTAACAACACCATCTATGGCACAGAGATTCGCAAGGAACTCGATGTCAATGTGCCCCTGATTGCTGATATGTCGAGTGACTTTATGAGCCGTCCCGTAGATGTCAGTAAGTACGACGCCATCTATGCTGGTGCCCAGAAGAACCTGTCGATGGCCGGCGTTACCATCATCATCCTGAAGGACGAGAAGCTGGGACGTGCTCCGCGCGAGATTCCCACCATGCTCGACTACCGCACACACGTCGACAAGGGCTCGATGTTCAACACTCCTCCCGTGGTGCCCATCTATTGCGCTCTGGAAAACCTGCGTTGGATCAAGGCTCAGGGTGGCCTGGAGGCTATGGACAAGCTGGCCAAGCAGCGTGCCGAAATTGTTTACGGCGAAATTGACCGCAACAAGATGTTCGTTGGTACAGCCAAGGAAGAGGATCGCTCGCTGATGAACCTCTGCTTCGTCATGGCCGATGAGTACAAGGAGCTGGAGAAGGACTTCCTCGACTTCGCCGTATCGAAGGGCATGGTCGGTGTGAAGGGTCACCGTTCGGTAGGTGGCTTCCGTGCCAGTTGCTATAACGCCCAGACCATCGAAGGCTGCAATGCACTCGTGGCCTGCATGAAGGAGTTTGAGGCTAATCACTAAATGAAGGAGGCACAAGCATGAAAGTATTAGTAGCAACAGAGAAGCCGTTCGCCGCTGCCGCTGTGAATGGTATTAAGGCAGAAGTTGAAGCAGCTGGCAACGAGCTGGCCTTGCTTGAGAAATATACCGAGAAGGCTCAGCTGCTGGAAGCCGTGAAGGACGCCGATGCACTGATTATCCGTTCGGACAAAGTCGATGCCGAAGTGCTTGACGCTGCCAAGCAACTGAAGATTGTGGTGCGTGCAGGTGCTGGCTACGACAACATCGATCTCGCAGCTGCCACTGCCCACAACGTCGTCGCTGAGAACACACCTGGCCAGAACGCCAACGCCGTGGCTGAGCTGGTGTTCGGTCTGCTGGTCATGGCAGTACGCGGATTCTATAATGGTAAGAGTGGCAGCGAGCTCCTGGGTAAGAAACTGGGTATTCTCGCCTTCGGCAACGTAGGCCGCAATGTGGCTCGCATCGCCAAGGGCTTTGGCATGGAGGTCTATGCCTTCGACGCCTACTGTCCTGCTGCTGTCATCGAGGCTGCCGGCGTCCATGCCGTAGCCAATCAGGATGCACTGTTCGAGACTTGCGATGTCGTCTCGCTTCATATCCCCGCTACGCCTGAGACCAAGCAGAGCATCAACTACGCATTGGTAGGCAAAATGAAGAAAGGCGGCATTCTGGTGAACACCGCCCGCAAGGAAGTCATCGACGAGGCTGGGCTGCTGAAGCTGATGGCCGAGCGCGAAGACCTGAAGTTCGTCACCGACATTATGCCCGATGCCAACGACGACTTCAAGAAGTTCGATGGCCGCTACTTCTCTACACCGAAGAAGATGGGCGCACAGACTGCTGAGGCCAACATCAATGCTGGCATTGCTGCCGCTAAGCAGATCAATGCCTTCTTTAAGGACGGCGACACAAAGTTCCAGGTGAACAAGTAGTCTATTCACCGCAGATTTATCTGCTAAGAATAAGAACGCCCCGCATGTCAGTCATGTCGGGGCGTTTTTATTTGTCTTGGAAATCAGGTTCGATAAGAAGCTACTACTTGAACTGTTAGAATGTGAGGAACTGCTTCTTGAAAGTCGTTGAATCCTCGCTTGTCGCGGGTGATTATCACGTCGGGACGATAGGGAAGTGCTTTACCATAAGTCCCATTGCGAGGCGCTTTCCGCATATTGGAATTATCCAAACATTCTGCCCGCCCAATCAAACTGTTGCAATGTTTAGCGGACAGCAATATTGCTCCTCTTATAGGTTGAGTTTCTTGCGGATGTTCTTGGGGATGGCGTTCTTGTTGATAAGGAAGTCCATGGTGTTGGCAGCGACAAAGGCCTTCGTCATGTACCATGTGCCTTTGTAATCGCCGGTCTCACCCCACGAGTTCTTCACCATGTAGTACTCCTTGCCGTTCTGGTCTTTGGCCACGCCGTAGATCAACATGCCATGGTCATCGGTGAGTTCCCAGTTGTCGAAGCGCTCCTGGCGCATCTCCTGAGTGGGCACCACCTCAGGCACATTGCAGCCCAGCGAGTCGATGACGCTCTTGCGCTTGGTGGCTGTAAGCTTCAGCCAGCGAGCCATGTCGCTACCAGCCAGGCTTTTGGCAGCCTCGCCATCGATGGCGTAGGCCAGGCCTTGACGTGTGAAGCCCTCCTCGCTCACGTCGCCGCCCCATGCCACGGTGTAGCCCTGGGCAATGGCGTTGTCGATGACCTGCATCATCTCGTCCATCGGCAGGTTATAGGACTGGGGGAAGCGCCAGTTGTCCTGCACCTCTACTGCGAAGGTGGTGTAGAAGGGGTGATGGGTGTAGCTGGTGATGTTGACATAGTCGTCGAGATTGATGCCCAGGCTTTGGGCAAACGTCTTCGGTGTGTACTTCTTGCCTTCGTAGGTGAACTCGTCGGGGCAGACTCCCAGATAGGCATCGAGTATGCCTTGCAGTCCCACCTTCCACTGGTTGGAAATCTTCTTGGCAGAGCTCTTGGCGACGGCAGCCACGTAAGGTTCGAGTAGTGAGAAGAACTCGTTGAAGTTGTTCAGCGAGTCGCCGTAGAGAGAACCTGGGAATGGCATGGCGTCCTCAGGACAGATGCCGTGGGTCTTCAGCGTGGCCAGCACGTCCTCGGCCGAGCCGCCTTGGGCAAACTGGCAGTCGCCGTGGTAGCGCACCACCTGTATGGCACGCTCCATGTAGGTCTTGTTCTCAACGAAACTCTCGCAGAGGTCGTAGGTCTTGCCCGTGGCTTTCAGTATCTCGGCTTCAAAGAACGACAGTGTGGAATAGTTCCAGCAGGTGCCGCTGCGGTTTTGATCTTTCACGCTGGTGATGGGAATCTCCTTCACTGTGGTGAACACGGGTTTGTTGTCGGTCTTCTTCTCGGCTTCCTGGGCCTGCAAGCTAAGGGTCAGCGCAGCCAGGAACAATAGGGTGGTGATCTTTTTCATGTCGTTAAGTTTGGTTATTGTTTTTGTTGCGTTTGTGTCATAAAGACTGCAAAATTACAAAATGTTTGTCTAACGGGCGACAAAAAGTTGTGAAAAATACAAAAAGGACAAGGAAATGGTGCGTAATGAGTGTGATATTCCGAGAAAAAACGTAACTTTGCACCGTAAATTTGGAAAAATGTCCATTCTGTGATGAAGATACTGACCCCACCCCCTCCCCCCCAAGGGAGGCAAGACGGGCAGCTGGGATTCTGAGCTAATGAGTTAATGAGGAATGAGAAATGCGAAATGACGATTGACGAGAAATACATGCGGCGCTGCCTGCAACTGGCCCGTAACGGGCGGCAGAATGCCAAGCCTAACCCGATGGTGGGGGCAGTGATAACGGTTGCCGATGCTGATGACTCGCTTTATTCTGCGAGAATCATTGGAGAGGGATACCATGTGCGTTGCGGCGAGGGTCATGCCGAGGTGAATGCCTTTGCATCTGTCAGGCCTGAAGACGAGCTGCTGCTTAGGGAAGCCACGATGTACGTGTCGCTGGAACCGTGCTCGCACTATGGTAAGACCCCTCCGTGTGCCGACCTTATCGTGAAGAAAGGTGTGCGCCGTGTGGTCGTGGGCTGCATTGACGAGTTTGCCGAGGTACAGGGTAGGGGTATCAGGAAGTTGCAGGATGCTGGCATTGACGTGACAGTAGGCGTGCTCGAGAATGAGTGCCGGGAGATGAACCGCCGTTTCTTCACATTCCATCGCCTTCACCGTCCTTACATCATCCTAAAATGGGCGCAGACAGCCAACGGGTTTATTGACGACGACGGCCATGCATTGGCCATTTCCACGCCCTTCACCCAGATGCTCAGCCACAAGCTACGGGCCGAGGAGGATGCCATCCTGGTGGGTCGTGTGACCAATGAGCGTGAGCATCCGGAGTTGAATGTGCGCCATTGGGTGGGGAACAGCCCGAAGCGACTGGTGATTGACCGTCAGCATCCGCTGAACATGGAGAGCCTCTATGCCCACAACATTCAGTCGCTCATAGTGGAAGGAGGAGGGCTGACGCTGCAGTCGTTCCTCAGCCTGGGGCTGTGGGATGAGATAAGGGTGGAGACCAATACGTGCCTGATGGTCAACGACGGTACGCGAGCTCCACAGTTACCAGCAGAAGGGCGTGTGGTCAGCACTGAACAGTACGACCGCAACATCATCGTCAGAATTCTACGATGAGCTTGCCGTTGATTTGGCGTCCTGTCAGGTAGTTGGGTACGGCCCACTGGCGCGATGTGACGTCGGTGACCCAATAGTAGGAATTTACATTCGATATTCCGAAGAGATTCAGGCAGTCCAGTCCCAGCCATACTTTCTTGAAAGCACTCTTGACACCTTGGACCTTGTGGTCGAAGGCCAGGTAGCTCATGCCGATGTCAGCCCGCTTATATGCTGGGGCGCGGAAGTTCTGTGCTTCAATGCCACGGTGGGGTGCGCCGAAGGGCAGACCATCTGCATAGGCCAGGCGCAGGGTCATTTTCCACCGCTTGGTGCCGGGGAAGTAGTCGGTGAAGTGCAGGTTCAGGGCGTAGCGCTGGTCGGTGGGCAGTGGCACCCACTGTCCGTGGTATTTCTGTTGTGTTCGCATGAGCGAGAACGACAGCCATGAATCGGTGCCGGGGACGAACTCTCCGAAGAGTTTCATGTCGAGTCCCACGGCATATCCGTTGCAGAGGTTCTCGCCATAGTAGGTCACCTTTACGTTCTGCACATTGTAGGGGATGATGTTCGACAGCAGCTTGTAGTATGCCTCTGCCGTGAACTTGAAGGGTCGTTCGCCCAGCATCTTGAAGCGGTAGTCGACAGCCGCAAGGAACTGTATGGACTGCTGGCTCTTGATGTTGCGGTTCAGGGTGACGGCCGTCACGCCGGTTGTGGTAAGCATGGTGTCGCGCAGCTCTTTGTAGAACGGGGCCTGATAGTAGAGCCCAGTTGCAAAGCGATAGGTGAGGTCGTAGTTCGAGGCAGGCACGATGGCCAGCGACACGCGTGGCGACAGGATTGTCTCGCGGTTGTAGGACCAGTTGGCGAAACGCAGGCCGTAGGTCAGTGTGTAGAACGTGTGGCGTGGTGCCACTGAGTCTGCATCGTCGCCCGTGTTACGCGACGACCACTTCAGCACGTCCTGCACATAGCCCTCTATGCGGTTCGACTTCATGTTCTGCTTCGAGGCCAGCGTGTAGATGAGATCCAGGCGGTCGGGTCTGTGGGGCACTGAGTAGCCGCTCGAGTCGCGCATTTCGTACTCCCGGCTCTGTTCCTTGATGTGTTCCCACTTGTACGTCAGTCCTGCCTCGATGTCGTGGTGCTTCAGACGGCGGTTTATCATCAGTTTCAGACTCTGAACATTGGCCGTCAGGTAGTTGCGGGCATGTTCAGCATAGGTACCAACGCCCAGCTGCTCTGCGCTCTGTGTGTCGTTGAGCCAGTACTGTCCCTGAATGTCATAGCGCTCCTGCTCCTTGGTGTGGAAGGCGCTCCACAGCAGTTTCACGTGTGTGGAGTCGCCCAGGTGCCTGGTGAGTGAAGCGGTGCCGAAGAGTGTGCGGAAGATGTCCTTTTCCTGTCCGTCGAAGTAGACTCTGAACGATTTCACGTCCTCCATGGTGCCAAACGAGGTCTCGCGGTCCTTTGGCTTGAAGTTGTAGTGGTTCTCCGATATGTTTCCCAGCACCTCCAGCGTCCATCGGCGGTTAGGCTCGTAGGTGATGAATGTCTGGTAGTCGAGTTGGTTGGGGCGGTATTCGCCTGTAGTCTCCAGCGAGCCGAGCAGATAGCGGTTGGTCTTGTAACGCAGGCCATGGCTCATGGAGAATTTCTTTGACGATGTGCCCACGTAGGCGGAGCCTCCGAGGAGGCTGGCGGTGGCTGTGGCCTCGAACTTCTCTGGGCGGCGGTAAGTGATATCGAGGGCACTCGACATCTTGTCGCCGTATTTTGCCGAGAATCCGCCTGTTGAGAAGCCTACGCGCTCCACCATGTCGGGATTGATGACCGAGAGCCCTTCCTGCTGTCCGCTGCGTATGAGCAGTGGCCTATATACCTCCACATTATTTATATATACTGAGTTCTCGTCGAAGGAGCCGCCTCGTACGTTGTATTGCGATGACAGCTCATTGTGTGTGCTCACGCCGGCCTGCTGCTGTATCAGTTCCTCAACAGCATTGCCCGATGCTGATGGCGAGCTCTTCATCTCGCTCACGTCGAGTTGCTCCATCTGGTCGGTTTGTCGCCGTTTCTCCGTCACCACCACCTCGGCTATCTCTTGGTCAGCCCGCAGCAGTATGCGCAGTGTCTGTGTGCCCTGGGGCTTGTAGAGCGTTTTGGTGCGTCCACGGTAGCCAATCATCGAGAAGCGAATCACCACCGAGTCGGCCGTCAGCATGGTCATGTGGTATTCGCCTTTCAAGTTGGTAAACACTATTTTCTGTTGCTCCACACAGCTCACGGTGGCCAGCTCCAGCGGATTTCCCTCGTCGTCGGTCACTATGCCTTTCAGCGTGAAGGTCTGTGAAAAAGCAGAAAGGCTTGCCGCGAGTGTTACGGCAAGCATCAGGATATATCGCGTTACTGATTGTTTCATCAGATATAATAACGTTGAATTTGGCATTTTATTATATCTGCCTCCCATGTTAATGTGTGAATCTACTCACGATAGACCCACGACAGCAGTGAGTTGGCCCATTTGATGGAGCATCGGAACCAGCGATAGGTGCTGACGGGCTTGCCGCCGAAGCGCAGTATGAACTCGCGGAAGGAGTTCTTGCGGAAGGGCAGTCCTACGTCCATGAAGAATATGTGCTCGTAGCCCCGTCTGTGGCAATCCTTGATGGCGTGCCAGATGGTGAGCACGTCGGGATGTACGAAGACATAGGATTTACGTCGATAGGCGGCATACCACAGATAAGCCTGCCTCTGACTGTAGACCACTGCCGAGCATCCCACCACATGACCTTTGTAGCGAGTGAGGAACAGTCGGGCATTGTCGGTCTGCTTCCATAGCTTTATAAAGAATTCATCGGCAGGTATGTATCGTTTGGGCTTCAGCCAGTTATGGTGTCTGAGCAGCTTTATGAATTCCTGAAAGTCGGCATCGCTTTGCACTTCGTCGGTCACTACGCCTCGCTGATAGGCGGCGTCGATACGTTGTTTCATCCTTTCCGAGATTCGCTCTTCGGGTGTTCTCGAATGGAGCGAGTTGTGGATGCTCATCCAGCGCACGGGGAAGTAGCGATTGTTGCGGAACTCCTTGTAGCCGAACATCTTCTGGCTGAGGTGGCTCACCTCGACGTAGAGCATACGTGGCCCCAGCTTGGCGGTGAGTGTCTTCAGCATCATGCCAAACTGTGCCGTGCGCTCCTTGGCAGTGCTGTTGTCGGTGGCAGTGGCATCGATGGCATAGACGCCTTCACCCAGCATACGGCAGTGCTGGTAGTAGTATGGTGGGAACCACGACGAGCGATAGCGCACTATGGCCAGCAGCTTAGCCACCACCTCCCCCTCGGGTGTTTCGAGCGTCACCATGTAGGGTTTATGGCGTGGCGTCTGGGCGTAGAGGGTAAACAGCTGCTGGCTGTGGAAATAGTTGGTTTCCATCAGTGTCGCAGGCAGCGTGTCGCCGCTGGTGTAGACGTGCGGGGTTAGTAGTACACTCATCTTGGGCACAAAAATACTAAATCTTTCTTAATTTACGAATTTTTTTCAAGTAATTTATTAACTTTGCATGTTATTTATACATAAATGCTATGACCAACTTCAAAGATTTGGCGCAACTGCGCCGTTCCCATCGTAAGTTCACTTCCGACGAGATAGACGCCGACGACGTGAAACTCATCCTGCGTGCCGCCCTGATGGCCCCCACGTCAAAAGGCCAGCGAGCCTGGCAGTTTGTGGTGGTCGACGACAAGAGCGACCTTGAAAAACTCTCCGATGCTAAGGACATGGGCGGTCTGTTCCTTAAGGATGCCCCCCTGGCCGTTGTCGTGCTAGGCGACCCTTTGCAGAACGATTGCTGGGTCGAGGATGGCTCGATAGCAGCCATCTCCATGCAGTATCAGGCTGAAGAGCTGGGGCTGGGCTCCTGCTGGGTGCAGATGCGAGGGCGCGGCCTGAGCGACGGCACCACGGCCGACACCGTCATTCGCGGCATCCTCGACATTCCCGAGAACCTCAGTGTGCTCTGCATCATTGCCATTGGACACAAGGCCGACGAGCGGAAACCGCAGAACGAAGACCGTCTGAAGTGGGAGAATGTACACCTGAACAAATTCTGAATGACAGTTTTGCTATAAAGAAGGACAGCTTCTTGCCCCGAGAAGGACAGCTTTGCGGTGGAAGAAGGACAGCTTCTTGACGATAGCATTACAAGAAAGAATAGAAGAAGACCGATGAAGATTGTATTTATAGGTGCTGGTCGTCTGGCCACACACTTTGCCCAGGCACTTCGCAATAAAGACAATATTATTGTGGCAGTCTATAGTCGCACCCTACAGTCGGCTCGTGCCCTCTGTGCCATGGTGGGCGGCACCCCCACCGACAGCATTGCTGCCCTGCCCAGCGATGCCGATGCCTATATCCTGGCCGTGAAGGACTCGGTGCTGCCCCAGCTCATTCCCCAACTGCAGCAGGGTAGGGAAGGGCGCCCTCTGTTCCATACTGCTGGCTCCGTACCCATGTCGGTCTTCGGCACTGAAGGTCTCCATGGCGTTATCTACCCAATGCAGACTTTCTCGAAGGAACGGCCTGTCGACTTTTCCCAGATCCCCGTATTCATAGAAGCTAACACCCCTGCCGCCCTCAGTGTGGCACGGAGCCTGGCGCAGTCGGTCAGCACCCGTGTCACCGAGCTCAGCAGCGACCAGCGCCGCTACCTCCACCTGTCGGCCGTCTTCGCCTGTAACTTTGCCAACCACTGCTATGCCCTAGCTGCCCAGATACTCGAGCAGCACGGACTCTCGTTCGATGTCATGTTGCCCCTCATCGACGAGACGGCGGCCAAGGTTCACACCATGCATCCTGCCGATGCACAGACTGGCCCTGCCGTGCGCTTCGACGAGAACGTGATCAATGCCCACCTTCAGCTCCTCGACGTACAGCCCCGCCTTCAGGAAGTCTACTCCCTGTTGAGTTGCAGCATACACCAACTCACCAACCCACCAACCTACAGCCCCCTTCCCACCCATGATTAACTACGACCTCACCAAAATCCGCGCCATCATCTTCGACGTTGACGGTGTACTTTCGGGCGAGACCATCCCACTTGCCCCCGACGGATTGCCCATGCGCACCGTCAACATAAAAGACGGCTATGCCCTGCAGCTCGCCGTGAAGCTGGGTCTCCGCATTGCCATCATCACCGGGGCCAATGTCCCCGCCATCCGCATACGCTACGAGGGCCTGGGGCTTCACGACATCTTCACGGGCTGCTCCGTGAAGATACACACCTACGAAGAGTTCCTTGCGAAGTACGGTCTGCACGACGACGAGGTGATGTATATGGGCGACGACGTGCCCGATCTCGAGGTGATGCGCCGTGTGGGCTGTCCTGTCTGTCCGTGTGACGCCTGCACCGAGGTGAAGGCCGCTAGCATCTACGTCAGCCACCTCCCTGGCGGTCACGGCTGCGGCCGCGATGTCATCGAGCAGACCCTGCGTGCCCAAGGCCTTTGGCAGATGAACGCCATTGCTTTCGGATGGTAAGGAGAACAATACACTTATGATCCCCCCTCAATACTCCCATGCTTAACAATCTGAATCATTACCACATCATCCTGGCCAGCAACTCCCCCCGCCGCCGCGAGCTGTTGGCCGGCCTCGGTATCCACTTCGATGTCCGCGTGCTCCCACATATCGACGAGAGCTATCCCGCAGACCTGCCGGCTCTTGAAACTGCCGAATACATTGCACGAAAGAAAGCCATCGCCTACAAAGCCACGATGCAGCCCGGCGAGCTCGTCATCACCGCCGACACCGTGGTCATTGTCGACACCCAGGTACTGGGTAAGCCCACCGATGTTGCCGATGCCGCCCGGATGCTGCGCCTGCTCAGCAACCGCACTCACCAGGTTGTCACTGGCGTTGGACTGCTCACCGCCACCACGCTGCGCACATTCTCCGTCACAACCCACGTCACATTCAAGGAGCTAACCACCGACGAGATAAACCACTACATCAGCGCCTACCGTCCCTTCGACAAGGCTGGCGCTTACGGCATTCAGGAGTGGATAGGCTACATAGGGGTCACTGGCCTTGAGGGCAGCTACTTCAACGTCATGGGGCTGCCTGTGCAGCGAATCTACACAGAGCTTGCCAAATTCTTCTAAATCAATCGTGATATATTGATTTTAAGATTGGGGTGGATTGTGAATTTTCTTTACGTGGATAAATTTGTCATTAAGGAAAGTACCGCTTTGATGGTGGAAAAGTACCGTTATTTCACCCTTAAAGCTGTCCTTTTCCATCCTCAAAGCTATGCTTTTCCAAAATTCCCATTGCGAGGCGCTTTCAGTAAATTGGAATTTCCCTGACATTCTTTTGTCCCAATCAAGCTATTGCGATGTTTAGCGTAACAAATAACTATATATTATTAAACTTGAATTGTTATAAAAATACTCCCCCCCAAAACTCGAAATGTAAGTTCGTTTTTTTGTAAGTTTGTGGCTTTGTAAGAAGCCGTAGGTGGGGTCTTTATGAGGAATAAAGGCTCGGAGTGTTAAAAGGGAGTCGGTTGTGTTAAATTCCTTAAACAAATTAGGTTTGCGCGCGTACATTTAATACCTTTGTATAGTCAAAAGCGCTAATACGAACTAATCTGCAAAACCTATGAGAAAATGTCTTTTGTTGAGTCTCTTGACAGTAGCCGCCATATGCGGCACACAAGCACAGACAGCACGGTCGTTCACAGTGAATATCAGCAGCGACGGAGCTGCTCGGATGACAGCCTATCTGCCAGAGCTCCCCATGGGCCGTGCCATAGTGGACTGCCCGGGAGGCGGCTACCAACACCTGGCAACACAACATGAAGGTCACGACTGGGCACCGTGGTTCAACCGTCAGGGCATCGCCTTCTTCGTGCTGGAATATCGTATGCCGAAGGGCAACCGCGACATCCCCCTGGGTGATGCTCAGCAGGCCATCCGCATGGTGCGCGACTCGGCAGAGGTGTGGGGCGTGAACCCCTACGACGTGGGCATCATGGGCTTCTCGGCGGGCGGACACTTGGCGTCCGCTGTGTCGACTCATGCCCCGTTCGACTGTCGTCCCAACTTCTCTATACTCTTCTATCCCGTCATTTCCATGGATCAGAAGGTGAGCCACAAAGGCTCGTGCCTGAACTTCCTGGGAGAGGAGGGAGCTAAGGTCGATGCGTTGGTGAAGGAGTGGAGCAGCGAGCGGGCGGTGCGCAGCCACTTGACGCCACCGGCCATCGTCCTCACCGCTAACGACGACCGCGTGGTGCCGCCGGTGACGAATGGCGTGGCCTACTATTCCGCCATGCGGCGTGCCGGCAACGACTGCTCTATGCATGTCTATCCCACGGGTGGCCACGGCTTCGGGTTCCGCGATTCGTGGGCCTTCCACGATCAGATGCTGCGCGACCTTGCGTCGTGGCTCAATGCTCACAGGGCACCGCAGCAGGATGCCATCCGCGTGGCCTGCATCGGCAATAGCATCACCCACGGCTCGGGCATCGACATGCAGGAGCTGAACGCCTATCCCGCACAGCTGCAACGCCTGCTGGGAAGCGGCTACCATGTACGCAACTTCGGAGTGGGCGGACGCACCATGCTGCAGAAAGGCGACCACCCCTACATGCAGGAACTGGCCTGGGACGATGCCCGGATGTTCCACCCCGATATTGTAGTGATCAAGCTGGGAACTAACGATGCCAAAGACTACAATTGGAACCCCAACAAGCAAGACTATGAAGGCGACATGCAGACCATGATTGATGCCCTGCGCCCTATGGTGCCGAAGCTCGACAAGCGCGGGCGGCCCACGAAGAAGCTGGTGAGGGCCGACAAGCCAGCCATCTACCTCTGCACACCCGTCAAGCCCTTCCGCGACAAGTGGGGCATCACCGATTCCGTGGTAGTCAATGAGGTGATACCTGCCATTCGTCGTGTGGCCGAGCGCAACGGTCTGCCCGTCATCAACCTTTATCCCGTCATTACCGATGCCAGCGACATGACCAGCGATATGATTCACCCCAACGAGAAGGGAGCGGCCAAGATGGCCAAGGCTGTGTATGAGGCTATCAAGTCAGAGTAACATATCACACCCTGTAGCCCAATGAAGCACCTATTTTTCACCGTCTACTCTTTACTTTTCACTTTTCACTTTTCACTCCTCTGCCTGCTGTGCTGCTTTTCCTTGGCTACACAAGCTCAGACCGACACCCCGCAAGAGCGTGCACTCTGGGCCAGCATCAATGGCGCTAAGAACGCATCGCTTGGCGACTATCAGCAGCATACAGGTAAGGTGCTCGTGTCGTGGCGTATGCTCCCTGACGACGATGTCGACACAGGCTTCGACCTCTACCGAGCCATCGGAACGGCTGCAGAGCGGAAGATTGCCTCCGACATCAAGAACCGCACCTGCTATCAGGACACCGGTGCCAGCACTTCCGCTGACAACGTGTATCGCCTGACCTACGCCGGCAGCACCCAGACCCTCGCTACCTTCACACTGACGAAGGAACGGGTGACAGGCGGACTGCCATATATCACCATCGCACTGAAGGACACCAAGGACGTCAGCACCTATTCCGATATCGTCTACCAGGCCAATGACTGCTCGGTGGGCGACCTTGACGGCGACGGATCACCCGAGGTGGTGGTGAAGCGGCTCCTCACCATCCTCAATTCCGACGGCACGGTGCTCAGTGACGGCACTGGAGGCGGCGATTCCGACACCCGTGCCCGGCACTGTGTCGTCTGGGATGCCTACAAGCTCGATGGCACATTCCTCTGGCGGGTGAAGTCGGGCCCCAACATCATACTGGGCAATAGTTCCAACTTCGCCGTGGCCGACCTCGACGGTGACGGCTGTGCTGAGGTGGTGACGAAGACTGGTGAGGGAACCATCTTCGGTGACGGCTATGAGATTCCCGATACCGATGGTGACGGCATCACCGACTATCGGAGCATCTGGCCGGCCGGCCATTACATCGGCGACGGTCCCAAGGGCTATGGTGGCCCCGAGTTCTTCTCGGTCATCGATGGACGTACAGGTCGTGAACTGGCCCGAGCACCTTTCATCGCCCGAGGCCCTGAGGGGCAGACCCCAGCCGAATGGGCTGCCAACTGGTACCAGAACGACTGGACGTGGGACCCTCGTGAGAAGAAATACCAGTGGAAACTGGCCAACTCCTTTCGCCTCGCAGTGGCATCCTTCGACGGCGTGAAGAACCAGCTCTTCCTCGGACGTGGCGTCTATGGCAAAACCATCGCCGAAGGGTGGGACTACAGCGTGAACAACGGCACACCCCAGTTGACCCGCCTCTGGCATTTCGATACAGATACCCCCGGCGGTTCCGATATCAACAAAGACGGCCAACCTAACAGTGCCTACGCCAGCCAGGGCAACCACTCGCTCAACGTGGCCGACCTCGATGGCGACGGTTGCGATGAGGTGATGTATGGTTCGTGTGCCTTCGATGACGACGGCACAGGCCTCTGGACTACACGTTTGGGCCACGGCGATGCCAACCACGTGGGCAAGTTCTTGCCACAGCGCGACGGCCTGCAGGTGTTCCACTGTCTCGAGACAGGGAAGACTATGGTAGCACTCCATGATGCCCGCGACGGCAGCGTCATCTGGCAGAAAGATGCCGCCAACGATAACGATATGGGCCGCTGCATGGTGGCCGACCTATTCCCCCAATATGCTGGCTGCGAGTTTTTCTACTACCAGAGCAACTACATTCTTCAAGACGGTACCGAGACCACCATCAGCTCCAAGGGACAGAAAGGCGGCTGCAGTATGGGTATCTGGTTTGATGGTTCTCTCTCGCGACAGCTCATTGAGGACAACATCATTCAGAGCATGGTTGGCGGGCGCACCTTCACCATGTACCGCTATGACGAGTCGTTCAACAACGGTACCAAGTCGAATCCCGGATGGTATGGCGACCTCCTGGGTGATTGGCGCGAGGAGGTCATCGTGCCCGATCAGACAAAGCTGAAGGACATCAAGGTCTTTGCCACCTGGTACCCCACAACACACAAGTTCCCCTGGCTCTTCACCGACCACACTTACCACATGTCCGCCCTCAACCAGAACGTAGGCTACAACCAGCCCACCAACCTGGGATATTACCTTGGCACTGACCTCACCAGCGACGCCGAAGCATGGCAGGCAGCAGCATCACTCCGTCAGCAGTCTACAGCCATTCAGCCGTTGCCCACCATCGTCCAGACCGACGATGCTTGGTACAATCTCCACGGCATGAAGGTACAGACGCCCACCCACGGACTCTATATCCATCGGGGGAAACTCGTTATAATGAGGAATGAGAAATGAGAATGCCGCGTGTCTCACCTCCAACAAAGGAGGGGAGACGGGCGTCGGGATTCTGAGTAAATGAGTAAATGAGTAAATGAGAAATACCATGCAACGACAAATGTTCATAGCCCTGCTCTTCCTGAGCATAATGCCCTCATGGGCAGCAAACGGAGTGTATAACGTTCTCGACTACGGTGCCAAAGGCGATGGCAAGACCCTCGACTCACCAGCCATCAACGCCGCTATCGATGCCGCCGTCAGCGATGGTGGCGGACAGGTGCTGCTGCCGGCAGGCACATACCTCAGCGGCAGCATACGTTTGAAGTCAAACATCGACCTGCACCTGGCAGCTGGATGCACCATCCTCGCGGCACCTGCCTCCATGAAAGCCTACGACGAGAGCGAGTCCTTTGGCGGATTCCCCGAGTACCAGGACGGCGGTCACACCTACTTCCACAACTCCCTTATCTGGGCTGAAGGACAGACCAACATCTCCATCACTGGCCACGGTATGATTGACGGCAAGGGCCTTACCCGCAAAGACACCGAGAGAGCAGGACAGGTGCAGGGAGGCTCCATTGGCACCGGCGACAAAGCCATTGCCCTGAAGCTCTGCCGACAGGTCACACTCCGCGACATCACGATTTACCGCGGCGGACACTTCGCCATCATTATGACCGGCTGCCAGCTCGGAACAGTCGACAACGTTACCATCGACACCAACCGCGACGGCTTCGACATAGACTGCTGCAAATACCTCACCATCACCAACTGCCGCATCAACACTCCCAGCGACGATGCCCTCGTCCTCAAGTCAAGCTACGCCCTCAAGCTGCCAGTCCTCTGCGAGCATATTGCCATCTCCAACTGCAACATCACTGGCTACAAACTTGGCACACTTCTAGATGGCACTTATGTACCCGAGACAGTGGGATGGGTCTGCGGACGCTTCAAGCTCGGCACAGAGAGCAATGGTGGCTACCGAAACATCGCACTCACCAACTGCACCTTCGCCTACTCTTCAGGACTCGCCTTTGAAGAGGTAGACCAGGGGCGCATGGAGAATATCGTCGTCAGTAACATCACCATGAGCCATGTACACCACTATCCCATCTACATCACCACCGGCTGCCGAAACCGAGGCCCCAAGGAAATAGCAGTGGAAGAGGCTGACGGTGGCGTCACTTTCAAAGAACTCACACGCCCCAGCAGTGCATGCGACATACTCATCTCCAACGTCGTGGCTGACCACTGCGACTCCCTCTGCAGCATCATTGTCACAGGCATGAAGGAAGAACCCTTGCGCAACGTCTGGCTTTCCAACATTCACCTCACTTTCGCTGGCGGCGGCACCCGCGACCTCGTCAGCAAAGACTACCGCGAGCAGGGCACCAACTACCCAGAGCCAAAGTTTGCCGGATGGACACCCGCCTACGGCCTCTATGCCAGGCACGTCGACGGACTCCACGTCAGCGATGTCTCATTTAGCTACGGACGGCCCGACTACCGGCCAGCCATCGTTCTCGATGACGTTCGGAATGCTACCCTCACACACCTCAATGCACCCACAGAAGAAGGCATAGAGCAGGTGGTGCGTTTCAGGTGCGAGTGAGCTTCTCAATTAAGGCATTCCCAAAGTAAAAAAATGTCACAGCAGGGCAGAGCCTGACTGGCAGGCAACTTTTTGGGAAAATAGTTACCATAAGTGTTGTCAATATTGTGAAAAAGTAGTATATTTGCAGACGAAATAAATATATTGTTGGCATGATAAAACCGAGACTTATATGTTCTCCAGTCTTGATGGCATTCGTCTTGCTCTTGCTTGCACTGCCCCTGCTGACGGGGTGCGGTGGCGATGCAGGGAATGCGACACGGCCCGAGGCGGAGCGCATGATGGATGCTGTGAGTAGTGAGAGAGACTACAACCGTCTGCTGGCATTGGCCGACAGTCTGGAGAAGACTGGCGACTTGAGCGAGGCTGACAGCTACTTTTGGCAGGGCTTTGCCTACTATCGCATGATGCAGCGGCGAACGGCGGAGTTCTGCTGGAAAGAGTCAATTAATGCTGTTGAGAATGCTGACGACGCTGCCTCGCTGACCACGTATACCCGTTCGGTCAGCTATCTGGCTGGACTGTATATCCGCTATCTGAATTTCTCCAGTGCACTGAAGATGCTAAAACCAGCCTTGACGAGGCTTGACAAACATGGCTTCACGGCATCGGGCGACTATACGAACTTGCTCATCTTCGAAGGCTGCTGTCAGGCCCACTTCAACGCCAAGGACTCGCTCGTGAACGAGCTCTTCGAGAAAGCCTATCATCGGCACTTAGACCATATTGGCGCTGAACACTCGAAGGAGGCGTATCGCAATGCTGTGGTTGGATTTATCAACATTACCTATGGCTGGCTGAGCGAGAAACGCTATGACCAGGGCCTTATGTGGAATGACCGCTTGGGCCGACTATTAGAAGACTATAAGCAGCGATATGCCGATGATGAGGCATATATCGACAAACAGTGGGCGCGATATAAGATTTTCATGGCCATCGGTCTTGAGGGGCTCGGAAGGCAGGTGGAAGCAGCGGAGGCTTTTGCAGAGTACCAGCAGACACACTTTGCCAACAGTTTAGAGGGAAAACTGGATGCCAGCGACTATCTGTCGATGTCGGGAAATTGGAAGGAGGCTGCCGACAACCTGCACCATCTGGACGAGGTGTTTGTCAAAGAGCAGGTGGTCTTCTCGATGGAGGAAATCCAGAAGTTCCTGCTGAAGAAGTATCATGTGAATGCCATGGCTGGCTTCGTCGACACGGCTAATGCCGTGGCAAACCAGATATGCCAGCGACTCGACTCAGCCATCATCAGGTCGCAATTGGAGGATGCCGAGGAGCAGGAGACGATACGCATGAAGGAAGAGCAGATACTGCATCAGCAGGAAAGGTTGTCTCGGGGCCGCATGATAGGCCTCGCGGCTGCTTTCATCCTGATTAGCATCTCGTTCACTATCTATACCATTGTGCGCCAACGGGCCCAGCGCCGGCTGTCTCGTGCGCACGAGGAGTTGAAGACGGCCTACGGGCAGCTGGAGGAGGCTACCACTGTGAAGGAACGTATGGAGAGTGAGCTGCGCATTGCCCGAGACATACAGATGTCGATGGTGCCCACGGTAACGCCTGACTATGAGGGGCTGGACATTTTTGCCTCGATGATGCCTGCCAGAGAGGTGGGCGGCGACCTTTACGGCTATCTGCTTAGCAACCATCAGCTTTACTTCTGCATTGGCGACGTCAGCGGAAAGGGCGTGCCCGCATCGCTGTTCATGGCTCAGGCCATACGCCTTTTCCATGCCTTGGCCACGCAGGACATGAGCCCCGCCATGATTGCCACAAGCATGAATGCAGAGCTGGCTGAGAACAACGAGCAGAGCATGTTTGTCACCATGATCATCTGTAGGCTCAACCTGAAACTGAAACTGCTGGAATACTGTAATGCCGGTCATAATCCGCCAGTCATAGGCAACGAAGACGGTCAGTTCTCGTTCCTCGATATGGAGCCCAACGCTCCCATTGGCTTGTGGCCTGGACTGGAATATCAGGGTGAGACGATAGAATACTTCAACGACCGCCTTTTGCTGCTCTATACAGACGGGTTGAACGAGGCTGAGGACCCAAAGCAGGAGCAGTTTGGCGAGGAGCGTATCATCAAGATTCTGTCGGCTATGCCATCGAGCACAACCCATGACATCGTAGAGGCTCTGCAGAGCGAAGTGAAACACTTCCGCAACGGTGCCGAGCCCAACGATGACCTCACCATGTTGTGCCTGAAAATGATGAAATGAGTTATCCGTTCATCGACATCAGGAACTCGGCATTGTCCTTGTGAGCCCGTTTCAGGGCAAAGAGTCCTCTTGAACTTGGTCGGATACGAGAATGATGGTGCAGTCGATACCACTTTCCGAATCTCTAATCTTCACCTCGTAGGTAAACGTCTTACCTTGTATATTAACGGTACGTGTGTACTCACCTACGCTCACCTCTTTGTGCGTCTGCTTGATTCGCGCGTATAATGTTTTGATAAAGGTGACGTCGTCAATGCTGTTATCTAAATCTATGCTACCATTGATAATGCTGAACGGCCCTGTGCTCCATGACCATCCGTCGCTTACCACCTTATCAGTAGTAAACCATCCGTCGTTCACTTTTTCTATGTGTGTCTTCTCCTCGGCCATGTTGCTAAAGAACTGTATATGGGTGGAAACCTCCATCTTGCCGTCGAGCGTTTCGTCGCGGACAATGTTGTTGGCGTAGTGGAAACGGTCAATGTCTAGTTTCATCTCATCGGCCAACTGCTTGGCGGTGACGGGCTTTTCATAGCTTTCTATCCATTCGGCCGTGCACTGCACCAGATGTTCTATGTCAACGTAGTCAGCCCAAAAGTCGTGACCGATGCCGCCCAACTTGATGAAGGATGTCACCTCCTTGTTCTCGCTGTTCATGAGCATCCATGTTTTGCCGTTGCTTATCAGGAAGTTGTCGCCAAGTGCCTGCTGGAAGCAGTCAGTGAAGTCGAAATCAACGAGCGTTTCGTCCTTGGCATTTACCACCCCCCATTTATCGCCTTTCTTGGCAGCAAACTCTCCACGTCCCAGATTGTGCATATCCTCGTAGCGGCCACGAATCTGTAGCTCACCTTTGTCATCTACAACGCCCATCTTACCTGAGGCATCGGTAAACACGAGAAAACCATCCTTATAATACGCATCTTGGTTGTTGTAACTCGGTGCCTTGTGGATATCAAACATCTTCTCGCCTTTCTCATTCAGAATGCTGATGGAACCTGATGGGTTGTCGGTTGGTCCGACAACGATTTTCCCGTCTGAAACAGAATACAGTACATACTTCTCTGTGCTAAACTCACCTTGTTTCTCTCCTTTTATGTTAATAATTTCCCAGATCTTATCATCTTCTTGCTTCCTGCCTATCACTAGTCCTTTAGACACGCCTCTTATGTCTGTGTAGGCAGGTTTCAATACCATTTTACCATCTTGATCGATAACGCCATACAGGTCGTTGGCATTTAGAACGACGGCATAGCCATTGTAATACTCAAAACAGCGTTTGATATCTTTGCTCAACGTTGCCACAACATGACCTTCGGTATCAATGACACGGATGGGGGTGTTGGGACTCCCGACGACAGCCCGATTGCCAGAGAAGTTGGTAGCCTGTGTGAACTCCTCGTCTATGAGCGGCTTCTTGGGCTGGCTGATGATGAACAGTTGGTACTTATCACCACTCTTCACCCAAAAAGCGCCTTCGTCCGAAACGTCCGATATTTCCGTATCGGCAGGATATTCTTCTTTTACCACTTCATTGCCGTCCTTATCAATGATGCTCCAGTCGGCATTCTTGTTCATCTGTACTGCCAGATAGCTGAGACGGTGACTTCCTTCATCTTGTCCTCCACAACCGCACAACGATACAATTACAAATAAAAATGCAAGCGTCTCTATTAAATTTCTCATATCTTTATCTCGATAATAATAATTATTTATTGATATACAATTGGTTCACCTTGCTTTATCTTAATATATTGCGCATGCTCTACTAAAAAATGACAAGGCTGTTCTTGTTCACTTTTTGTAAGGTTCTTTATAGATTTTTTTTCAGAGATTTCCCCATCGGTATTCACGGTCAGAAGCCACGCCTCTTCTTTTCCCCATGTGCCAGTAAATGCCCAGTATTTGCCTGCAGGCATGGGTTGTCCAATTCTTTTTCTTGCTTCAGCATAAATTTTGAGATGAGAAGTTAGATATTGCAAAAGCAGTGCGTCACGCCATATAAAGGTTCTTTGTTTACTTTTTAGTTCCTTTTTTATTTCATTCGCATTATATTCCTTAATTTCCATGTCTATAGTTTTCAAAACAAGTTTTGAGCTGGATGTTTCTGTAAAGCTGCTTATTACAACTTTTTGGTTGCAAATTTCACCAGCTTCAAGAGGAATACTTTTCAGGTGTATGTGCTGTTCTTCCCAAATGCCATGCATTCCTGTGTCTACAGCCTTTTGTGCCCACTCTCTGCTTTTTATGATGTCCTTTTGCACACCGGCCCCAATCTCATAGATTTTACTGACCATCCACATGGCAGAAGGAGAACCGGCCTCAGCCTGACGTAACCATTCCCTAAATATATCAGCATCTTGGGCAGCAACATATTCCTTGAACAAACTTCTGAGCGATTCTTCGTCCAAATTTTGTCCTATGTTTTTTATTGTATTTATTGATTGTCTTTTTGCAGCAGATTTTACTCTCTTATAGGCAGCAGAAATTTCCGAATCGCTTAGTGCCCATTCATTGATTGACGAGTTACTGTCTATTAATTTAACTGCTGATTCCTCGTCTTTCTGGCATCCCTTGCCTTCAATATAGCATTTTATAAGCTCTTTGAAACATTTCTCTCTCTCTCTCTCGAAATCGACTCTACAATATATCCATTTATTTACTTTTTTAGAGAAATATGGATCCTTAATCTTATATCTTTTCTTGTTTTTAAGCAGAAGAAAGTACATCTCGGCGTTATGCTCCTTGTAATAATTTATCAAATCTAAATAAAAAAATTCCCCCACATAGTATTCGTACGTTCTTCCATCTGTACACTCTTCCAGCATTGTTGCATAAGCCAAAGCCTTGGCCGAATCCTGTTTTGTTCCTAATCCACCATGACATAGCTTTGAAAGCCGTGCGAGGCATTTCATTCTATATTCAGGATAATTATTATCCAAAGGAACCTCAGTTGCCAATTTTGAAATAGCAAAAGCTAAACGTTCATTTGCTGGGAGGTAGTAATCTCCCTTCAAGGCTTTTTCAGCTAACTCGTTTAGTAAAGCAACATCCATATTTGCAGCGTAAGAAGTGTCTTTCTTTGTGCCAATCCCTTCAAATGTCATCCATGCAGTGAGTATTTTTGCGTTCTTAACAGCCACGTCTTTGTCTGAGGGGATATCTTCTAATTCTGATTTTGGTGTGGGTCTTTGTGGAAGCGGATGGTCGGCAGCAAGACTCGCATATTTGAATGCCTGTTGCAGGCTTCGTACAACTCCCTTCCCCTCTAAAAACAGCGTGGCTGCCAAATATTGAGCCTCGGCATTGCCGCCATCGGCCAGTGGGCGCAGTTTAAGGGCAGCTTGCTTGTATTGTCCCTGCTCAATCATCTGTTCAATCTGGCTAATGTCCTGTGCTTTGGCTGTAATGGCGCAGGCGAACGAGGCAACTAATGCCACCATAAATTTTGTTGCTTTCATATTTTTCTGATTCAATTCCCTGCTTCCTGAACTCCCGAATTCAGCGGTCATTTCTTGTTTTGTTAGTGGTAACAAGAAGGCATGGGGGTTTCTAACTTCTCGCTCATCCCTGTTCTCAGACCTTCGCATAGATGAGTCCTAAGTTGCGAAGTTAGAGAATACAGAATGATAACGTCCGTATACGCCTTCCCCTTCGGCCTGCCCTACAAATGGCATCGTCGGTCTCAGGATTCCATCGATGTCTTGACTCGCCCTGTCGCAAGCGGTTAGTATAGTCGTTGGCAAAGATAAACAAAAATCTCCGAACCGCCAAGCGATTCGGAGAAAAATGTATTGGGGTAGTCCTGTTCTGAGGAGAGGGACTACATTGGGTAAATGTAATTTATCCGTTCATCGACATCAGGAACTCGGCATTGTCCTTGCTGCGTACCAGTCGGTCGTAGACGGTGTTCATGGCTTCAATGGGGTTCATTTCGGCAATAAACTTGCGGATAATCCACATGCGGTTCAGGGTGGTCTGATCCTGCAGCAGGTCATCGCGGCGCGTTGAGCTCTGCACCAAGTTCAGCGATGGGAAGATGCGCTTGTTCGACAGCATACGGTCGAGCTGTATCTCCGAGTTTCCTGTACCCTTGAACTCCTCGAATATCACCTCGTCCATTTTCGAGCCCGTATCCACAAGCGCAGTGGCGATGATGGTTAGCGAGCCGCCGCCCTCTATCTTACGGGCAGCTCCGAAGAAGCGCTTGGGTTTCTGCAAGGCGTTGGCATCGACACCGCCAGTGAGCACTTTGCCGCTGGCTGGCGACACGGTGTTGTATGCGCGGGCCAGACGGGTGATGCTGTCGAGGAAGATTACCACGTCGTGGCCACATTCCACCATTCGCTTTGCTTTTTCCAGCACGATGCCGGCAATCTTCACGTGGCGGTCGGCAGGTTCATCGAAGGTCGATGCTATCACCTCGGCATTCACCGTGCGGCTCATGTCGGTCACCTCCTCTGGGCGCTCGTCGATGAGCAGCATCATAATGTAAGCCTCGGGGTGGTTGGCGGCAATGGCGTTGGCAATGTCCTTCATCAGAATGGTTTTACCAGTCTTGGGCTGTGCCACTATTAGTGCACGCTGACCCTTGCCTATGGGGGCGAAGAGGTCTACGATGCGTGTGGAGGGGTTTGTGGTCTGCGGGTCGCCGCAAAGCATGAACTTCTCTTCGGGGAAGAGGGGTGTCAGGTGCTCGAACGAGACGCGGTCGCGCACCTCCTGGGGGTTGCGTCCATTGATGCTGTTCACGTTAGACAAGGCAAAATACTTCTCGCCATCGTGGGGTGGGCGCACGGTGCACTCCACCACGTCACCCGTCTTCAGCGAATACTTCTTAATTTGCTGCGTCGACACAAAAATGTCGTCGGGTGACGACAAGTAGTTATAGTCGCTCGAACGCAGGAATCCGTAGCCGTCTTGCAATATCTCGAGCACGCCGTTGCCAGTGATGATGTCGCCAAAATCGTAGCGGGCATTGTTGCTGGTTGCTGGCGCAGGTGCTACGGGCTGGTATACGGGTTCGGTCTGTTTGGAAACGGGGCGGTCGAAGATGTCGAGCGTGGGCAGGGCTCCCTGATCTTCAATGGGCAGGTCTACCACGGTGATGAAGTCGGTGCCGTCACCTGGGTCGCCTTCCCATACCCCGTCGGGTGCCTGTCCCATTGTCTCTGCCTGGTCGGCCTGCCGGTGAGCCATGCGCTCCTGCAGTCTCTCCAGCATGTTGGTGTCGGGAGCCTCGTCGTCGTTGGCCAACTGTTCGTTGGCTTCGGGTATCAGCAGGTTGTCGGAACTGTCTTGGGCAACGTTGTCCGTCTGTCCGTCTTGTCCGTCTTGCGATGCCTGCTCTGCCGCAACTTTCGCTGCTGCCTCTGCTGCTGCAATGGCTGCCAGCTCAGCCTTCGATTTTCGACCGCGACGCTTAGCGGGTGCGGGTGTCTGCGTGGTGGCGTCAGCGTTCTCGGCTGTCATCGTCATGCTGCTAACTTCGTCAGTAGCCTGTTCTACTGTTTGTGCAACCTCCTCAGGTGCAGCCTCTTTCTTTTTCTTGCGGCCTTTGGTGGGGGCGGGCTCGTCTTTGAAGAGCGACGGTGTCTCAATGACAGGGCGCTGATTCTTCTTGTCCATATTCTCGCCATCCTTGCCGTTCACGGTGTAGACTCGGTCGGTGTCTTTTTTCGCTATGCGGGTGCGCTTGCGCTTCGGAGCTTCTGCCTGTTCATTGGCAGCACTCTCGGCGGCCCGGTCTAGAATGTCGTAGATGACGTTCTCCAACTGGTCATTCTGATTCACCTTCAGCCCCAGCTCATGGGCAATGCTCATCAGCTGGGTTATGTCCATCTGTTCTAACTGTTCTTTAGTGTACATTTCAATGCGGGGATTACGGCTTGGAGGCCGTTGGTTTGTCAATAATAATCTGAGTGATACGTTTCGCGAACGGAAACGCTTTTCTTGAAATCGGCTGCAAAGGTACTATTTTTTTTCTAATTCACGTATTTTCACCCATGGAAATCTTTCTGCTTTTAGAATAATTAACGTCAATGGGGTCGTAAGTGCAAGCATGTTCACAAGGGATCGTTCTTTGCAAGACAGTGGCGGATTATGAATTTTCTTTATATGGATAATATTGTAAAAAGGGAAGTGCCGCTTTGAATGTGGGAAAGTACCGCTTTTTGACCCTCAAAGCTGTCCTTTTTGACCCTCAAAGCTGTGCTTTTTCAAAATTCCCGTCGCACGGCTCTTTGCGCGTATTAGAATTTTTCTGACATTTTTTTGTCCCAATCAAGCTATTGCGATATTTAGCGGGCAGCAATAATTGCTAATATCATGTCGGCTAAGAGTGGATATTAAGATGGGGCAAGTTGTCAGGGGAAAGGTGACGAGCCGTTGGTGTTATGCTCACAGGAAAGCCATGGGTACAAAAAAAGCCTGAGGGTGTAAATCCTCAGGCCTGTGGTTTTATGACTAATGGTTAGTATGACGGCTTACTCGTCGTCGTCATCATCGTCGTCATCGTCGTCTTTCTTGTTCTTTTTGAGGGCCTTCTTCCTAGCTTTCTGTACTTCTTTGTTCAAGTCCTCAAAGTCGTCGTCTTTCTCAAGGTTTTTTATGGCTTTCTTAAAGGCTTTCTCAGCTTTTTCTTTCTTTGTGGCTTTAGAAATGGCTTTGTTCAGCTTTCCTTCAAGTTTATCCCATTCCTTAATTTCCTTCTTGTCGGGTTCCGACTCCCAGAATGTGAGTGCCAATTCGTTCATGTCCTTAAAGCAGTTCTCCCAGTCTTCTGTACTCCAGTCTTTGCCGTTCTCCTCGATGTCATCAATGATGCCTTCCATCTTGGCGATAGGGTCGCCGCAGGAAACGAACAGGAAACACACGATGAGTGCGCTTAAACTATAAAACAGTTTCTTCATAATTTGTTGGTTTTTGGATTAGTAATAGTCTTCTTTGATGTAATAATTATTTGCAAAGGTAAGCAAATAATATGTTCCTGCCAAATAATTTAGAGATTATTTTGTTTTTGACTTGTATTTTTCCAGCCATGCGGGGAAGGCATCGATGATGTCCTGGGGCTGTGTCCCGTACCATCCGTAGCCGTTGCGGCGCTCGTAACCAATGTATTCTAAAGAGGGTTGTGGGATGCCGTCGCGGTCGCAGACGTAGGGTTCTTCGGTCTGTAAGTCGTAGTAGCGGGCCCATACGTTTGCACCGAACTTATGAACCAGGCGGCGGTCGCGTCGGCCGTCAGCGTTGGTGAAGTATTCCACGGTCATATCCTTGATAACATGCAACTTAAGCCATTCTACGGCAGCCGTCACTGACTGAGCGATGCGCTCATCGGGATTGGGGAGCGACATGAGCAGTTGCAAGAGCGAGGCCGTCTCGTGGCTACCGGTGAATGAGGCTAGCTCGTAGGCTCTGGCACGGGCAGGCTGGAGTGTCTTCTCGTCGTGTTGCTGGCACCAAACGGTCAGTTTGCCATTCCTGCGTATCTGGCAGTTCAGTATGCATTCGATGCCGTGGTCGAAGGCCTGCTGCGTGCGCTCCCTGTCCTTGTCGCTCAGCTTCAGGGCTGCGTAGGGCTGCTCGTTGTTGGCAATTGCACGCAGCATGAGCATCACGTTGAACATGGCGTCGTCATTGAAGGTTATATGGTCGCTGTAGAACGGATGTCCCTCATCGTTGGCGGGCTTCAGTGGCCAGTACTGGGGCCAACCGCCATTAGGATATTGGGCATTGAGCAGGTAGTCGAGGCCGCGTATAAAGGCTTTGCGGTATTTCTTATTAGGCTGGGCGGCATGAACCTTGGCCAGCAGCAGCAACTCGGTGGTGGTGGCTCCATTGTCGATGGTGCTGCCAACACCGTCGGTACTGTGAATTTGTTGCCACACCTCCTGACGCTCCTTCAGCTTCGCTCCTTCAGCAGGCAGATGCCAGTCGTGGTTTTTTGCCCATCCGCCGCTGGGGAACTGGTACTTCAAAGTGCTGTCGGCCACAGCACGGGCCTCGTCGGAAGCATACCAGACGGCATTCATGCTCCGGGCCAGGTGCTTGAAACGGGTGGGATGGTGGACTTGCGCCGTCAGTGGCAGGGAGAGTGTAGCCAGCGCCATCAGGCATAAATAGGTTAGTTTTCTCATAGTTCTTGCGTGTTATTTAATAATGACCTTACGGCCGTTCAAGATATAGATACCCTTTGTGGGATGTTCTACAGGTTGTCCCTGCAGGTTGTAATAACGGTCGGTGTCGGCTGTTTTGCGGATAATGTCGCTGATGCCCGATGGCGGCAACTCGGCTATCTTGAAGCGTGTCTGGTCGAGGTAGTTCATGCGTCGGGTTATCCAGTCCTCGATGTAGCTCAGTTCGGTGTCGAAATTCAGCGACAGACGGTTGATGTCGGTGTCGCCGTTCCACTTGGCATATTCGCGCTTGTCAGCACCACAGGTCTTGAACTCGGCCAAATATGTGCGGAAACGGTTCAGTATGCGTTCAGTGTCTAGATACCCCTGGCGGAGGTCGCGGTAGCGCAGGCGCACCTGCATGTTGAAGCCGTCGGCATCGGTGAGGCGCAGACGGCGGAAGAGGTTGTAGTCGCCGTGCTCATTGTTAATAATATATTGGCTGTAGTCTTGTTCGGGCTTCATGCCGCTCCAGTGGTAGTAGGAGTCGCTCCAGCGCTGGCCGCAGGTGGCGTCCATATCCCATACGGCAAAAGTCACACGTCTGTCTTGTTGCTTGTCGTACACGGCGAAGTACATGTTCTTACCGTGGTTGTCGGTAGAGAGGATGGTCTCCAACAGGATATAATAGTCGATGAGCAGGGGCATGTCGAAGACTTCGGCAGCATGGGCCTTGAAGTTCGCATCGGTAGAAGTACAAACGAAGTTCACGGCATTGTAGAGCGTCTGCCAGTCGGTGGGGGTCACGTCTTCGATGTCGGGATATTTGACATAGTACTGATCCCACGACTCAGAACGGTTGTTGAAGCTTGTAGGTGCTGTGCCAGGGTAATTGTTGTTGTCGCGGTTGTGGCCCATGAACACAGAATAGCTCCAGTCTTTCGACTTCCATAGCTGACCGTGAAAGGTGCCGGTCGTCTCGTCGTACTTCTTTAGCTTCATCTGTTTGCGGTCGATGGCCTCGGTCATGCAGTAGATCCCTCGGTATTCGTCGTTCAGGATAAGCTCTACGAAGTGCCCGCGAGTACCTGTCATGGCCTTTGGCTCCTGGTCGGCGTAGTAGGGTGGGGTGGAATAGTCGTTCCACAGGTCGGTGAGCACACGGTTGCGGATGCGGCTCATGTCGACCTGGCACGACTCCAGAATCCACGAGTTGTCTGAACGCAGACCAAAGAACTTGCGTTCCAACTTCTCGCCGTCGGTATCGAGAAGCTTCACGTGGTAGTTACGCTTGTGCTTGTCGCTTTGGTTGGTAATGCCGCCACGCCATTTCGCTTTCATTCGCAGAAGCTCGGGAGCACCCTTGTCGGGCTCGTACACCAGAATGCTACCTTCGGTGTAGTCGTTGCTGAACGTGCCGTAGATTTTTACCACGGGCAACGACGTGAAGGTCATGTTGCTTGTCACGGTGGTACCATCTGCCAGTTTTATGCTTAGCGTGTAGTTCTTACTGCCGGTCAAACTGGAGAATGTGTAGGAGCTACCGCTTTCTACGGGCGTTCCGTTGATGCTTAGCGTGCTACAGCCTTCGCCCTGTTCATAACGGATGGAGGCTGTATAGTCGGTGCCGAAGCAGTCGAGGGGTATCGTACAGAGGTAAATCTTTGTCGATGATGAATAGGCTGGCTGTTGCCCATCAATGGTCAGGCCTATAGCACCTTTGCCTATGGGGTCGGTTGCAGCTTGTTCTTCCTTGACTTGCTGGCCATTTACATCGTAGAAGGTGAATAGCTGATTCTGGTTACCGTTGCCACTGTTCGAGTATGTGCCTACCATATAGCTGTCAACTCGTACGTCCCAGATATGGTCGGTCTGCTGGGCATTGCGGATGGTGTAGTAACCGTCGCCCTGAGGGTTGATGCTCCATAATGAGGCAAGGCTCTGCTGTGCTGCGGTCATGCTGACATAGCGGCGGTAGGTGTCGCGCACGCCGTCGTAGGTGACAAACTGGCCTGTCTTGACGTTCTTGATTGAGAAGAGTCCATCCTGCTCCTCGGTCAGAAACCAGTAGGTCTCGTCGGTCGTTTTGCTGGTAGTCTGGTAAAACAGTGGCGTTTGTTGTCCGGCCTGCGCACCGTCTACGACGTTGCCTCCAGTAAATTGCTTGCATACGATGTGGTAAGCCGTACCTTTAAGAAAAACGGGCGTGGCCGCGACGCTCATCGCAGCCACACTCGTTAATAATATTGTGATAGCTCGTAATCCTAAATTCACAGTAGTCCGTTTTTTTGTCGGTTTGCTTAGTAGATGGGAAACGGATGTTGCCAGTTTCTTAGGCGGTATCTTTGAGCTTAGTAAGCGAAGAGGGGATACTCTTTCATTTTCTCGTTCACGCGCTGGCGGACTGAGGCAATGACTTCCTCGTTGGTGGGGTCGTTCAGCACTTCTTCTATCCAGGCGGCAATCTGAACCATCAAGTCTTCTTTGGCACCACGTGTGGTGATGGCGGGAGTGCCGAGGCGGATGCCGCTGGTCTGGAAAGCTGAGCGCGAGTCGAACGGAACCATGTTCTTGTTCACAGTAATATCGGCAGCCACCAAGGCGTTCTCGGCAACCTTACCCGTCAAGTCAGGATACTTGGAACGCAGGTCAACGAGCATCGAGTGGTTGTCGGTGCCGCCGCTTACGATACCGAAGCCGCGTTTCACCAGCTCCTCTGCCAATACCTTGGCATTCTTCTGTACTTGTTTGGCCCATTCTTTGAACTCGGGCTGAAGAGCCTCGCCAAAGGCTACAGCCTTGGCAGCGATAACGTGCTCCAACGGACCGCCCTGCTGTCCGGGGAAGACAGCGCTGTTGAGCAGGGCCGACATCTTCTTGATTTCGCCCTTTGGGGTCTTTAATCCCCAGGGGTTGTCGAAGTCTTTGCCCATGAGGATAATACCGCCACGAGGACCGCGCAGGGTCTTATGGGTCGTCGAGGTCACGATGTGGGCCCACTTCACGGGATTCTCAAGCAGACCGGCAGCAATAAGTCCCGCTGGGTGAGCCATGTCAATCATCAGAAGGGCACCAACCTTGTCGGCTATCTGGCGCATCCGCTTGTAGTCCCACTCACGGCTGTAGGCAGAGCCGCCACCAATGATGAGCTTGGGCTTGTGCTCCAGTGCCAACTGCTCCATCTCATCGTAGTCCACGCGGCCAGTCTCCTTGTTCAGGTTGTATCCCACGGGCTTGTAGAGGATGCCGCTTGTGTTCACCAGAGAACCGTGGCTCAGGTGTCCACCGTGGGCAAGGTTCAGGCCCATGAAGGTGTCGCCAGGCTGCAGTACGGCTAAGAGTACGGCGGCGTTAGCCTGAGCACCGGAGTGGGGCTGCACGTTGGCATACTCAGCATCGAAGAGCTTGCACACACGTTCGATGGCCAAATTCTCAACCTCGTCCACTACCTGGCAACCGCCGTAGTAACGCTTGCCGGGATAGCCCTCGGCATACTTGTTTGTCAGGTAGCTGCCCATGGCTTGCATCACCTGGTCGCTAACGAAGTTCTCACTGGCTATCAGCTCAATGCCTTTCAGTTGGCGCTGATGCTCTTTCTCAATCAACTCGAAGATTTGGTTGTCTCTTTCCATTTGTGTTCGGTTATGTATAATATGTTGTTGTGATTGCTTATTCTTTATGCCCATACAGGCGCATGGCACCCATAAGCTCGGCATTTTCGGCACGTGTGCCTATAGTGATGCGTAAGCAGTTGTGGCATAGCTGCACACGGGTGCGGTTTCGCACAATGATACCGCGTTCCACCAGGTATTCGTAAATGCTTTGGGCATCGCTGACATGTGCCAGAAAGAAGTTGGCATTGGTGGGATAGACTTGCTTGCAGACGGGCAGCTGGCGGAATGCCTCCACCATCCGGTCGCGCTCTTGAAGGATGAACTGTACCCACCGGTCAACCTCAAAGCGGTCGCTTAGGACGCTGATGGCCTTCTCCTGAGTAAGCAGGTTGACATTGTAGGGATACTTCACTTTATTGAAGATGGCAATGATGTCGGGTGAAGCAAAAGCCATGCCTAAACGAATGGCGGCTGCACCCCACGCTTTGCTGAGGGTGTTCAGCACTACGAGATTGGGATGGCGCGGCAACTCGAAGCGCAAGGGCCGGAGCTGCGAGAAGTCGCTATAGGCTTCATCTACGACGACGAGCCCTTCAAAAATGTCTATGACTTTCAGCACTTCTTCCCGTTGCATGTCGTTGCCCGTAGGATTATTCGGACTGCAAATCCAAATGACCTTCGTGTTCTGGTCGCTGGCAGACAACAATGCATCAGCACTCATTTGGAAATGCTCGTCGAGCAGCACCGGACGATACTCCACATCGTTGATGTCGGCACAGACACGGTACATGCCATAAGTAGGTTCGATGGCCACGACATTGTCTTTCCTAGGACGGCAGAAGCAACGATACAGCAAGTCGATAGCCTCATCGCTGCCGTTGCCCACGAAGGTGTAGGCGGCAGGAATGCCCTTTACCTGTTCAATTTTCTCCTTCAGCTTCAGTTGCAAGGGGTCGGGATACCTGTTCAAGGGTGTGTTGAAGGGATTTTCGTTGGCATCGAGGAACACACTGGCATCTTTGCCCGAGAATTCGTTGCGGGCGCAACTGTAGGGGGCTAGATCATGAATGTTGGGGCGTGTCAGTTCTTTCAGACTTTTCATGTGGCGTTCTTATCTTATTATTATATGTCAGCCGAGTGACTTCAGTCGAAGGGTCATGGCGTTCTTGTGCGCTCCCAGCTGTTCTGCCTCGGCCATCAACTCCACAGCAGGACCAATACGGCGGATGCCTTCTGGCGTCAGATTCTGGAACGTAATCTTGCGGCAATAACTATCGAGGTTTACGCCGCTGTAGGCCGTGGCATACCCGTGAGTGGGCAGGGTGTGGTTTGTTCCGCTGGCATAGTCGCCGGCACTCTCGCACGCATATTGCCCCAGGAACACGCTGCCAGCGTTGACCACCTTTGCGGCAAGGCTATCTGTGTCGGAAACTTGAAGGATAAGATGCTCGGGAGCATAGAGGTTCGATAGCCTCATGGCTTCATCGAGGTCGTGTACGAGTACCATGGTGCTGTTCTCCAAAGCTTTGGCTGCTATCTCGTGGCGGGGAAGATGGGGCAGTTGGGCAGCCACTTGGTTCTGTACTTGGTTCATCAGCTCTTCGCTGGTGGTGATTAGCAGTACTTGCGAATCAATGCCATGTTCAGCCTGCGATAATAAGTCGGCAGCCACGAAGGCAGCATTTGCCGTAGCATCGGCCACCACACACACTTCGCTGGGGCCAGCAGGCATGTCGATGGCTGTTTGCCCTAACGAAACTTGCTGCTTGGCAGCCATCACATATTGGTTGCCGGGGCCGAATATCTTGTAAACCCTAGGCACTGATTCGGTGCCATAGGCCATAGCTCCGATAGCTTGTACGCCTCCAGCCTTGAAAATCCTATTAACACCAGCTATTCGTGCAGCCACAAGAATAGCTGGATTCACCCGTCCTTCTCGGTCAGGAGGAGTGCAAAGCACAATCTCGCGGCAGCCTGCAATACGTGCGGGGGTGGCAAGCATCAACACGGTCGAGAACAAGGGTGCGGTGCCACCGGGGATATATAGTCCTACGCGTTCTATAGGCACACTTCGCTGCCAACATGTAACGCCTGGTCGTGTCTCAACGCGAACCTCCATAAAAGCTTGTGCATGATGGAAAGCCTGAATGTTGTCGTGGGCCAATTGTATGGCGTCTTTCAGCGGCTGGGGTATCAGGCTCTCTGCTTCGTGCATTTCCGCCTCACTCACTGCCAACGTGTCTAATTGAGCGTGGTCGAAGCGTAGCTCATAGTCCTTCACTGCCGCGTCGCCACGTTGGCGTACATCGTCGAGCACACTCCTTACCGTTGCCAGCAATTGGGTGGTGTCAATATGGGGACGTTGGCAAATAGCGTCTAATTCGCTTTGCTCGGGGTAGCGTATCGTCTTCATCTGGATTATCCAAATTATTATAGTATCATCTTCTCAATTGGGGTCACGAGGATTCCCTGGGCACCCAACTCTTTCAGTTGGCCTATAATCTCCCAGAAACGCTTCTCGTCGAGCACGGTGTGCACAGAGCACCATTCGCTGTCAGCCAAGGGAATCACGGTGGGACTCTTCAAGCCGGGCAGCACGTTGATAATCTCCTGCAGACGGGCCTTAGGGGCATTCATGCGCACATATTTCTTGTCTTCAGCCTGACGCACAGCCTCGAAACGAAACAGCATCTCCTTAAGTACGGCTTGCTTTTCCTCGCTCATGCCGGGATGTCCGATGAGCAGGGCTTCACTTTGCATGACAACGTACACCTCGCGCAGATTGTTGCTCACCAGGGTCGACCCAGAGCTCACAATGTCAAAGATAGCATCGGCCAGACCAATGCCCGGGCTGATCTCCACACTGCCGGTAATGACGTGAACGTCAGCGTCAATGCCCTTTCGGCTAAGGAAGTCCTTTAAAATGACAGGGTAGCTCGTGGCAATGGTCTTGCCGTTGAACCATTCAAGACCAGGAAAGTCGATGTCCTTGGGGATGGCCAACGACAGACGGCAGCGGCTGAATCCCAACCTTGAGATGATTTCAGCCTCTGCTCCACGCTCCAGAAGCTCGTTTTCGCCTACCACGCCAATGTCGGCCACACCCGATGCCACACTCTGAGGAATGTCGTCATCGCGGAGATAAAGCACCTCCAGCGGAAAATTCTGGGCTGCTACCAGCAGGGTGCGCTTGTTGGAACTCACTTTGATGTCAGCCTCGTTCAGAAGATGTATTGTGTCGTCGAAGAGGCGGCCTTTGGATTGAACGGCAATTCTAAGCATATTCGTTTCTTGAGGATTTGATGATTCTTTGCGACTTTTTATTGAAAAACGATGCAAAAGTAGTTATTTTTTTTCGATTGTGCAATAAAATACTTAATTTTGCAGCGAAATTCATTGAATATTGGAACGTAACGGTATATTTATCCTCTTTTTCCTTGCTATCGCGGCTTGTACAGCCCGACAACAGGAAAAGCCACTTCTACCTTGGCAGGAGTCAGAGACTCCGGCCGATTGCTTCGACTTACAGCAGATTGAACAAGCTGGCGAGTTGATTGCACTCACAATCTCCGGCCCTGATACTTATTATGATTATATGGGGCGCCAATTGGGCGTTCATTATATGTTGGCAAAGCAGTTTGCCGACCATCTCGGTGTTCGTTTGAGGATAGAGCTATGTCGCGATACTGCCGAAGTGTTCGCACGCCTGCAAACGGGTGATGCCGATTTGGCTTTCCTTCGGCTCGATGCCGACACACTGACTGCAGGGTGGAGAGTTGGAGCGGGAAAGAAAGTTTTGGCTGCTGCGCTCAATGAATGGTACAATCCGTCAATGATGAGCCAGGCGAAACAAATGGAGCAAGAGTTGCTTAGCCGCAAACGTATTGTTAGTCGCGTGTCGGCACCCATGCTGTCGCGTGGCGTCATCTCTCACTACGATGGGCTTTTCAAACGCTATAGTCATACCATTGGATGGGACTGGAGACTGATTGCAGCCCAGTGCTATCAGGAGTCCACGTTCGACCCCGAAGCAGAGTCGTGGGCAGGGGCTAAAGGACTCATGCAAATCATGCCGTCAACGGCCGATCATCTCGGACTCCCACGTGACCTGATGACCAATCCTGAACGCAATGTCGAGGCCGCTATTAGGTTGCTTGGCGAACTGGAACACAGCTTTAACTACATCCACGACCGGACAGAACGGCAGAATTTTGTGCTGGCATCTTATAATGGTGGCCTTTACCATGTACAGGATGCCCAGCGACTTTCAGCACGCGATGGACATGATGATAAACGTTGGGAGGAGGTACGCCCTTATATTCTTAAACTTAGTCAGCAACAGTATTACCAAGACTCCCTGGTTCGTTACGGCTACATGCGTGGAAACGAGACAGCCGACTATGTGGATCGCATACGTCAAAGATATCAGCAATACAAACGAAGTGTAAGGTGATTTTGTCGCTTGTGAGAGTTTGTTGCTGACAAAGGACTGCTTCTTGGCTTGAGAAGGACAGCTTCTTTGCTCGAGAAGGACAGCTTCTTGACTTTAACATTAGAAAAGGACGCTCTAAAAACCGTAACGCGGCTCGATACGTAGCGAAACACGGCATGTTAGCCTGTAACAGGCAATGTTATACTTTTGGCAGCTGTCCTTTGTTGTCACGATACCTCGCTAAAACGAAGAATTTGGCACTTTTTCTATATTAATATAATTAGGTATTAGATAAAGCCTTTTGTAAACTAAGCAGAAAAAAATGATTGCCCAGAGAAAAATTATTCGTTTTTTCCTTTGGCGGTTTGCAAAATTGTTGTATCTTTGCATCCGCTTTCGGCCGGTAACGCGCCGTTGGCGATTGAAGAAGAGTTCTTTGAAAGATTTCCATAGACAGAAAAGAAGTAGTACAAGAAGCGGTGCCTGCTGCTGTGTCCCTGTGGCATGTCATGCGGGCGCCGGGTGAAGTA
>JAILPA010000056.1 GCA_024690505.1 Prevotella sp.
CTACAACCTCTGGGGGACCGGCGCATCGGCTGACTACTGGATGAATCCCGGCGCTGCCGCCAACACCGAGATGGAAGTCTACAACACCGACAGCATCAACGTCTACCAGGAGCTCGAAGGCCTCAAGCCCGGCTTCTATGAGCTGACGCTTCAGGGCTTCTACCGCGCCGGATTCCCTGATAACTTCACCGACTCTCTGGTACAGGTACGCAACGCTTACATGTTTGCCGAGACCTCCAAGGGCATGATGACAGAACGCCTGCTCAACGCCATGGACGACGCTTCCACCGAAAGCCTCGGCAGCGGCGAATCGACCATCGCAGTCGGCAAGCTCAGCAACCTCGAGACCGACGTCTTCATCCCCAACGACATGGCTTGCGCCGAGAACTACTTCCTGACATATGAGAAGTACAACAACGGCCTGAAGGTTCAGGTGGGCGAGAATGGCAAGATGACTATCGGTATCCGCAAGACTACACACATCGAAAGCGACTGGACCATCTTCACCAACTGGAAGCTCTTCTTCCTCGGCAAGACTGGTGCTAACTTCCAGGAGGAACTCAGCAGCGTCAGCAGCATCACCGCTGCCGGCAAGGTTGGTCAGGTCTTCTCCATCGATGGCACACAGCTCAACAGCCTGCGTCGCGGCATCAACATCGTTCGCATGAGCGATGGCAACGTCCGCAAGGTGCTGGTGAAGTAAGCAAAAGGAACCTTGTGGCCTGCGCCACACGGTTACATTATTTAAAGCCTGCGCGCGTGCGCAGGCTTTTTTTTGCTCTTTTCCTTGCTCATATCCATAAAAGTCAGTACTTTTGCGCCATGAAAAGTATGAAAAAACAGATATTCATGGCCCTGACGGTGGTAGCCGCCGCTGCGTGCCTGTCTTCTTGTGTTAGTTCAAAGAAGATTATTTATTTCCAAGGCTCGGACGAGAAATTCGCCCAAGCACAGCAGATTCTGCAGATGTATGAGATGCGTCTGAAACCCGCCGACCAGATTCTCATTAAGGTCACCTGCGACCAACCGGAACTGCTGGAAGTGTTTAACCTCGACGTGACGATGGGTAGCGGCACCCGCAATGGCGGTAACCTCAGCTATGGCAATGCCGGTTCTATGGGCTCGGTCTATGGCTATACCATCGACAATGAGGGTTTCGTCAGTCTGCCCATGCTGGGCAAGGTGCTGGTGAAGGATCTCACCTCCGACGAAGCTGCAAAAGCCATCGAGCAGAAGATCATCGAGAAGAACATCATCAAGGAGCCCGACGTGACGGTCAGACTGCTGAATGCACGTGTCGCCGTGCTCGGTGCTGTCAGGTCTCCTCGCGTGGTGAGCCTGACCTCAGAGCGCAACACGGTGCTCGACGTCCTCTCACAGTGCGGCGATGTCAGCGACCAGGCTCTCCGAAAGAATGTGACGCTCTACCGCGAGACCAACGGACAGCGCACGATGTATCATCTGGATCTCACGCAGGCAGACATCTTCGAGAGTCCGGCATTCTACGTGCAGCAGAACGACATGATCTACGTGCAGCCCAACAAGAGCCAGAACGTGCGCAGCTCTGCCTTCTCGACATTCCTGAGCACGGGTGCCAGCATCCTGGGCGTCGTTTCCAGCATTGTCGCCCTCGTCATCGCTCTGTCCAAGTAAGAAGGACGGACATCTGATGCACGGATAAACGGATTCAGCTCCTGCGGACGGGCATAACGCAGCTTACGCTCGTGTTCCTATCGGCCTGAGATGACAGGGAAATACCCGCAAAATTTGGAAATCTCAAAATAATGTTGTATATTTGCACCCAGATAACGAGGTACCCCTCATGTCATAAGTAGGCGAAAATATAGCCCAACATAATAATCGGTTCACCGACGATGGACAGCTGTTCATCGTCGGTGAATTGTTATTCACCGTCGGTGAACAGATATTCACCGACATGGAACGAAGAATACACCTAAGCGATTTGAAGAACAGAGCCTGCCCCAAAGAGGTTTAGACCCTACTTCAAAAGAGTTATTGCCTTGGACAGTGAACATTCTTTCCTTGCACAGTGAGGGCTTTTGCCATACACAGCGAAGATTATTGCCTTGCACAGCCAAAATCTTAACCCTGCACATAGAACATTCTTGCCGTGCACAGCGAGGCTCTTGACCCTGGACATAGAACATTCTTGCCTTGCACAGCGAAGGCTTTTGCCCTACACAGCGAAGATTATTGCCTTGCACAGCGAGTATCTTGACACTGGACATTCAGAGCTTAGGCCAGTGTTCTTCTCACAAAACACAGGGGATTCTCACCACAATTCTATAGACCGATTTCCTCTACAAACAGTGAATACGACGTTTTTATTCTACTGGTGCAGGGGAAATGCTTTATATGGGTTGGGGTTACAACGAGAAAGCCCCGCTTGAATGGCGGGGCTTTATCGTTGTTATCGACCTTTTACTTCTCAAGGTGCTGTCGGGTGTCACCATAGTGGCCATACGCACCGTAGTGACCGTAACGGCCATAGTATGTGCCATACTTGCTGTAACGGCCATAACGTCCATAGCCATAATAGAATCCGTACTTCTTCTTACTGAGGTCCACACCGTTGAGAACCATGTTCACCTTAGGCAACTTATTCTCGCTGGCAGCGCGGTTGATCGTTTCCAAGTCGCCCTTGGCCGTCACCTCGGAACGCACCACAAAGAAGGTCACGTCGAAGAGGCGTCCTAACTCGTAGGTGTCACTGACCAGGCTCACAGGCGGTGTATCGACGATGATGTAATCATAGATAGTCTTCAGATGCTCGAAGCCCTGGTCCAGGATTTCACGAGTGATGAGCTCGCCCGGGTTGGGAGGAATGATACCTGCAGGCAGGACGTCAAGGTTCGGATTCATGACGCTATGAATGATTTGATCTTCCAGCAACTGGAAATCAGGTTTGTTAGCTGCCAGATAATTGGTGAGGCCCTGCTTTGTGGAGGGCAGACCGAAGAGGCGTACCAAACGAGGTTTGCGGATATCCAGACCTATGATGAGGATGCGCTTACCCAGCAAGGCGAGAGACATGCCGAGGTTCGTAGCCACGAACGTCTTGCCTTCCGTAGGCACACATGAGGTGAAG
>JAILPA010000101.1 GCA_024690505.1 Prevotella sp.
GTGTGGGCCGACAGCGACCGCAACTACTGGATGACGGCCGAAGAGGCCAAGGAATATGGCATGATAGACCAGGTGCTGGTAAAGAAATGAAGAAAACATGTAATTTCTGCGGACGAAGCGAGCGGGAAGTGAAACTGCTCATCACGGGTGTCAACGGCTACATCTGTGAAGACTGCGCCTTGCAAGCATTTCAGATAGTGCGCGAGTCAGGACTGCTCGAAGGACAATCGAAGGCCAGCGACAACCCGAAGAACGGCAACGGCAAATACAAAGGCACAAAAGACGTGCCCAAGCCCAGTGAGATAAAAGCGCACCTCGACCAGTACGTCATCGGACAGGAAGAGGCAAAGCGATTCCTCAGCGTGGCAGTATACAACCACTACAAGCGACTGCAACAGCCCGACGACCCTGACGGCGTGGAGATAGAAAAGTCGAACATCATCATGGTGGGCTCCACAGGAACGGGAAAAACACTGATGGCACGCACCATCGCAAAACTGCTCGACGTGCCCTTCACCATCGTAGACGCTACGGTATTCACCGAGGCAGGCTACGTGGGCGAAGACGTGGAGAGCATCCTCACACGACTGCTGCAAGTGGCTGACTACAACGTGGAAGCCACACAGAGGGGCATCGTCTTCATCGACGAGATTGACAAGATCGCACGCAAGCAGGACAACCCCAGCATCACACGCGACGTCAGCGGAGAGGGCGTGCAGCAGGGACTGCTGAAACTGCTCGAAGGCACCACAGTGAACGTGCCGCCAAAGGGCGGACGCAAACACCCCGACCAGGAATACATCGCCGTGGACACACGCAACATCCTGTTCATCTGCGGAGGCGCCTTCGACGGCATAGAACGCAAGATAGCACAGCGCATGAACACCCACACCGTGGGTTATAACTCGGTGCAGAACGTGAGGAAGATCGACAAGGACGATTTGATGAAGTACGTCCAGCCGCAGGACTTGAAGTCGTTCGGACTGATACCCGAAATCATCGGCCGACTGCCGGTGCTCACCTACCTGAACCCCCTCGACCGCCGCGCCCTGGAACGCATCCTGCTGGAACCGAAGAACTCCATCGTGAAGCAATACACGAAGCTCTTTGCCATGGACGGCGTGGAACTGACGTTCAGCAAGGAGGCGCTGGAACTCATCGTCGACAAGGCCGTGGAGTTCAAACTGGGGGCACGCGGATTGCGCAGCATCGTTGAGAGCATTATGATGGACGCCATGTTCGAGATGCCGTCGACGAAAACAAAGAAATTCGAGGTGACACGTGAGTATGCACAGCAACAGCTCGACAAGTCAATGAAGACTCTGGCATAGTCCGCCTAGCGCTCACCCCCAAGCAGGACTAGCTCATAACCAAGCAGAACAAGCCTATAACTAAGAATATATGAAAGAAGGAACAAAAGACAAAAAGACAGTAACGAGTAACCTGACGGAAGCCCTGAAACACTACTTCGGCTTCGACACCTTCAAGGGAGACCAGGAGGCGATTATCCGCAACGTCCTCGACGGCAACAACACCTTTGTGCTGATGCCCACGGGCGGCGGCAAGAGCCTGTGCTACCAGCTGCCCTCGCTGCTGATGGACGGTGTGGCCATCGTCATCTCGCCCCTCATTGCACTGATGAAGAACCAGGTGGACTTCATCACCCACCTGAGCGAACACGAGGGAACGGCACACTTCCTGAACTCGTCGCTGAACAAGGGCGCCATCGACCAGGTGAAGGACGACATCCGCAACGGGCGCACAAAACTGCTCTACGTGGCTCCCGAGTCGCTGACGAAGGATGAGAACGTGGAGTTTCTGCGCTCTGTGAAGATATCGTTCTACGCCATCGACGAGGCCCACTGCATCTCGGAGTGGGGCCACGACTTCCGCCCTGAATACCGCAACATTCGCCCCACCATCAACCGCATAGGCAGCGCACCCGTCATAGCCCTCACCGCCACTGCCACCGACAAGGTGCGCAGCGACATCAAGAAGAGCCTGGGCATCGTGGACGCACAGGAGTTCAAGTCGTCGTTCAACCGTCCGAACCTCTACTACGAGGTGAGACCGAAGACGAAAGACATCGACAAGGACATCGTGCGCTTCATCAAGCAGCACCCAGGGAAGAGCGGCATCATCTACTGCCTCTCGCGCAAGCAGGTGGAAGACCTGGCCGAGGTGCTCCGAGCTAACGACATCAAGGCGCAGTGCTACCACGCAGGACTCGACTCGGCCACACGCACACAGACCCAGGACGACTTCCTCATGGAGCGCATCGACGTCATCGTGGCAACCATCGCTTTCGGCATGGGCATCGACAAGCCCGACGTGCGCTTCGTCATACACTACGACATACCCAAGAGTCTGGAGGGATACTACCAGGAGACCGGACGCGCCGGACGCGACGGCGGCGAGGGCATCTGCCTGGCCTTCTACAGCTACAAAGACCTGCAGAAGCTAGAGAAGTTCATGGAAGGGAAACCCGTGGCCGAGCAGGACATCGGCCGACAGCTGCTGCAAGAGACGGCTGCTTACGCTGAGACGTCGGTATGCCGCCGCAAGATGCTGCTCCACTACTTCGGCGAGGAGTATCTGCCCGACAACTGCCACAACTGCGACAACTGTCTGCACCCCAGCAAGAAAGTGGAGGGACGCGACTTGCTCGTCACGGTGCTGAAAGCCGTGCTGGCACTGAAAGAGAACTTCCGCTCCGACTACGTCATAGACTTCATCACCGGCCACGAGACCGACGAGATACTAGCCCACAAGCACCAGGAGCTCGACGAGTTCGGGTCGGGCGAAGACGAGGACCAGAAAATCTGGAATCCCGTCATCCGACAGGCACTCATCACTGGCTACCTGAAGAAGGAGGTCGAGAACTACGGACTGCTGAAGGTAACAGCCAGCGGCAAGCGCTTCATCAAGTCGCCAAAGGCCTTCCCCGTGGTGAAAGACCACGACTTCAACGACGACGACGAGTCGATGCCAGAAGGCGGCACCAGTGCCCTCGACCCCACCCTCTCGGCCATGCTCCACGACCTGCGCCGCAAATGGTCGCGCAAGCTGGAGCGACCGCCCTACGTCATCTTCCAGGATGTCAGCCTGGAGCAGATGGCCACGGAATATCCCGTCACGCTGGAAGAGCTGAAAGGCATCCAGGGCGTGGGCGACGGCAAGACACGACAGCCATACGCCAAGGAGTTCGTAGACCTGATAAAGCGCTACTGCGACGAGAACGAGATAGAGCGGCAGGCCGACCTGCGGGTGCGAACCAGGGCCAAGGACTCGATGCGCAAGCTGAAGATACTGCAGAACATCGACCGCCGCATTGCCCTCGACGACATTGCCAACGCTCTGGGCATCGACTTCGAGGAACTGCTCGACGAGCTGGAGGGCATCGTGCTCTACAGCGGCAACAAAATCAACATCGACTACTTCCTCAACGACCTCATGGACCCCGAGGACATACGCGACATCTACAACTTCTTCAAGGAACAGGACAAAGACGACCTGCAAGCCGCCTACGACGAGTTCGGCGACGACATCTCCGAAGACGAGATCCGACTGGTGCGCATCAAGTTCATCAGCGACATGGCAAACTGATCAAGACATTAAGTACTGGACGTATCATGGTATAAGACAACTAACACGCATGACGGTTTCGGATTACGAGACCGAAGCAATTGTGAATTTTCTTTACATGGTTATGTCCACAAAAAGTAAAGCACCGCTTTGAGAGTGGAAAAGTACCGCTTTTTGACCCTCAAAGCGGTGCTTTTTGGCTCTCAAAGCGGTACTTTTCCAAAATGCCCATTGTACAGCCCTTTTCGCAAATTTGAATTTTCCTGACATTCTGCCGCTCCAACCAAGCCATTGCGATGCTTGGCGAACAGCATTATCATGAAGATTCCGAAACAAATCAGCGGGGTATATTTGCTACAGGGCCACGTGAACGACAAGAAGGGTGTGCAGAATATCCATCTTGACTGTTGTCCAGGCATGATTAAGAAACTATGATTCTCAACGGATGCCACGGATGTGGAACTTGGGAATGCACCACGTGCTTGCGCAAAAAGCGACATTGTGTTAAAAATTACCAAGGCAGGACACAAATTTCAAGCCACGAATCCCAAATCTCAAATAATATTTGTACCTTTGCACGCAATTATTAAAAAGGTACATAAGTTATGGCTTCTTTTATTGCAGACAAAATCGTGATGGACGGCCTCACTTTCGACGACGTCCTGCTTATTCCCGGTTATTCCGAAGTGCTACCCAAGACGGTAGAACTGAAAACGCTCTTCTCGCGTAACATCGCACTGAACGTGCCCTTCGTCACTGCCGCCATGGACACCGTGACGGAGAGCCAGATGGCCATCGCCATTGCCCGCGAAGGCGGCATCGGAGTCATCCACAAGAACATGTCGATAGAAAACCAGGCCCGCGAGGTGGCCATCGTAAAGCGTGCTGAGAACGGCATGATCTACGACCCCATCACCATTCCCCGGGGCAGCACCGTGGCCCAGGCCCTCGACATCATGGCCGAATACCACATTGGCGGCATACCCGTGGTTGACGACGAGAAGCGCCTGGTGGGCATCGTCACCAACCGCGACCTGCGCTTTGAGCGCCAGCTCGACCGCCCCGTTGAGGAGGTAATGACCAAGGAGAACCTGGTGACAACCCACCAGCAGACGAACCTGATGGACGCCGCCGAGATACTGCAGAAGAACAAGATTGAGAAGCTACCAGTGGTGGACAAGGACAACCACCTCATCGGACTTATCACCTACAAGGACATCACCAAGGCCAAGGACAAACCCATGGCCTGCAAAGACGATAAAGGCCGTCTGCGCGTAGCCGCCGGTGTGGGAGTGACTGCCGACACGCTCGAGCGTATGCAGGCTCTGGTCAATGCCGGTGCCGACGCCATCGTCATCGACACGGCCCACGGCCACTCAAAGGGCGTCATCGACAAGCTGCGCGAAGCTAAGGCCGCCTTCAGCGGCATCGACATCGTGGTGGGCAACGTGGCAACGGGCGAAGCCGCCCGGATGCTCGTCGACAACGGTGCCGACGCCATCAAGGTGGGCATCGGCCCAGGCTCCATCTGCACTACCCGCATCGTCGCAGGTGTGGGGGTGCCCCAGCTGAGCGCCATCTACGACGTCTACAGCGCCCTGAAAGGCACGGGCGTGCCCCTCATTGCCGACGGCGGACTGCGCTACTCGGGCGACATCGTGAAGGCTCTGGCTGCAGGCGGCTCGAGCGTCATGATGGGCTCGCTCGTGGCAGGAACGGAAGAGAGCCCCGGCGACACCATCATCTACAACGGACGTAAGTTCAAAAGCTATCGTGGCATGGGCTCGCTCGAAGCCATGGAGCGCGGCTCGAAAGACCGCTACTTCCAAGGCGACACAAAGGACGTGAAGAAGCTAGTGCCCGAAGGCATTGCCGGCCGCGTGCCCTACAAGGGGACAGTGCAGGAAGTCATCTACCAGATGATAGGCGGCCTGCGCTCGGGCATGGGCTACTGCGGAGCCGCCACCATCGAGGCGCTGCACCAGGCCAAATTCACACGCATCACCAACGCCGGCGTCATGGAGAGCCACCCGCACGACATCACCATCACCAGCGAGGCCCCGAACTATTCAAGACCCAACGATTAAAGAAAGAAAACGAAAGATATGAAACTGAAAATGCTTTCTGCGGCACTGCTGCTGAGCGCTGCCGCTATTGCTCAGACGGCCAACGACCCCGTCATTATGACAGTGAACGGCAAGCCGGTGCTGCGCTCAGAGTTTGAATACTCGTACAACAAGAACAACTCTGAGGGAGTGATTGACAAGAAGTCGGTGAAGGAATACGTCGACTTGTTCATCAACTACAAGCTGAAGGTCGAGGCTGCACTCGACGAGCACATGGACACACTCACCTCGTTCCAGAAGGAGTTTGCCCAGTACCGCGACCAGCAGATTCTGCCCATGCTTGTCACCGATGCCGACATTGAGGCCGAGGCCAAGAAGATTTACGACCAGACGGTGGAGCGCATCGGCCCCGACGGACTCATACAGACAGCCCACATCCTCATCGGTGCCGGCCAACAGGCATCGCAGACCGAGTGGGACACTGCCAAGCAGCGTGCCGACTCCATCTACAACGCCTTGCAGAAAGGAGCCGACTTCAGCGAGATGGCTTCCAAGTTCTCACAAGACCCCGGCTCGGCACGCGAAGGCGGACTGCTGCCCTTCGTACAGCGCGGACAGTTTGTCAAGGAGTTTGAGGACGCCGCCTTTGCACTTAAGGACTCAGCACAGCTGTCGCCCGTGGTGAAGTCGCCTTTCGGCTACCACATCATACAGCTCCGTGCACGCAAGATGCTCGAGCCGTTCGAGTTCCACCACGACGCCATCCTGCAGTTCATGGAGCAGCGCAATATGCGCGATGCCATTGCCAAGCAGAAGGTGGACGACATCGTGAAAGCCTCGAACGGACAAATGACCGAGGCACAGCTGATGGAAGAGAAGAGCAACGAGTTCGCGGCCAACGACCCCGAGCTGAAGTATCTCATCCAGGAATACCACGACGGACTGCTCCTCTACGAAATCAGCAATCAGCTGGTTTGGGACAAGGCCGCCAAGGACGAAGCCGGACTGGCCAAGTGCTTTAAGAAGAACCGCAAGAAATACGCATGGGACCGTCCACGCTACAAGGGCATGGCCTACCACGTGAAGGATCAGGCCGACGTAGAGGCCGTGGCCGACTGCGTACGCAAGCTGCCCTTCGACCAGTGGGCCGAGGCACTGCGCTCCACGTTCAACGCCGACAGTGTCATCCGCATCCGCGTGGAGAAAGGAATCTTCAAGCCCGGCGACAATGCCCTCATCGACAGCGTCGTCTTCAAGAAGGACACCGTTGCCACTCACCTGAAGGACTATCCCATCAACGCTGTCTATGGCAAGCTGCTGACCAAAGGTCCCGAAGACTATACCGACGTGCGCGGTCTAGTGGTGGCCGACTACCAGGAAGCACTCGAGAAGGAGTGGGTCGCCAAGTTGCGCCGTAAGTACGCATTCAAGGTCGACAACACTGTATTAGACACCGTAAACAAACACTAATGAAGAGATTTCTAATCCTCATATTCGCCGCGGTCGCCTCATGGCTACCCACCCAGGCCGACGAGAAAGACTCGCTGAACAGCATCGTCGACGAGGTGGTGTGGATTGTGGGCGACGAGCCCATCCTGAAGAGCGACATCGAGGTGACCCGCATCCAGGCCGCCATGGACGGTATGCGCTGGAACGGCGACCCCGACTGCGCCATCCCCGAGCAAATAGCCGTGCAGAAGCTGTTCCTCCATCAGGCTGCCATCGACAGTATCGAGGTGACCGAGAGCGAGGTGACGTCGCAGGTACAGGCCCGCATCGACTACATGATAGAGCAGATTGGCTCGCGCGAGAAGCTGGAGGAATACCGCAAGCAGAGCATCAGCCAGATACGCCAGTCCATGCGCGACGACCTGCGCGACCAGATGATGATTCAGCGCATGAAGGAGCACCTGGTGAAGGACATCGCCGTGACCCCCGCCGAGGTGCGCCGCTACTTCAAGGAGATGCCCTCCGACAGCATCCCCTTCGTCCCCACCGAAGTGGAAGTGCAGGTCATCGTGATGACACCAGCCATCACCCCCGAGGAGATCAACCGCGTGAAAGACCAGCTGCGCGAATACACCGACCGCATCAACCGCGGCGAGGCGTCGTTTGCCACCTTGGCACGCCTCTACTCCCAGGACGGCTCAGCCCGCAACGGCGGCGAGCTGGGCTACACCGGCCGCGGCCAGTGGGTGCCCGAGTTTGCCAATGTAGCCTTCAACCTGACCGACCCGAAGAAGGTGTCGAAGATTGTTGAGACCGAGTTTGGCTTCCACATCATTCAGCTCATCGACAAGCGCGGCGACAAGGTGAACGCCCGCCACATCCTCATCAAGCCCGTCGTCAGCGACTCGGCAGTGACAGCTACGCTGGCACGACTCGACACGCTGGCGCAGAACATACGCACCGCCACCACCCCCGATGCGCTGAAGCCCATCTATCAAGGCACCTTCACGTTCGAGGACGCCGTGTCGTTCTTCTCCGACGACAAGGACACGCGTAACAATCGCGGCCTGATGGCCACCGACCCCAACCAGACGGGACGCCACACGTCGCGCTTCCAGATGCAGGAACTGCCTGCCGAGGTTGCCAAAGCCGTTGACACGCTGCAGGTGGGACAGATTTCCCAGCCGTTCCAGATGATTAACTCGCGCGGCAAGACCGTCTGCGCCATTGCCAAACTGAAGAACCGCACCGAAGGCCACAAGGCCACCATCACCGAGGATTTCCAGGTGATGAAGGACGTGGTGCTGGAGAAGCGCCGCCAGCAGGTACTGCACGACTGGGTGGTGAACAAGATCAAGAGCACCTATGTGCGACTGAACAAGCAATACTGCGACTGCGAGTTTGAATATCAAGGGTGGATAAGGTAACCCAAAGACAAACGCCCCACCAGTGACTACGGACAGGAAGACACCAGTACGCGGCACGACATCCGCACACAGAAGCACCATGACGGTGCTTCTGTGTGCGCTTTGCTTTATGGTGGGGGCAGCCGTCCTTCCCCGTAACGCAGTCACTCCGTCACAGCACGCAGCCGCCTCGTCACAGCACGCAGCCGTCTCGTCACAGCACGCAGCCGCCTCGTCACAGCACACCACTGCCGCCCCGCCCCCTGCTGTTCCCGAACAGGACCGCATCTTCCTGCGCCATTCCGACGAGCTGCGCTACGACCGCTATCAGAACAACAACGCCCAGGTGCTGGTGGGGCACGTGGAGTTTGAGCACAAGGGCGCCCACCTCTACTGCGACAGCGCCAACTTCTTCGAGGCCAGCAACTCGTTCGAGGCCTGGGGCAACGTGAAGATGATTCAGGGCGACACCCTCTCGCTCATCAGCCACTATGGGCGCTACGACGGTAACGAGCTGATGATGGAGGCCGCCGGACAAGTTGAGCTGCGCCACCGCACCACCGCCCTCTTCACCGACTCACTCTGCTACGACCGCTACTGGAACACCGGCTATTTCCCCCTTTACGGCCGCATGGTCGACAACGAGACGGTGCTCATCAGCGACTGGGGCGAATACCACACCGACACGAAGATGGCCATGTTCTTCGACAACGTGGACATGAAGGACGAGCAGTTCCACCTGACCACCGACTCACTGCACTACAACACCCAGACGAAGCAGGCACACGTCATAGGCCCGTCGAACATCCACTCCGGCGAGAACCACGTCGACACCAAGGACGCCTACTACAACTCCGACAGTGAGCAGGCCATACTCCTGGGCCGCTCGAAGCTCATCAACGACAATGGGCGGCAGCTCGTGGCCGACAGTATCTGGCACGACGGCAAGGCAGGCATCAGCGAAGCCTTCCGCGACGTGGTATACACCGACACGCAGAACAAGAACCGGATGACGTGCAACTACGGCTACTACGACGACACACGTGGCTATGCCCTGTGCACCGACAGCGCCCTGGCTATGGACTACTCGCAGCCCGACACGCTCTACATGCACGCCGACACCCTGAAGCTCTTCTCCTATAACCTCGATACCGACTCCGTCTACCGCGTACTACACGCATATAATAAAGTTCGCGCGTACCGTTTAGATATTCAGGCCGTATGCGACTCGCTGGTCTACTCCTCGCTCGACTCGTGCATGACGATGTATCGCGACCCCATCGTGTGGAACCTAAACCAGCAGCTGCTGGGCGAGGTGATAGAAGTGTACATGAAAGACTCGACCGTAGACCGCGCCCATGTCATCAACCAGGCGTTCAGCATTGAGCAGCTGCCCGAGAAAGACACGTACAACCAAGTGTCGTCGAACGAGATGTTTGCCTTCTTCACCAATGGTGAGATTCACGAGGCTCAGGCCAAGGACAACGTGCTGGTGGTCTACTATCCGCGCGACGACTCCGACAGTTCCTATGTCGGCATGGTAAGCATGGAGACCAGTCTGCTGCGCATGTTCCTCGAGAACCGTAAGCCCAGCCGCATCTGGGCACCCAAGAGCGACGGCACGATGTACCCGATGTCGCAGATCCCGCCTGCCAAGCGTTATCTAGAGGGGTTCAACTGGTTCGACTACATACGTCCCACATCGCCTGAAGACGTCTTCCACTGGCGCGGCAAACATGCCGGCACCGAGCTGAAGCCCCAGAAACGCCGCACGGCGCCAGCCAAGGCCTCGGGCCCGGATAGCCGCAACGGTCGCACAGCACCCGCCAGAGCCCTTGTCCCCGTCAATGAAGAAGCCCCGCCCGTTCTACCATAGTCCCATCTACAGCTCCGAGCGCAGCGACCGCCTCAAGGAGGCCGAGCAGCACGCCCGCCGCGAGCTGGGGCTCGACCCGCCACCGCCGTTCCGCCACGAGGACATCCGCGGACTGTTCAGCGGTGTACGCCGCCACAAGCGCGGCAGCGGGTGGCTCTGGAGTCTACCCATGCTCCTCTCGCTCATCGTCATCTTCGCAGCCACGCTCTTGCTCCTGCTGGCTCATTAACCCCCCAACGCACTCAGCCCATGTCCGACATCATACAACTCCTCCCTGACTCCGTAGCCAACCAGATTGCCGCCGGCGAGGTGATTCAGCGCCCCGCCTCGGTCATCAAGGAACTGGTTGAGAATGCCGTCGATGCAGGTGCCCGCAACATCCGCGTGCTCGTGGTCGATGCAGGCCGCACCAGCATACAGGTCATCGACGACGGCTGCGGCATGAGCGAGACCGATGCCCGACTGGCCTTCGAGCGGCACGCCACATCGAAGATACGCCAGGCCGACGACCTCTTCTCGCTACACACCATGGGCTTCCGCGGCGAGGCGTTGCCCTCGATAGCTGCCGTGGCACAGGTTGAGCTGACCACCCGCATGGCCACCGACGAGCTGGGCACACGCCTCTCGCTGCAAGGCACCCGCGTGATGGGACAGGAGCCAGTGGCCTGTCCTGTGGGCTCGAACTTCAAGGTTGAGAACCTGTTCTTCAACGTGCCGGCACGCCGCAAGTTCTTAAAGTCGAACACCACCGAGCTGAACAACATCGTGGCGGCCTTCGAGCGCATCGTGCTGGTCTATCCCGGCATCAGCTTCACCCTCTACAGCAACGGTCAGGAGCTACTGGTGCTGCGTGCCGGCAGCCTGCGTCAGCGCATCAGCGACGTCTTCGGCCATAAGCTCAGTCAGGAGTTGCTGCCCGTAGAGGTCGACACCGCCCTCTGCCGCATCAGCGGGTTCGTGGGCAAGCCCGAGATAGCCCACAAGAAGGGCAGCCACACCTATTTCTTCGTGAACGGCCGCTACATGAAGCACCCCTACTTCCACCGGGCCGTGGTGAGCGCCTATGACCGTCTGCTACCCGAGGGGATGGTGGCCCCCTACTTCATCTACTTCGACGTAGAGCCGGCCGACATCGACGTGAACATCCACCCCACGAAGACCGAGATAAAGTTCGAGAACGAGCAGGGCATCTACCAGATTCTGACGGCCACCGTCAAGGATGCCCTGGGCCGCTTCTGCGAGGTGCCCGCCATCGACTTCGACACCGAGGGTCGGCCCGACATTCCCGTCTTCGACCCCCGCCGCGACGCCGTGCAGATGCCGCACGTGAGCTACAACCCCGCCTACAACCCCTTCGGAGGCACCACCAGCCCGTCGCTAGCCAACGGCAGCACGGGCAACGGACAACTTGCACCCGCCTCGGCCGGCATCCCTGCTGACGGCCTCACGGCAGCACCCATAAGCGGCGGTTCTGCCGACGGAACCACCCCACCCGATGACCTTTTCCCCGAGACTTTCGTCCCAGCAGCAAGCAACATCCTCACGGACAAGTCGCCACAGCACTACCAGTACAAGGGGCGCTACGTGATGACCGCCGTGAAGTCGGGACTGATGGTTATCGACCAGCAGCGGGCCGACATCCGCATACGCTATGAGCGCTACATGAACCAGCTCAGCCGGAAGAGTGCGGCCACCCAGAGGCTTCTCTTCCCCGAGATGCTGCAGTTCTCACCCTCCGACGATGTGGTGATGCAGCGCATGATGCCAGCCCTGGCCAACATGGGATTCGACATCAGCAGCCTGGGCGGAGCCACCTATGCACTGGCCGGCATACCCGCCGACGCCGAGGGCACCGACCCCCTGGCACTGGTGCGCAACATCGTGGCCGACGCCGCTTTCGGCATAGGAAACGCGCAGCCTGCCGACGACCTGCGCTCGGCAATGGCGCTCAGCATGGCACGCCACACCGCCATTGAGCAGGGACAGGTGCTCGGCAACGACGACATGGAGCGGCTCGTGAACGAGCTTTTCGCCTGCTCCAACGTCAACTACACCCCCGACGGACAAACCATACTGGCCATACTGCCACAGACTGACATCGAAAAGCTCCTGCCATAGTAACCTTCACACGGATGGCAAAATGTAAGGAAAATTCAGATTCGCAAAAAAAGCGATAAAACAAGGACTTTAGGAAAGCACCGCTTTGAAGGTGGAAAAGCACCGCTTCTTGCCCCTCAAAGCTGTCCTTTTCCACCTTCAAAGCGGCGCTTTACTTTTCACAGAAATTACAATGTCAAGATAATTCACCTCCCGCTCCTGTCTCGCAAGGTACAAAATCCAGCTCAGTCGCTTCATCGTCACGACAGCAATCCTCAAGTCAACTCACGCCACAATTGCCCATTGCCGTCAGGAAAGGAAAAAAGAAACCAGAATAAGCCTCTCCACAAGCACGAAGTACCTGCCATTTCAGCACAAATCATCAATCAAATAAAGATTTTAAGAAGAAAATGACAAAAAAACTTGTTCGATTCTAAAAAATTGCTTAACTTTGCCACGATTTTGTACATATCAGTTTTTGGAATAGCGCCGTAGTACGTTGGTAAACGTGCAAAGGCTGGCATTAAGACAATTGATCAATTATTTGTTTAATTATAATTATTATGTTCATGAAAAAGAAATTTATTAATGGATTGCTCATGGCTGCTGCCTTCGTCACCGCCACGGGCTCTATGGTTTCTTGCACTGACAAGGAGGAAGACCGCCTGCAGGAATTCCAGCAGGCAATGGCCGAATCGCCCATTACCATCAAGGTGGTGGAAGACCAGGCTAAAGCTCTTCATGAGGTGGACTCAACACTCCGTGCTCTCATCGCAAACTGCCACACCAACTGCAAGGCTTATGTAGACCAGCAGCTGACCAAGTACGTGACAATCGCCTCTTTCAACAAGTACAAGATTGACACGTTGGTGTACTACACCTCTGAGAAAATCGAGGAACTGCTGAAGGGCAAGCTCGACACCATGCAGGTGTACACCAAGGAAGAGATCAACAACCTGCTGAAAGGCTACATGCCTACCGACTCTATCGAGAAGTACTACTTCACCAAGAACGACGTGAACGACCTGCTGAAAGGCTATATGCCTTCAGACACCATCACGAAGTACTTCTACTCGAAGACCGAGGTTGACAATCTCATCAAGGAATTCACCAAGGAGCAGGACGTTATCCGCATCATCCTCGGTGAGCTGAAGAATGCCGACAGCGCCATCAACAACGCCGTTGACAGCCTGATGGACAACCACAAGTATGGTACCGGCGACGAGAAGCTGACCACACACGAGCTCGTTGACTCGTTCCTGAACCTCAGCAAAATTGCCATCGAGGCTCATGCATGGGCTAAGGACGCCAAAGAGTGGGTCGATGCCAACAAGGAGACCTTCATCCAGTATGGCGTGGACATCGCTGCCCTGAAGAAGGCCGACAGCGTGCTGAAGCAGAACATCGCCGACATCAACAGCGACATCTTCGACCTGCAGAGCGAGCTCAGCGACCTCAAGGTGCACGTCTACAACGTTCACTGCGACTCTATCCGTCAGCTCAACGACTCGGTGCTCGCCATCCAGAAGAACATCGAGCAGCTCGACTCGTTCGCTCGCGCTAACATCGACACCCTGACCAACAAGATCAGCAAGGTGGAAGAGGCCTACAAGGCTGCCGACAAGGAACTGAAGGACGAGATCAAAGACATCAAGGACGAGATCAAAGACATCAAGGATCGCCTCGAAGTAGTGGAGAAGGGCGTACTCGCCAACTCGAAGAGCATCAAGGGCATCGTGACCGAGATTCGCATCGACGGATGCGCTAACCCCATCTATGGTGAGGGCGCACTCCCCATCGGCATCCAGTCAAACGTACTTGCTGCTCACTACGGCTACATCAAGGTGCCCGGAGGAGTATACTTCCCCAACACCTCGGCTAAGGACTACGTTAGCGGCGTTACCGTTGATGCAGAAGACCTCGAGGGCGTAACTAAGTCCGCATTCGCCACCGATCAGCTGACACAGCTCGACGATGACGACAACGCCGGTACCATCTACGTCACCGTGAACCCCAGCACCATCGACTTCGCCGGCCAGACACTCAAGCTGCTCAACAGCCAGGGACAGGAAGCAGGCATCACACTCGGTGAACTGCAGAAGAGCGACCACGTGCTCGCATTCGGCTATGACTACACTCGTGCCGGTTCAATGAACTTCTACGAAGCTCCCGCTAAGCTGGTCAACATCGAGACCGCTATGCCTCGCTACGATGCCACATCGCTGAAGAGCGCCGCTTCTGCTCTGAAGGAGATCCTTACACGCGAAAAGCCCCAAAGCGACCAGAATAACGCCAGCGCCATTGCTGTCGCTGTCTACAAGAACATGAGCAACATCCTCGACCGCTATGCACTCCAGGCTACCTACAAGAGCTACGAGGTGGTCGACGGTGAGGAGAAGGAAGTGGAGCACCAGTACACATCGGCCTACAACCTCGCTGCTGTAGCCGTTCGCGCACTGCCCTACAACTTCGCTGACGAGTTCACATTCTCCAACGTTCCCGGCATCAAGAAGCTGGAGGACTTCATTGGTGACATGATCGACGGCATCAAGATCGACCTCGGTCTGAACGACGTGAAAATCCACGACATCGGCACCATCTCTAAGATCACCATCAAGGAGAAGACCAAGGCCGACTTCGCAGCATTCAACGTAGAGGTGAAGTTCACCATCAACCAGGATGTCAACATCAGCAAGGACGAGCTGCAGGCTACTGTAATAGTGCCTCGCCAGGCCGTGTACCCCACCACGAAGTCTAACCCCGAAGGACTGGATCCCTCATGGTTCGATGCTAATGGCAGACTGCTGCCTCAATACAGAACAGACAACCACATCATCGCTTTCGTTCCCGAGCAGACACTGACAGCTCATGCCGATAAGGGCGTTGAGAAGAACATCACCTATTCCTTCACCTACGAGAAGGATCTCAGCGAAGACATCCTGGGCCTCTACAACGATATGACCGAGCCCCTCGACAACATCAACGACATGATCGACAAGATCAACACGTGGCTGGATGACGTGAACGATCTGCTCAAGGCTGTCCAGGCTATCGAAGGCAAGATTGAGGAGGCCAAGAACGACGTCAAGAAGGACCTGCTGGGCTACCTCGACAAGTTCAACGAGAAGTTCACTCCGTACCTGAACGGCCGCATCTATCTTGAGCCCAAGGTGTTCGTGAAGGCCGACGATAGCTTCCGTCCCCTCTCACAGTCAGCTAAGCTGGCTACAAAGGTTACCGATGCCGAGTTCAATCTGGTTACCACTTCCTACACGGCTGAAATCCTTGCACCTGCTTACAAGAAGTTTGCCCGCGTGACCAACGTTTGGAATAGCGACCGCACAAAGAGCGCTAAGGGTGGCGATGCCAACCTGAAGGCAATCCAGGCTGCAGCCAACACATTCCAGGAGGGCGTTTGCACCTTCAACAAGGTTCTGCCCGGCAACACTAACCTGATTCACTTCGTCGGCCAGGCTGGCAAGGGTTACATCTATGAGATCCTGTTCGAGGCTATGGACTACGAGGGCCACATCATCGCCCAGAAGTACTATGTACAGGTGAAGTAATCAAGTAATGTCGAATCAAAGTTAAAAAGACACACTGACGATTATGAATATGAAGAAAATAATGCTTTCTGCTATGCTGATGCTGGGATTTATCTCAGCATCGGCACAGGGCACACAGGAGCGCAAAGTCCTTCGCACGGACTATATCTTTGAACCCCATTGGTATGTGCAGCTGCAGCCCATCGGCGGACAGTACACTCTGGGCGAGGTAGACTTCCAGAAACTGCTGTCATGGAACGTGCAGGGTGCCATTGGCTACAACTTCACACCCTACATCGGTGCACGTCTCTCGGTTAATGCTTGGCAAAGCAAGGCCGGTACTGAAGCCTTCCACGACTTCAACGGCAACGAGATCAGCGCCCGCCAGGAATGGTCGTGGAAGTACATTGCTCCTATGGCCGACTTGACCGTGAATCTCTCTAACATGATTATGGGCAACTATAACCCCATGCGTGCTTTCAACCTGGGTGCATTCGTAGGTATCGGTGCCAACTTCGGTTGGGGCAACGACAAGGCCAACAAATACTACACGCAGATGATGAACTCGGGCCAGACGTTCCTGCCTGGATTCGAGCCCTTCCGCTACCTGTGGGGCAAGCCTCATAAGGACAAGGACTTGCAAACTCTGCTGAACGTTCACTTCGGTCTTACTGGCGACATCCGCCTGAACGACCGCTTCTCGATCAACCTCGAGATGCAGGCCAACACCCTGAGCGACCGCTACAACTCGAAGCGTGCTGACAACAGCGACTGGTACTTCAATGCACTGGCTGGCGTGAAAATCAACCTGGGTAAGACTTACCACACTGAGACAATCTACGAGCCCGAGCCCAAGATTGAATACCGCGAGAAGATTGTGAAGGAGATTGTGGAAGTTCCTGTTCCCTGTCCCGAGGAGGAAGAAGTTATCGAGCCTCTGCGCCGCGACATCTTCTTCTCCATCAACAAGAGCAACATCGCTCCTGGCGAGCAGCAGAAGGTTGACGACGTTGTGGCTTACCTGAAGGAGCACCCGAAGGCAAAGGTAACCGTTACTGGTTATGCTGATAAGGGCACTGGTAACGCTACCATCAACGCCCGCCTTGGCTTGAACCGCTCGAAGATTGTGGTTGAGGAACTGGTAAAGAAGGGCATCGACCGCTCGCGCATCATTGCCGACAGCAAGGGCGACACCGAGCAGCCGTTCGCCGAGAACAACAAGAACCGTGTCACTATCTGTATCGCTCAGTAAACAACAGCTTATCACAAAGCTGAACACTGAATTATAACCAAAGAAGTCTGGCCTTGCTTCTAATATCTCTAAAAAGATAAGGAAGTAAAGCCAGACTTTTAAATATAAAAAAAGAAAAATGAAAAAACTGTTACTCACCGCCGTTTGCATGGCCGCCCTTTCAGTTCAGGCTCAGGAAGTGCTGCCTGATGGCTACTACCGTGTACAGAACAAACAAACTACAAACTACATTATCGTGACTCACAATCAGGGAGGTCTGAACGCCACCACGCAGACAGCCGACCTGCGAGCCCTTGAAACCATCCGTGGCTTCGACAAGGTGGAGACCGACCCCGCCTCTGTCATCTACATCAAGAAGGACCCTGGCGGCTATCGACTGAAGGCCCAGGGTGAAGACACCTACGAGCTAGTGCACTACTACATGCAGCTGGCTAAGAAAGACGGCGCCTGGGCAGCCTACGCCACCGAGTCAGGACTGACGAAGTACCTCTATGAGCAGGTGAACATTGACGAGCAGACTGACCAAATCATTGAGGACTGGAGCCGTGTAATCACGCCTACTGCCGAGCAACTCTCAAAGATATACAATAAAGCCGAGCACAGAGACCGCCGCTGGTGGTACATCAATGAAGTCACGTTGGCCGACGGCCAATACTTTGGCGTGGCACCGCAGACGAAAGCCGGCGACATGTTCTATCAGACCTTCTATGCCGACTTCCCCTTTTCCTTCAACACCAGCAGCTGCAAGGCCTACAGCGTCAAGCTGACCGACGAGGCTTTAGGTGTGGCAGTATGGGAAGAGCTGAGTGGCCCCATTGCCAAGGGCCAGCCCGTCATCATTGGCAGCCCGTCGAACGTGGCCAAGGACAACAAACTGAACATTGGCGTTACCGGCGCTACCACTATCAGTGACAACAAGCTTACCGGTGTCTTCTTCAACCGCTACGACTACATGCAGAATATTGACAACCGCGTAGCTAACGACCCCGCAACGATGCGTCTGCTGGGAACAACCAGCGACGGCCGACTGGCGTTTGTCAAGTCCGACGTTGACTATATCCCCCGCAATACGGCCTACCTCACCGTCTCAGCCACCGCCCCCGACGAGCTGGTGCTGATGACCGCTGCTGAGTACGCCGACATGAAGGCCAAACACACCGTCACCATCACCGCCCGCAATGCCGAGCGCGAATATGGCGACCAGAACCCAACGCTGGCCTTCGACATTACCGCAGGTGCTATCCTCAGCGGCACACCCGTAGTAAGCACCGAGGCCGACGAGCAATCGCCCGTGGGCACCTACCCCATCGTGGTAAGCCTGGGAACGGTTGGGAACCGCCTGGCCACCTTGGTTAACGGAACGCTGACCGTGAAGAAGGCTCCACTGACCATTGCTGCAGGCACCTATACGAAGAAGCAGGGCGAACCGATGCCCGACTTCGCACTCACCTTCACCGGTTTCAAGAACGGTGAGACTAGCGACGTGTTGACCACACAGCCCACCATTAGCTGTGAGGCCAATGAGCTCAGTGCCCCCGGCGAGTACACTATCACCGTCTACGGTGCCGAAGCGCAGAACTATGACATCGCCTACACAACAGGCAAACTCATTGTCACCGAAGCCGACCTCGTGACTGTGACAGTTAAGGACACGAAGCGGACCTACGGCGATGCCAACCCCAACTTCAACTATGAGGTCAGTGGCGGCACCCTGCAGGGAACGCCCGAAATCAGCTGTACGGCCACTGCCACATCGCCCGTTGGAAACTACGACATCGTGGCAAGCCTGGGCACTGTTACCAACCCCAACGTGATTTTTGTTGCCGGCAAACTGACTGTAGAGAAGGCCACCATCGAAGTGACCGTAGATGACTGCGAGCGCTCAATGGAAGAGCCCAACCCAACGTTCACACTCCACTACAGTGGCTTCAAGAACGGCGAGGACGAGTCGGTCTTCACACAGTTACCCGTTGCAACCACGACAGCCACCTCAAGCAGCCAGCCCGGTGAATACGAGATCACCATCAGCGGCGGCGAGGCCCAGAACTACGCATTTACCTATGTTCCCGGCACACTGACGGTGAAGCAGACGGATGCCATCCATGCCGTGAGCATCAGCCGTCCGGCAGACGTCTTCACACTCGACGGCCGCAAGGTTCGCGCCAACGCTACCACGCTCCAGGGTCTGCCCCGTGGCGTCTACGTGGTGAACGGCCGCAAGATGGTGTTCTGACATCAGTCTTGAATTAGTTTGCAAAAAAGAAAAGCGACACCCCGGTGCCGCTTTTCTTTTTTGCCTCACGCCAGTCTTCCCTATTATTACTATCCCCTAAAACGGTATCCATTTTTCAGATTAAATCCTTTATCGGGGGTCTCTCACCTTTAGTGGCGATGCTGGAGTTTGGCTTGAAAATGAACCATTCAAAACTGTATCAGGTACGAATTTTCTTTACATCTACATTCCTCCAAAAATGGAAGCACTGCTTCAAGGGGGGAAAAGTACCGCTTTCTCAGCCTCAAAGCTGTCCTTTTCCACCCTCAAAGCGGTGCTTTTCCAAAAAAACACATTGCGAGGCGCTTTTCGCAAATTTGAATTATATTGACATTCTACCCATCCAATCAAGCTGTTGAAATGATTAGCTGGCACCCACAGCATTTTGGCGTAGTGCTGCTTGTTCCATTCATACGATTGTTCAAGTACTAACGCCCTATGTCTCTCAGCGAATAACGGCCTAAATTTATGTTAAATCTAGGTGAAACGCGGTGTCCGTTATATTGTAGGCTACCAGGCTGCATGCATCATACCGCAGGCAGAAGCTAGGGCAACCGCGCGTGGCAAATAAATAAGTTGTTGATTTCCCCCTTCTGCCCTACCCTCAGCCGTTTTTCTCCGTCATGTATTTCCAGTATCTACGTGGCATGTCGCTCAGCTGTTTTCTGGGATTCATCCGCTCCTTGATGCAGATAGCCTTGAAGTAAGTGCGCCAGAGGTCTTGAAACAGGCGGTCGCTCTCGCTGAGCACGTCATCGTTGAGTTTCCCGTTAGCAAGGTCGAACGGCACCTTCGCCTCGTCCTCGAAGGAGATGCGGATGGCCCTCTCCGGCCTCTTTCCACCGCCAGAAGCATCTTTGTAGAATCCGTAGTGACGCTTGGCGTCGTAGATCAGCCAAGTCTGATCGCGGAATCGGTCCTCGAAGTGGTCAACCACGAGCGGCAAAACATTATGGTCGGGCGACACCACGGCGAGATAGGTGCCGTCCTTCGCCTTCTGAAAGCGTACGAACTGCTTCATGCGCAACTGCTCGTGAAGCACGCGGCGGCAAATGTTTCTCACGGCCAGCACATCAGGATCCGAGGCATTGTGCATGATGTCGGTGCGCATCCCCTGCGATTGTCTGCATGGCAGCGTAGACTGCCCGGGGGTGGGCTTCGTAGTCGTGCGAAACACCTTACATATCAAATTGAACAACGGCTGATTCAGTGCCCGCTCTTCCGACATCCAGCTGATGGTGATGACGCGCAGCGATTCGCCAAGCAGATGCTTCTCCAGTCCTTTCCACACCCTCTGAGCCTTCTCCTCGTCGGATGCCACCACATGGGGCTCACCAGCAAACAGCGTCAGCTGCTCGCCTTCGGTCAGGATCGTCACCTCCTGCTGGCGAAGGCTGAAGCTGTCGAACACGGCTGTCAGCAGCCCGTCGAGCGTGTTGTCGAACGTGTAAACCTGCATGTGCTTGGTCGGTGTTTTTATGCGGTTCTACTGTTTTCCTTCCCCAAAGTCGAGCGTGAGCTGCCGCTCTTCGGCAGCCCGTCTCTGCTGAGCCTTCGACAGCAGCATGGGGCGCAGACGCTCCGGTCGCAGTTCGTTGATGCCCACGATGGGCTGCGAGAAGACCGAGGTGAGCTCGCCACAGGTGATGAAGTACTTGGCCTTCTTCATCACCACGCCCATCTTTTTCAAGTGATAGGATGTGATGCGGTTGAAACGGCGGCTGTTCACAATGAGCACGGCGCTCTTCACTCCGATGCCCGGCACACGCAGTATGTGCTCATAGGGGGCACTGTTGATGTCTACGGGGAAGAACTCAGGATGGCGCAGGGCCCATCCCAGTTTGGGGTCGACGTCGAGGTCGAGGTGGGCGTGATTGTCGTCCACTATCTCATCCACGCTGAAGTGGTAGAAGCGCATCAGCCAGTCGGCCTGGTACAGCCGGTTCTCGCGCACCAGTGGCGGCTGCTTCAGCACCGGCAGCCGTGGGTCGTAGGTGTTCACGCTGACGTAGCCGCTATAGTAGACACGCCGCATGGTGGGCTGCTGATACATGGCGTTCGACATGCGCAGTATGTCGAGGTCGCTCTCCTTCGTGGCGCCCACAATCATCTGCGTGGATTGTCCGGCTGGCACGAATCGGGGGGCATGGCGGAATTTCTTTCTGTCCTCCTTGTTCTCGAGCACCCCCTGCTGAATCTGCTGCATGGGCAGGAAAACGCTCTGGTGGTCTTTCTCGGGAGCAAGCAGCTTGAGCGACTCCTCTTTGGGAATCTCTATGTTCACGCTCATGCGGTCGGCATAGCGGCCTGCCTCTTGCAGCATCTCCTGCGAGGCTCCGGGTATAGTCTTCAGGTGGATATACCCATTGAAGCGATGCACGGTTCGTAAGTCGCGTACGATGGCCACCAGCCGCTCCATGGTGTAGTCGGGACTCCTCACCACACCGCTCGACAGGAAGAGTCCCTCGATGTAGTTGCGGCGATAGAACTCCATAGTGATCTCCTCCAGTTCGGCTACGCTCAAGGTTGCCCTGGGTATGTCGTTCGAGCGGCGGTTGATGCAGTAGGCACAGTCGTACTTGCAGTGGTTCGTCAGCATCACTTTCAGGAGGGATATGCAGCGGCCGTCATCGGCAAACGAGTGGCAGATGCCCACACCACCCACGGTAGAGCCCACCATGCCCTCCTTGCCCTTGCGCACGGTGCCGCTCGACGAGCACGACACGTCGTACTTCGCCGACTCTGCGAGTATCCGCAGCCGTTCCATCGTCTTCTCCGTCAGCATGGGGTTTGCGTCTTAATCTTTCGAACTATCGTCAGCGCCGCCCTTCCTTACAAGGCCCATACGAGCCAGCACCAGGCGGATTTCGTCGTAGGTAACCTCTGGCGGACAGAGGTTCTTGATGGGCGTGGTGCCATCGGCAATGCCAATCTTCCCCACCACCCGCTCAATGGCCTGCTGGTGCTCGGGGGGAACCAGGTCGTTGAACGGAATGTCGCCCGAATCGACATAGCGTGCCAGATGGCCCATGACGGTGCCGAGGGTGAGCCCACGCTCGTGGGCAATGAGGTCGGCATTCATGCCCTGACGGTAGAGGCCGTACGACACTTCCCACGTCTTAGGCTTCGGCTCCTTGGCGGCAGGGGGCTCCTTGGCGGCCTTCTTCCTCCCCTTGGCAGCGGTCTTTCCAGCGTTGCGTCGGGGGTCGTCGGCATCCAGGGCATCCAGCATCGACATCTGCTTCTCGTGCAGATAATTGTCTACGGTGTAGCCCTGCTCGGCAATCTTCGTAAGCAGATAACGGCGCGAGAGCCACGCCTGGCGCAGGTCGGGCAGGGCGTTGCCCAGTCGTCGGGCTGCCTGCTTGTTCTTGGTTTCCACGGCCTTGCTCAGCTCAATGGGCTTGGCAAGGATTTCGTTCAGCTGGTCGGCAAAGTACTCGGCACTACGCCTGACTCGATCCAGAAAGTCGGCGTCGCGCAAGCCGTCCACAGACATCGTCTGAATGTGCTGCTGCCATTTCTCTGCCACGTCAAGCACGCGCTGCTTCAGGTACTGGAGAGCCTGGTCGTGGAGCTGCTTCAGCGAGGCGTGACTGTGGTAGAAGAACTCGGCAAAGATACGCACCATAGTCTCTTCCAGATAGAAGACGGCACGGAAGTCGAAGAGCTGCAAGAGCAGGTAGCGCTCGTACTCCTGCTTCAGCACGGGCAGCTGTCTGATGCTGCGCTCGGCCTCGCTCTCCTGCTGGGCAATGTAGCTGTCCACACGCGCATCGTTGATGATGGCGCTGGCCTGCAAGGGAGTGGCAAGTACCAGCCCCTCAAGCGTTCGGCAACGGCTGAGGGCAACATAGACCTGGCCTGGTGCAAACGACTGGTTGGCATCAATGATGGCGTGGTCGAACGTCAGGCCCTGGCTCTTGTGGATGGTGATGGCCCAGGCCAGCCGCAAGGGCAGCTGCTTGAAGGTTCCCTGCACATCGGTCTCAATTTCGCGAGTCTGCTCGTTGAGCGTATAGCGGGTGTTCTCCCACTCCAGGGGCTCCACATCGATGGCTTCGCTGTCGCCCTCGCAAAAGACGGTGAGCCGCTTCGCGCTGGCCTCCATCACTCGGCCTATGCGTCCGTTGTAGTATTTGTGCTCGCCCGAAGGGTCGTTCTTCACAAACATCACCTGGGCGCCGGACTTCAGCACCAGCGTCTCGGCCGTGGGGTAGGAGTAGTCGGGGAAGGTGCCCTTGATCTCAGCCCTGTACTGATAGGAAGGGCCAGGCAGTTTCTGTAGCTCCGATTCGTTGTAGAAGTTGGCCAGGTTGTTGTGGGTGGTCAGACGGATGGATTGGCTTGCCGAGGCTTGCACCCTGCTGTTGAGCATCTTCAGCGCCTCTGCCGAGGGATGGCCGTTGCGAATCTCGTTAAGCAAATTGATGAACGACTCATCCTGCTGACGGTAGACGTGCTCGAGCTGAATGGTCACATAGTCTACTTGCTGCAGCGCCTTCGAGCCAAAGAAGTAGGGGGTGTCGTAGTAGGGCTTCAGCATCCGCTCGTCCTCGGGAGTCACCACGGGAGTCAGCTGTGCCAAGTCGCCAATCATCAGCAGTTGTACGCCACCGAAGGGAATGCCTGGCTCGCGAAAACGGCGCAGCACGGAGTCAATAGCATCGAGCAAGTCGGCACGCACCATAGATATCTCGTCAATAATCAGCAGGTCAATGCTGGCAATAATCTTGCGTTTCTCCCTGCCGAAGTCGAAACGGCTCTCTATCTTCGCACCGGGCACGTAGGGCGAGAAGGGCAATTGGAAGAACGAATGAATGGTCACGCCACGCGCATTGATGGCTGCCACACCCGTCGGAGCCACTACGATGGGGCGCTTACGCGAACGCTCCACCACCGTCTTCAAGAACGTGGTCTTGCCCGTCCCTGCTTTTCCCGTAAGGAAAATGCTGCGCCCAGTGTTCTCTACGAAATCCCAAGCGGTGCGCAATTCTTGATTAACCATATTCCTTCAAGTTCCTGTGAGTCATTTCGGTTGTGAATCAATGTTGGGGAAGGTGCCGCCAGGAAAGCCTGCTGGGAAGCCGCCTTCGGGGAAGCCATTACCAGGAAAGCCACCCGGGAAAACGCCACCCGGGAAGCCGCCTTCAGGAAAACCACCAGGGAAGCCGGTGGGAAATTCCATCTTCTTCTCTACGAGCGGCTGAATACGCGGTTGCCAGTCGCTGTCGAAGCGGCTGATGTTGCGGTCGAGGAAGGCAAGACGGTCGGCCAGCCACTGCTTGAGCACGGCAATTTCTTCGTCGTAGCTGCTCACACGGTAAGCGGCAAACATCCCGACAGGATCAAACTGGAAGCCGCCACCCATGTCGAAGCCACCAGCCGGAAAACCGCCCGTAGGGGAACCGCCTTCAGGAATGTCCCCCATCTGAACCCCACCCATGGGGAAGCCACCCATGGGGAACCCGCCCTGGGGGAATGGGCCACCACCGGCCTGTTTCTGCATCGTTTCAAACTGCTTCTGCATCGCTTCAAACTGCTTCTGCTGCTGTGCCAGCTGCAGCTTTCGCTCTTCGTCGACCAACAGCTCAGGGAAGGTCTGGAAGTGGCGGTCTAAAGCACTGGCAACCTTCGCGGCATGACGGTCGATGAGGTCGTTGAGGTAATCTTGACTGAGCACGCTCTTACGCAGTTGCTCATAGCGCTCCTTCACAGCATAGCGGAAAGCGGGGTCTTGCAGCAGGCGCTGCCACAGGGCCGGCGTGGGATTGTTGCTAGCGCCCTCGAAGCACCATGCCTCCAGATTATTGGCGTTGGCAAAGTTGCAGTTGCCGTAGGCCAGATTGTAGTCCCACACAGGGCCGGCAAAGAGTTTTCCTCCCGAACCGTCGGAGCGCTGTTTCTCCTTGTAGAAATAGGCGCTGCGCCGGTAGCCGTCGGCATTAAGGCTCAGTTCGGTATGGATGAAATAGTCTACGAAGGAAGCCACATCAATATACTTGGCATAGCCACGCTCTGGGTCGGCAAAGTCGTCGGACTGTATCACCTGCTCCACCGTGTCCACATAGTTCTCGATGTATGCCATCTGCTCAGGTTGCAGGTTTTTCTTCTTCGGATAGATGCACGACCATACGACCTGGCTTGTCATGCCTCCCTCGCCAATGCCGGGAATCTTCGAGTTGAAGGTGGCATCGTCGTCGTTGTAGGTGTCGATGCGCAGCAGGTAGCCGCCCGTCAGTTCGCGTCCGCTGACGTCGCTCTTCTTCAGCTTGCTGATGTTCACGCGGTCGGTTCCGCGCTTGATGGCTTCCGAAAAGATATAGACGCCCCGGTACTGGCCGTCGACGTAGAGCTCGCACATCACGGTTCGCGGCCCCCAGTGGCCCATGTCGCGCCACAGCTGGAAGGCCAACGGGTCGCGCACCATCGACACGTCGTTGTAGGGTGCCAGCAGCACCCACTCGCTGTGGGCCGGCATCCCCAGGAGGCTCACGTCGCGGTCTTTGCCCTTGTCGTCGCGAGTTTCTATGGTGTACTTCTTCTGATTGAAGCTAAGCGAGCTGTTCCCGCGCAGCTTAATGCCGATGGGGCCATCATAGCCGTCGGTCGACATGTGGGCTCCCACTTTCTCCTGGGGATTAAGCTCGCCAGCCGTGGTAATGCGGATGACGGGCAGACTCTGGCAGACGGCGGCACCCGCCGCAACCTCCTCGGCCACAGGGACAACCCCGTCGGATACAGGAACATTCAAATCGGCATACACCTGCGGCCCAAACATCGTTGCGAAGCAGACGGCAACCGCTGCAGCAAAACCCTTTCTTATTCTTTCCTTGGATAAGCACATAACTTCTACTGACATTTACGATGCAAAGGTACAACTTTTTTCGCTACCCCTCGGGCCGTGTTTCACAAAAAAAAGTTAAAAAACGGGGAATTACCCTTGGCTCCTGTCTCCCGTCTCCTAACTTCTTTGTATCTTTGCGCCAATAAGTACCATCAATGAAAGTAAAGATGAGAAAGGCAATGATTCTATCCTGCCTGCTGTTCTGCGCATTATGGGCACAGGCACAACAGATCAGTCAGGACACCGAGTGGTATGACGGCAACCTGAACTTTCACGCCAACAGGCAGGCTGGTGGCAAGATTCTGATGCAAGCCTGCGCCGAGGGCGAGGAACTGGAGTTCGTGCTGGTGCCAGTGGCTGGTGCCAGCGGGAAGTACACTGTTAAGGAAGGCCCCAACGATGTCACGATTCCCAACGACAAATGGGCCACAGCACGCTATCTCCGCGAGAGCGGCTGGGATTTGCTCTGTCTCTACGACCGGGACAACCGCCTTCACTGCGTCATGCAGAAGACCGACGGGCACACCTCGGCCGAGAAGCTCTCGGTATCGAAATGGATTACGCAGACCGTGGGTGAATACACCACCAGTGACGGGAAGGTAACCATCAACTGGGAGCGGCTGACGGTGAACGGTGTCGAAGGCACTTACAAGGTAAACACGTTCAACGACTTGGTGACAGGCATCATCACCATCGAGGGTACGCGCCTTGCCGGCGTCTGGGACGTAGTGCCCACTCTGGACGGCCTCATCCTCAACAAGGGCAAGTTCGACGAGTACGGCATGTTCCAACCAGGCGAAAGCTCCGTGGCGTTGAAGGAATCGAGCCCCAGGATAGGCCGTTTCGCCTACGCCAACAGTCAGCTGCTCAACGACCGCCAGTTCAACACACTGAAGAAGTCTACCCTGCGCATCATGCGCAACGCCATCATGGCCCAACACGGCTACGTGTTCAAGTCGCAAGACCTCATCGACTATTTCTCTCGCGAGCCGTGGTACAAACCTGCTGCCAGCAATAGCGGCATCAAACTCTCGATTATCGAGCAGCTGAACGTTGACCTCATCAAGTGCGAGGAAGAGAAAGCCGACAGCGAGCGCTACGTCAAGGAGCCATAACGCCCGAGGGGGACAGCCCCGTGCCCCCCCCTCAGGCATCAGGCGGGTTCCCCTCCTGCCAATACCACACATCCCCCAACAAACCGAATTACTATCAACCCAACCGTATGGAAGCAATCAAGAATTTCGACGAGATGGTGAGCCATCTGGCCGGCCGTGACAAGAAGCGCCGCGTGGCCGTGATTTGTCCTAACGACAGCAGCACCCGCGAGGCCGTGCTACGTGCCTGCACCTTCATCGACCCCATCTTCGTAGGATCCGACAGCGAGGCCCAGGCAGCGCTGAAGGACTACCCCCTAATAGAAGCCACCGATGTTGACGATGCCGCCGCCAAGGCCGTGGCCCTGGTGCACGAAGGCCGTGCCGACGTCATTATGAAAGGACTGCTCAATACCGACAACCTGCTGCGTGCCGTACTGAACAAAGAGACGGGCATACTGGAGAAAGGGCGCGTGCTGACACACCTCACCTGTGCCCAGATACCCCAAATGGACCGTCTGCTGTTCTGCACTGACGTGGCCGTCATCCCCTACCCCACTGCCGAGCAGCGACAGGCACAGCTTCAGTACCTGCTCGACCTCTGCCGTGCCATGGGCGTAGCCGAGCCACGGGTGGCGCTGATCAACTGCTCCGAGAAGGTCGACGCCAAGCATTTCCCCTTCACCGAGGAGTATCGCCAGCTCATAACGCAGACCGAAGAGGGGCACTATGGCCCCTGCATCGTAGACGGCCCGCTGGATCTGAAGACCGCCATCTCGCCCGAGGCACTCCACAAGAAAGGGCTCCACTCCACCATCGACGGACGTGCCGACGGTCTCATCTTCCCCGACATCCAGGCCGGCAACGTGTTCTATAAGGCCATCACCTTCTTCGCCCATGCCCGTACAGCAGCTATCCTGAAAGGGCCGCAGGTGCCGGTGGTGCTGACGAGCCGCGCCGACAATGCCGAGTCGAAGTTCTTCTCACTGGCCCTGGCCTGTATGTAACACATCAAGCTCAAGTCACCGCAAGTCAACTGACAAACACGACACAAGTAGGAATCAAGTATTAAGGCCATGCTGATTTTAGTCATCAATCCCGGCTCCACCTCCACCAAGATGGCCGTCTACGAAGACGAGAAGCCCGTGGTGCTGCGCAACATCAGCCACTCCAACGAGGAGCTGGCGCAGTTCGACGACGTGATGGAGCAGTTCAGCTACCGCAAGCAGCTGGTGCTCGACGAGCTGGAACACGTAGGCGTGCCCCTCGAGTTCGATGCCGTCATTGGCCGTGGCGGACTGGTGAAGCCCATTGCCGGTGGTGTGTACGAAATCAACCAGACCATGCTCGATGATACCCACTCGGGCATTGCCATGCACAACCACGCCTGCAACCTGGGGTGCCTCATTGCCTACGACATTGCCAAGGAGATTCCCGGCTGCCGCTCGTTCATAGCCGACCCGGGCGTGGTCGACGAGCTGAACGACTATGCCCGCATCAGCGGGTCGCCCCTCATGGGCCGCATCTGCATCTGGCACGCCCTGAACCAAAGAGCCATAGCCCGCCGCTTTGCACAGGAGATAGGCAAGCGCTACGAAGACCTGAACCTTATCATCTGCCACCTGGGCGGAGGCATCAGCGTGGCAGCCCACGACCACGGGCGAGCCGTGGATGCCAACAATGCCCTCGACGGCGAAGGCCCCTTCTCGCCCGAACGCGCCGGCAGCCTGCCCGCCGCCGACCTTATCCGCCTCTGCTTCAGCGGCAAGTACACCGAGAAGCAGCTACTGAAGCGCATAGCCGGCAAGGCTGGACTGAACGCCCACCTTGGTACGGCCAATGTGCAGGAGATTGAGATGCGCATCCGCGAATACGGCGACAAGCACGCCGAGCTCATACTCAACGCCATGATCTACCATGTGGCAAAAAACATTGTGGGACTGGCTGCCGTGTTCTGCGGACAGGTGGATGCCATACTGCTCACGGGCGGACTGGCCCGCTCAGAGTACGTCATCAGCCGCTTGCGCCAACGCATAGAATTCCTGGCTCCCACCTATTGCTTCCCCGGCGAAGACGAGATGGAAGCATTGGCACTCAACGCACTGGCTGTGCTGCGCGGACAGCGTGAAGTGGCCATCTACGACTAACAGAACGGCCTTCCTGGCTGTTCTATTTTACCAAATTCGCAACGGAAAAAAGAAGTAGTGGTAAATGTAGACATCATTTATCACTATTTGGGCATTGTTATTTCAAAAAAAATGGTGATATTTGCGAGCACAAACCGATTACGCCCATGGCCAACCCATCTTTCTCTGACCCAAAGCGCTTCGTTGAGTTCGGTAATCTTGCGAATGATTACCCCAATGGCGGTATAATAGTAATTGACCATGTGGACAATCTTGCTTCACTTTTCCCCTTGAAACCCATGACAACCCTTGTTGCCATCTGCACCGATGGCAGCCAGGACATGGAAGCCAACGGCCGGAGCATCAGGCTGACAGCTGGCGATGTGCTCGTCTGTCCGTCGAACGTGCGTCTCAGCACGACATCCCAGGAAGCAGGCTTTACGTGCGACGTGCTGCTGTTCTCCGACCGTATCATTCAGGCACTGCTGCGCGACCACATCGATGTGTGGCATCATGCCGTCTACGTCAACCAGCTGAACATCATGCCCCTGAATGAAGATGGCAAAAAGGAGTTTGCCCTGTTCTCAGCCCTCATCAACATAAAACTAAGACACACCCTGCAGTCATCGCCCAGCGAAATCACGCAGACGCTGATTCGCGCTTTCCTCCTTGAGCTATGCATCCTGCTCGAAAACAGCAACGGTATCCATCACGAGCACAAGATGTCGCAGGGCAAGCTACTGTTCAACAAATTCCTCAGCCTCGTCTCGAACAGCGACATCAAGCGACAGCCCATCCTCTACTATGCCGGACAGCTGGCCATCACGCCCAAATACCTCACCATGCTATGCCTGAAGTACAGCGACAAGACGGCATCGGACTGGGTGGTACAGTATGCGCTGGAGGACATTCGCTTCTACCTGAAGAGCACCGACCTGAGTATCAAGGAGATATCAGCGAAGCTTGGGTTTGCCAACATGAGCCACTTCGGTTCCTACGTGCGCAAGCATCTGGGGGTGTCGCCCAGCGAGTACCGTTTCTCCAAGAAGTAGTAGCAGTGGTGTGACCGTGCATAAGTTTCGGTCTTTTGCACATTAGAACAAGAATTATTGCTGTCCGCTAAACATCGCAACAGCCTGATTGGAGCGGAAGAATGTAAATAAAAATCAAATATGCGAAAAGCGCCTCGCAATGGAACTTTTGAAAAAGCACCGCTTTAAGGGTGAAAAAGGACAGCTTTGATGGTCAAAAAGCGGTACTTTTCCACCCTCAAAGTTGTACTTCCATTTTTGCAACAATATCCATGTAAAGAAAATTGACAGTGATTTAGCTGTAGAAGACAGGGCTGAAAGGAAAAAGTTTTGCAGGCAACAATACTATTATATCTGCCCCGACTCTACCATCAGCACCACACGCTCCGTCAGCCGGTCTACGCCATCGGGCTGGTAGCCTTTCTTCAGCGATGCGCCGAAGGCCCATGCGAAGGCTTGCCACATGCCCGAGCGCACAGGGCCTATGAAGGCCTGCATCGCCTCGTAGGCCGTGCTGTGGCATTCGCGGTCCACCAGCTTTATCAGCAGTTTGCCCTGGGCAAAGGTCAGCTTCTTCATCTTCGGCTTATATTGCTTCACGATGGACTTCTCCACCCGCTTGATGTGCTCGTCGCGCTCCTTCTTCGTGGGCAGTGTCTCCAGGTATTCCGAAGTCTCAATCAGTATCTGGCGCACCTCCTTGGCCAGGGGCAACACCTTCTTCACATTCCTCACCAGGCGGGCGTATGCCTGCTGCTGCCGGCGGTTCTTGAACGTGGGCTCGGGATAGACGTACACGTTCTGCATCTCCATATATTGTATGGTGTCGCCGCCCACCAGCGTCTTGCCGATCTTCACCATCGGCACGAAGGTGGGGTCGCTCAGGTCGTCTTGGGCCCTGAGCGTCAGTGGCAGCAACAGCAGCGCCAGCAGCAATAGCAGTTCTTTTCTCATCACCTCATTCTCCATTTCCCTTCCAGCCATACACCAGGCTACTGGTGGGGTAGAGCCACCAGTCGGTAGCACGCCCGTGGTTCTCTACCCACTCGCCAAAGGAGTGGCCGTACTTATTATACGCCCCTAAGGGCAGCGAACCGTATTCCTTCTTATAGGAACACAACGGAGTGCCCTCAAAAGGATAGAGGAACGTCGAACTGGGAACGAGCAGTGCCCAGGCATAGTGGTTGCTGTAGGCATTGGGATCGTCGTAGTAGTCCCACAGCAACTCCTCGTATTTGTAATCGTAGGTGTGCACCTCGAACTTCAGGCTGTTGTAGAACGAGAGGATGAACGGGTCGAGGCGCTGGGTGGTGTAGTTGCCCAACCGGAATCCCTCCTTCAGGCGTATGGTGTAGGTGCGTGTCTTCTCGGGCACGAAGGCACTCACATGGCTATTCTCGTCCAAGGTGGTGTTGTAGTTCATGCGCGCCACCAAGCCCGACGACTCCTGTTTCGGGTTCAGGCTCCAGTGGGCGTCCTCGAAGAGGTTCACCACCAGCTCCTTGTTGCGGCCCTCCACCCCTGCGGCCTTTGACTCCAAGAAATTGCGACGGATGGGATAGCCCTCGTCGAAGGGTGTTCCCTCGTCGATGGTCACCTCCTCCACCTGCTCATAGGGCACGCCAGGCAGGTGCACGGCAGCAGCAATCTGCTTCGTGTCACCCACGGCAGCAAGCGTCACCCGCAGCTTCAGCACATAGGTATCGGGCATCCATGCCGCCATGCGCAGCACCAGGTCGTTATAGTCGAAGTCGCCCGGACGGGGATAGCTGGCCTCGAACAGGTAGGTGTACATCTGCACAGGCAGCTCGCCCACCCGCACAGGCTTCACTTCGTCGGGGAATGTCACCTCGTTGCCCGTGCCCAGGGTGAAGGGAGTGGAGTAGCAGAGGCCCGTCGTGGTGAGCAGGGCAGCATAGTAGCGATTGGCCCCCTTGCCCACGGTGACCGACACATGCGCTGTATTGTCGCGTGTGGCCGGACAGCTGCCCACCACCTCGGCCTCGCCGCTTGACGGGTCGGCCGTCAGAATGACCAGCCGCTCTATCTCCGGGTCGTCCACGTTGGCCTGCACTGCCACAATGGTGTTGCGCAGCAGGTTCCAGTCGTGGCGAGCATCAACGGTGTCAACAGGGAAGGCCATCTGCACCACCTCGCGGTATTGCTCCACCTCGAACAGGTCTTTATGGCACGACGTCAACACGCCGCCCATGGCCAGCACCATCCACAACACCGAAGCCAGCAGCAGTCTCGCGTGCCCACGTCCGGCCATTGGTTCACATCGGTTATTTCTCGTCATCATAGCTTCGCACTTTTCTTTCCTGCCGCAAAATAACGAAAAAACCACGAAACCGCCATCATACGTCACTGTTTTTTCCGTTTTATTAACTTAATGCAACAGGCTCCCCAGGTACATCATTGAGCAGTCACCTGGCTCCCCGGGTACATGATTGAGCAGTCACCTGGCTCCCTGCCTTCGCAACAAACAATCACAAGCCGCACTAAAGTGTACAGAAAACACGAGTTCATCCCGGTATCCACTGCCGCGAGGACTACAAAACGTTCTGTTTAAGATTATTTAACAGCAAAATCCGACAAGTGCTCCGATATTAATCGTATCTTTGCAACAAATTAAATAAACCGAATAATTAATAACAAAACACATTAGCGAGATGAAAAAGTATTTGATGAGTGCAACAGCCGCGATGGCACTTGCTTTTGTTGCTATCAGCTGTTCAAGAGACACTATTTCCTTCGACCCTAACTTAGCCCACAAGAAGTTGACCCAAACCTACAACCAGTCATTCGAGAACATCATTGGAACACCCAACCCCAGCCAGACATGGGGATTCGGAGAGCCCGCTGGAGCAAGGGCCACTCGTGCCGGCAACCCCGGCGAAAATCATAATTCCACCAGCACTGGCATCAATGCCAATGCCAACGAGTGGGCTGACCCCAACAAATACTTCGGAGGATGGGTTGTTCCCGATCCTCTGACCGAGGAGCAGAAGAATGTCGTCAAGGCATACTTCCAGGCTGTGCCTAACCTCACCTACGAGGATCCCATGTGGCGTCACTTCTTTGTGCAGCAGGTTTACAAAGGCGGCACAGCCCCCGGAAACACCGGCAACAAAGAGAAGAACACCGATGCCAACGGCACAGAATACTCAAGCAACAACATGAACCTGCTCACGGTGGGCTACAACGAGCAGCACATCAACAACTTTAATGCAGGCAGCTACAGCGGACAGGCCATCCAGGTTGATGGGCAGACAGTAAATCCCAATTCGGACGGCACCGTCAACGTGCTCGACAATGGCTACACCGTCAACCAGTTCGCCGACCACCACCATGCCGACCAGATTATGCTGATGGTGAACATCGACGACACTGAGTGCATGGGCTACCACAACTCCGGTTGCTCAAAGCAGAAGAACGACAAGGCTGCACTCGTGAGCTGGCAGACCATCCGCACATGGGCCAATGCCAACGGACTGAATGGCGAGTGCCTCAACGACAGCTGGAACCGCTCGTTCGTAGGCTTCGACTTCGAGCTGTACAGCCTTGAGGATTCTTATATCAAAGAAAACGGCAACAAAGTCTACGCTAAGATGACTGATGGTCAGAACGGCGGACTTCAGTATGTCTGGGATGGCAGCGAAGTGCTGGTGAAAGGAACTGCTCCTGCCGAGTCGTCGCAGGACGGTAACGACCTGACAAGCAAACTCGATAATGCAAGCGCATGGCAGTCATGGGCTGGAGAGGCTGTCATCAACGACAACGGAGTCTATGTCTATGAGGCCAAAGCAGCATGGAGAGGATTCGACTTCCCCGTAGGTAAAAACACATGGGTCACTTGGGACAGTGACTGGTCATCCTACGAAAAGCTTGTGATAGAATTTGCAGAACCTACCGCTGTGGGTGGAAAGGTTTGTATCAAGAATAATGGTGCCGACACTAATTATGCAGAATTTGCTGTTGGCGCAACGTCTGTTGAGGTAACAATCAATTCCAACCTTACGCAGGTTGGTCAGGTTTATCTCCAAGTGTACCAGGCTGGAACCGTCAAGATTTCCAAGGTGTACCTTGTAGGCGACGCTCCTCAGGTGAACTATTACGAGAGCAATTATCTGCTCGTCAACGGCCAGCAAGTTCCCTACCTCAGTGCCAACACCAACATGTATGCTGGCATCAAGTTGAATGTGAACGATAGCGACATGAAGATTACGCAGAACGGCAAGGAGTGCTTCAACATGGCCAAGATTGCCGAGCTGGTGGGCGACGGCTATCTGCCCATTAAGGACAAGAACTTGCGCGAATGGGTGAAATGGCAGGGAGGCGACGGCTACTTCAGCGACTGGATTGTGACGCTGAGCCAGGCCAAGCGCTTCGATGACACCAACCCCATCGTGAAGCAAGGCCGCATCATGTGTGAAGACCTGGGCACCATTGGCGACTTCGACTTTAACGACGTAGTCTTCGATGCTTATATCCACAAGGACGGCACCACAGACATTGAGCTGTGGGCAGCAGGCGGTACGCTTGAGCTCAGTGTTGCCGGAGAAGAGGTTCACAAGAAGTTCGCAGTAACCCAGGGCAAAACGGAAGGCATGGTGAACACAGGCATCACCTCGAAACCCGCTCCCGTAAAATTCACTACCAGCGAAAAATACTACAACCTCATCGATATTCCCATCACGGTGCGCAAGACCGACAACGCCGGCAACGTGACCTACTATCAGCTGACAGCAGAAATGGGCGGAGCTCCCCAGAAGATTTGCGTACCCATCGGCACCAAGTGGTGCGACGAGTACGTGAGCATCACCAAGGCCTATCCTAAGTTCAAGGATTGGGTCGAAGGCGAGAATCCCTTCAACTGGAGCTGGATTAAAACTATCGTTGAGAAGTACACCGACCTCAACCTGAGGAACAACGACTAACAATTCAAGATCATCAAATACTAGTATAAATTACTCGCGAGACGGGCGCCCATGTGAATAGGCGCCCGTTTTTCTTGCACTCCCCCAACTTCTCACAAGTCGTTGCGCGGCTTCTTCAGAGTCCAAACGGTTCCGGACTGCGAGTCCGAAGCCGTCGGACTCGCAGTCCGATGGCCTCGGACTCGCAGTCCGACGGCCTCGGACTCTGAAAGCGGTGTAACCAGCATACTTCCAACATGGCATAATGCGCCAAAAACCACAGCTTTTTTTTGCAATTATTACATGGCCGTTTGAAGTTTTCGCCGTATCTTTGCAGCAGACTTTTCAATGCAACTAAAGCAGACATGAATAATTACAATACAGACCCCACTTATATAGCATTATGTATTTTATGAAACACGCATTAACATCATTACTATTGGCCATCGCCCTGCCACTGACAGTGCCGGCCCAGAAGTTCGCCCAGGAATACGGCAATCCGCGCAAGCCCTTTGTGCAGGTCATGGCTATCCCCAACCATGCCGACAGCCGCTACGACGTGGGGCAGACGGCCCTGCTGCGCATCACAGCCCAGGAGGGCGGAATGCCCCTGAACGGCACCAAGGTGTACTATAAGGCCGGGGCAGAAATGCTCCTCCCCGACAGAAGCGACTCGGTGGCCTTTGACAACGGCGAGGCCCTCATCCCCATGGGCACGATGCACGAGCCAGGATTCCTGGCCTGCCAGTATGAGTTTACGACAGCCGACGGCAAGAAATACAGTGACCTGGTGAAGGTGGCCTTCTCACCCGAGGCCATCACCACCTTCACCACCATGCCCAAGGACTTCGAGAGGTTCTGGCAGAAGGCGCTGAGCGAGGCCCGCCGCGTAGACCTGGAGCCAGCGTACTACGACGTGCCCGATGCCACCGACCAGCAGTTCGAGACCCGTCTGGTGCGTCTGCACGTGGGAAAAGACAAGTGGATCTACGGCTACCTGACCATCCCGCTCGCCACCGAAGGCTCAACCGGCGACAGGAAGCTCCCCGTCGTCCTCTGTCCGCCGGGAGCAGGCAGCCAGAAGCCCTTCCCTTCCGACTACTTCGGCCGCCAGGGAATGATATACATGAAAATTGAGATACACGGCAACGACCCACGCTTGCCCGACGACGAATACGACGCCATGAGGCAGAAGAAGTGCGACGGATATACGGGCCGGGGCATGGGCTCGAGGGACACCTATTATTATAAAGATGTGTACGTAGGCTGCGTGCGGGCCATCGACTTCCTCTGCTCGCTGCCCCAGTGGGACGGCCGCAACGTCATCGTCACAGGCGGCTCGCAGGGCGGCGCACTCACCATCGTCACCGCAGCCCTCAGCGACAAGGTCACCCTCTGCGCACCATTCTACCCTGCCCTCTGCGACCTCACAGGCTTCCTGCACCAACGGGCCGGAGGATGGCCCAAATTCTTCACCGACAGCTATAGGGACAGCCGCATTGACACGCCGCAGGAACAGGCCGTTGAAACACTGCAGTACTTCGACGTGGTGAACTTTGCCCGAATCCTGAAGGTGCCTACCTTCATGTCGTGGGGCTATGCCGACAACACCTGTTCGCCCACATCGGTATGGGCAGCATGGAACGAGATAAAGGCCCCCAAGCAGAAAGACATCACGCCATCGAGCGGCCACTGGCGCTTCCCCAGCAGCCAGCAGCAGTGCCTGGAGTGGATGAAGGCAAACATAAAGGCTAACAGCTCGAAGTGAGCTGTTAGCCTGAACAAACATGCCTATTTCCACACCGTCAGTTCTGAACGATTCTCCTGTCTCCGCTTCTGCATACCACATAGAGGCCACGAGGCAACTGCCGCAAAGCACTGACCGAGGCGGCACCCGCAGACATATTGTTTGCTATGCCCAAGTGGCGCTTGGGGCAAAGAGATAGCAGAAAGAACCCTTTGGTATCGGAAAACTTGCAAAGATATCGTTGTACCCCGACCGAGAAGGTTTGTCCCGTAGGATGCCTCACGGCCTATGTTTTGTTATATCGGTTGCAAAGGTACGATTTTTTTTGAAACCACAGCATAAAATGCTGAAAATAAATTGATTA
>JAILPA010000022.1 GCA_024690505.1 Prevotella sp.
CGATCTTTTCGGAAAGAACAAACGATAACCAACTACCGAACGACATTAACCGAGATATCAGATAGGAGAAAGATTGAGGTGGTAACTTTGCGGCAGTATGGAATAGAAATTCGCAAAGATATCACTTTCGGCAAGGATTAGCCACATATTTTACAAAAACTCTTAACCTGGGTTAAGACCTGCACCCTCGGCGGCCGGTTTCCGGACCATGCTGAGGGTGAATTGTTGTGGTATTTTGTAATTTTGTGGTCAAAAATCAACGTCTTAGCAATTATTAAATAGGTATTAATCGGTAAAAATGACTAAAAAAAGCATCTTCCGTGACCATTTTTCATGGAAAGTTCGTACCTTTTCGCATGCGAGAAGTTACTTTCGCTCGAAAGCACAAAGAAAAACACGTTTTCCTTTGGTGCTTTGCTCACTTATTCGTAACTTTGCAGCCGAAAGAAATAAAAAGGATAAAACAATATGGCAACTGTAGTGTTACAAGTTCCGGATGAGAGCTTAGTTTCAAAAATAAAGAGTGCTTGCAAGATGCTTGTGGGCGTGACTTCTGTCAAGGTACAGAAATCGACTCCCAAAGTTGATGACATCACTAAGACTGCCCATTACAAAGAAGCTATGGACGATGTCAAGAATGGGCGTGTTTATCACGCCAATAGTGTCGATGAAATGTTTAATCAAATTCTTGGCTAATGTACAGCATTGACTATACTCATCAGTTCAAGAAGGATTTAAGAGAGGCTTGGATATAGATGCCATTAAGCATGCAATAAAGATTCTCTCTGCCACAGGTACACTTCCACCGGATACGGTTGATGCAGAAAAACAGCCCTCACGCATACGCGTGTGAGGGCTTGAAAAGGGGCTCTTTGACTGAATTCGCTGAGAAATAGTGAGTTCAGAATGGATTATGATGTTTAGCGGACCACAATAAAATAATATAAAGGTAATGTCGGAAGGCGTCAATCTATTTACCCTTAGTGCCAGGCTGTCGAAGGTTTGGGAAACCATGGGTGGGGGATGAAGCGGCGGTGCCATCGTCGGAACGGCCGACTTCGCCTGCAAGATTACCGTCAGCATCCATTTCCTGGTTGCCGGCATCTCCTATTTCTGCCTGCTGAATGGCCTCCTCCTCAGCATCGGGCTCCGAGGGTTCAGCCTGTTCCTTGCCCGAGGCGGGTTTGCCCGGCACAGGTGTATTGGTGGACTCTCCCACTCCCTCCGAAGGAGAAGGGGAACCGCCACCCTGCACGGACTCGGTCGGCTCCGTGGCATCGTCGTCAGAGGCATCATCACTCTTACCTCCGCAGAACAGCAGCAGGAGGGCTACTACGACAGCGGCGACCAGAAAGGCCAGCACAGGCCAATACTTACGAAACAGGTCGGAAGCCGACTGACCACCCGACTGGTTCCACTTCCTCTCCGAAGGAAGGGGTAACGGCCCTTCATTTTTCCATTCTCCCTCCTTCTGAGGGACTGGAGGGACGCTGTTATCCCACGCTTCGTCCTTGCGGGTGTCGTTCAGGGCCTTGTTGCTGGCACGCAGCTCAGCCTCGTCGCTGGAGAAGAGCTCATCGCCTGGCTCGGCCACGACCTCCTTGATGCGGACAAGATAGGCCGAGTGGTTGTCCTTGTTCTCCTCGGTGCGGCGAATGAGTTCACCAATCTTCTCCTCGTCGCTGAGTTCGGAGGACATGATGCTCATCAGCTCGTCGTCCTCCATCTCCTCCAACATGCCATCGCTGCACATGTAGAAATAGTCGCCGGGACGAATGTCGGTGATATGGGCCAGCGATGCTTTCGAGCGTGACTCCTGATAGGGCTGCATGGCCCGCATGATGACATTCTTGCGAGGCGACGTCTTCATGCCGTTATAGCTCAGTTCGCCCAACTCGTAGAGTTGCTGAACCAGGGAATGGTCGCGCGAACGGTAGAGCACTTCCCCAGTGGAAGGGCGCAGGTGGTAGATGCGGCTGTCGCCGATATGTGCCACCAGCGCACCGCCCTTGTGCAGACAGAGAAAGGTCATGGTGGTGCCCATCTTTCCCTCTTCTTTCACATCGGCAGCATCGAGCGAATCGTAGGTTATGGCCAGCACAGACTGGAACTGGGCATCGGTGAAGGGGGTATCGGCAGAGAGGAGCGCCTGGGTGGCCTGACTCATGGCTGAACAGACGGCAGCACTGGCCACCTCACCCTTGTCGTGGCCACCCATGCCATCGCAGACGAGGAACAGGCGGTCGTCGACCGTCGCCTTGCCAATGCGCGGATAGATGGAGTCCTCTTGATTGCTGCGCTGCCCCAACTCGTAGATAGCCTGGGGCTGATATAACTGGAACTTCATAGGCTGGAGATTAGGAGTTTTTGTCTTTCTTCTTGAAATAGAACACCAGAGGCACAATGACGGCCACAGCGGCTCCGCCTATCAGTCCATAGGGTACCGAGCCTTCTGGTTCGGCTTCGCCGGATGCAGTCTGGGCGCTGGGGGCAGGAGTTGCCTGGGCAGCCTGGTCATCGGCTTCGCTCTGGGGGTCGGTTATCACGGGCACTTCGCTGCTGTCGGCATAACGCACGGCAAAGATATTCACGGCGTTGCCGCCACCGTTAGAGCGGCCCTGCGACGTGGTGATGACCGTCTGGCCGTCTTTCGATATGTCGAGCCCAACGGGATAGCTGTCAACATCAGCCTGGGCTATCATCTTCATGGTGCGTGTATCGACCACACAGAGTTTGCTTCCGGCATTGCAGGCGGCAAAGATATAGTGGCCGGTGGGCGAGGCCTCGATGGTGCGTGCTCCGCCAAGCACCTTGCAGTTCTCCCAACCATCGATGCGCCCTTTGTGGTCTTTCATTTGGCGGGCAGCATCAAGGAAGGCATCAAGACGTATGCGCTGCACATAGCCTCCACCGTTGATACTGAGATAGAGCCAACCGTCGTTGATGATGAGATGGCGCACGTTGCTCATCATGCCCAGCACACGGCCCAGATACTCCATGCTCTGCATGTCGATGACGGCAATGCCGCCACCGCCGCCCATGCAGCCGACAAGCAGGTAGTGGTCGTCGGGGGTGAACACAGTGCCACGCAGGGTGTAGCCGCTATTCACGTCGCGGTTCACCGACTGGGTCATGCTCAGGTTCAGCTTCAGCTGGTAGTCAACGATGAAGAGCTTCTCGTAGTGCCAGGCCTTGGGGTCGTTGCCCTCAATATTGACCAGCGCCACCGTGTTGTCACCCCAATGGGAAACGGCCATGTAGCGGCCATCGTGGGAGCAGGCCACCATCTTGGGCAGCGGGCCTGTCTCCATCATCCGCACGATGCTGTCGGTCTGGGTGTCGATAATGGCCATAGCCGAGGGGTCTTGGGCATTGATGTCGTAAGTGCGGCGATAGTAGGGCACCCACAGATAGCGGCCGCCATGCGAGAAGGCGCTCTCGACTGGCTTACCGCTGAACGTGTTCAGGTGGCGTGTGTAGTGGCGGAAGGGGAAGAGACCGCTGGGCTTGGTCCAAAGGGCAGAGTCGCGCACCTCGTCGAACTGGTGATGGATGACCTTCAGCTTGCGCCACGTGTCCATCTCGTAGACCACGGTGGCACAGCCTTCAAGGGAGTTGACATAGAACTTCTTGCCGCTGGGATGAATGTTGACCGACTTGGGCGAGAAGATGTCCTGGTCGAGCGTGGCCTTATCGTTCCAGTTGAACTGCTGCATCTTGTGCTGAAGCTTTACCACAACGCTGCTGTCGGCGGAGGCCGTGGTCTGGCCTATCCGCGAATGAATGACTGGCGGATTGGCGCCCTGAGCTACTAGGGTAAGCGTCAGGAGCAGGAGCGAAAGAAGATTTCTCATAACTCGTAGCATTTAGCACTCTTCAAGCGTCATCTGCACGTCGCCCATGCGAATCTGGTCGCCCGGCTTCACGGTGCGACGCTCATCGGCCTTCAGTTCCACGCCGTTGACACGGGTGGCATTCTTGTTCTCCCAATTGCTGATGGTCATGGCGGCAGTGCCGTCGCTGTTGCGCACCAGTTCGATGCGAGCGTGGCAGCGGCTTATCTTCAGGCTCTCGGTGGCAATGTGTATGCTGACGGCATCGCTCTTGGCGCTGCGGCCTATTGTGTTCACGCCGTCGACCAGCGGATAGGTAGCGTTGCCCACACGAAGACGGTAATGCTTGGCACCATTAGGCTCCTGCGGCCGCGACACAAAGCAGGCTGGGCTAGTAGCAACAGGCTCCTGCGGCCCCAGCACAGTGCTGGCATCGGCAGGGGCGACAGGTTCCTGCTGGCCAAGAACGGTGCGGTAGTCGGGCAAATCACTAACAGGTGTCTCTACAGCAGCGAATTTAACACGCAGCTTCACGCCACACACGGGGCAGGTGACTACCTTCACTGGCCGGTTCTTGAGATTCTTGACGTTGAGCACGGCCTTGCACTTCGGGCAAGTGATTTGTTTACTTTGTAGCATAGCGGGTCTTACAATAAGGGCAAGCCGGACGCTGGGCCAGCACATGATAGGGCTGGTTGCCCATGAAGCACCGGCAGGCCGGGTTGGGACAAACGTAAGTCATCTGGAACTGCTTGTCGAGAGCTGCCACCTTCTGCGGCACCTTCGAGGCGTTGATGAAAGTCACAGCCGACACGGCAGCGGCTGCCACGATGGCTATAACAAGGAAGATGAGACGGGTGCTGCTGCCATGAGAATGATCCATCACGGCAAACACCGTACCTACCATTGAGAGCACGCCAGTGAGACGGCCCACAGCATTCAGGCGTCCCTGACGTATCTGAATCTTCATGCGCTCACTCTGGTAGTTCTCCCACACGGCTTCAAGTGGCTTGATATTCAGCCCACCGCCTGACACGACGGAGACTCCTCCTGTATGATTCGTATTGGCTCCAAGCGCCTTCCAGTCAAAAACAAAACGACCGGAGCCCATTTCTATACGGTCTCCTGGTCGCACATTTGCCGAACTGACGCGGACGCCATTCACCAATGTCTGATTGTTGGGATTAAGGCTCGTCAGCCGATAGCCTCCTTTACCATCGGGGTCGAGTCTGAAATGCGAGCGGCTCACGGTGTTGGGTACGCTGCCCACGGCACCGTATGCCCGTCCCGGCTGGCCGTCATAAGCCACATTCAGTTGGTTGGTTTCTGCTTTTCTGCCTACAGTGATAGTCATTCAGTCCGATTTAGAACTTCGCCATCTTGATGGCCACAACGGCACACTCATCACCCTTGTTGCCCAGACGGCCACCCGCTCGGTCTGACGCCTGCTGCATGTCGTTGGTGGTCAGCAGACCATAGACCACGGGGATATTGCTGGTGGCATTCAGGCGGGCTATTCCCGCCGTCACGCCCTCGCAGATATAGTCGAAATGAGGTGTCTCGCCACGAATGACACATCCCAGGATAATGACGGCATCGTAGCCATCGTTCAGCGTCATCTGGTGAGCACCGTAGATAAGCTCGAACGAGCCGGGAACGGTCTTCACATGGATGTTCTCGGGCAGTGCTCCGTGCTTTTCTAGCGTTGACACACAGCCAGACAGCAGTGCACCCGTTATCTCGGGGTTCCACTCTGACACCACGATGCCGAAAATCATGTTCGACGCATCGGGCACCTTCGAGGAGTCGTAGTCGCTCAGATTATGGAATGCTGTTGCCATCTTGCCGTTTGCTTACTGCGACACGCGCTCAATATATTCGTCGATGACATCCTGATAAGGAATCTGGCGGTCAATGCGCTCGTAGGTCTTCACCTGCTCGTAGAGCTTCAGAGCATCGGCTTTCTTACCCTGGCTCTCAAGGATGAGTCCTGCCTCAACGAGGAACATCGGGCTCTGGGCAGCATTGGCAGCACGCTCGGCAGCCTTCTTGAAAGTCTCTACAGCCTTGTCGAGCTGGTTCAGGTTGGCATAGCAGTTGGCCAAAGCGCCCATAGCAGCGGGCGAAATGGCAATGTCGCCAGCATCCTCGAACTTCTCAATATACTGTGCAGCCTCCTGCCACTTGTCGATGGCGGCATAAGAAAGACCGGCATAGAGGTTGGCCAGGTTGCCAGCGGGGGTTGAGCTGTACTCGTCAGCAATCTTTACGAAGCCGATGAAGCCCTTGCCGTCGCCGTTGAGAGCCTTCTGGATAGCAGTAGAGTCGCCTTGGGTATTGCCGTTAATGTAGTAGTCAATTCCATCATTCAGGTAAATGTTCTGGCCGACGGCTGAAGCTGTGGCAGCCTTCTCCTGCTGGGCAGACTTGTGATTCTTGTACAGCACCACACCCACGATAGCCACAATCACGGCGATGACTCCACCGATAATCCAATTCTTGTACTTGAGAATGAAATCCTCTTTCTTGTTGAGCGCCGGCTGCGTGGCAGCAGCGCCTTTGCTTGCTTTTGTTTCTTCCATTATTTGTTGTGATTTTTTGTTCTGTCTACGCAATCGCGGTGCAAAATTATAGAAATTATTGCAGATAGTGAAATTTATTTCGTACTTTTTTCGTTTTTGAGCGCGAAAAGCCGTAAATTTGCACAAAAATTGTTCCAAAGGGGCGGGAAACTGCCCCAGCAGGAAGTGGGCAACACCATCAAAGAAAAAACGGACGTGGTTCTACAGCGGCTCAGCATCATCAACTACAAGAACATTGGCGAGGCCTCTCTGACTTTCTCGCGCAAGATCAACTGCTTCATCGGCCAGAACGGAGCGGGGAAGACTAACGTCCTAGATGCCATCTACTTCATGTCATTCTGCCACTCGGCATCTTCCAACCAGGACTCGCTCGTCATCCGGCATGGCGAAGATTTCTTCGTGTTGGAAGGCGACTACGACGACGGTGAGCCGCTGGCTGTTTACTGCGGCATGAAGCGGGGCACGAAGAAGCACTTCAAACGCAACAAGAAAGAATACAAGCGGCTGTCGGAGCACATCGGCCTCATTCCTGTGGTAATGGTATCGCCCGGCGACACCTTATTAATAGAAGGTATGAGCGAGGAGCGCAGACGGCTAATGGATGTGGCCATCTCCCAGCTCGACCGTCCCTTCATTGAGTCGCTGAACCGCTACAACAAAGCCCTGAGCCAGCGCAACGCCCTGCTGAAGCAGGAGGAGGGCGAGCCCGACCCCGACCTCATGGCGCTATGGGAGGAGCAGATGGCACGCGAGGGCGAGCTCATCTACGCCAAGCGCCGAGCCTTCGTGGAGGAGCTGGCCCCCCTGTTCCAGCAATACTACGACTCCATCGCCAACGGTCACGAAAGGGTGACGCTCAGCTATACCTCGCATTGCCAACGGGGGCCTTTGCTCGAGGTTATTCAGCGCGACCGCATGAAAGACCGTGCCGTGGGCTATTCGCTGCACGGCATTCATCGCGACGACTTGGAGATATTGCTCGACGGCCACCCCATGCGCCGCGAAGGCAGCCAAGGGCAACTGAAGACCTTCGTCATCGCCCTGAAGCTGGCTCAATACAAATTCTTGAAAGACTACGAACTAAGCCCTGAGGTGTCCTCCCGCTACTGCAGTTCCGGGGAGACTGGCGACCTCCGAAGCGCGGGCCGCCTCTTCAGCCGTCGCGCCACCGAGGGTCAGAAGCCCCTTCTTCTGCTCGACGACATCTTCGACAAGCTCGACGCCACACGTGTGGAGCAGATTGTGAAGCTGGTGTCGAGCGATGAGTTCGGTCAGATATTCATTACCGACACCAACCGCGACCACATGGACAAGATTCTGAGTCGCGGGCACTTCGACTACAAACTTTACCACGTCAACGATGGAGAGATTGTTTAAGCGCAGCGTACAGCCTATAGGGAGCCTGGTGCTTCGCAACCTTCGTGAGCAGGGGCTCGAGACTCCCCTCCTGCAGAAGCGGCTCATCGCGTCGTGGCCGCGGGTGGCCGGTGCTGCCATTGCCCGCTATACCACAGGGCTCACCATACGCAACCAGACGCTCTTCGTTGCGCTCAGCGTGCCTGCGCTGCGTGCCGACCTGAGTATGCGCCGCCAAGAGTTCGTTGCGAAGCTGAATGCTGCGGTCGACGCACAAATCATCGCCGACATCCGTTTCTGCTGACCGCTTCCTGTCAGGAAACTCCGTTCGACAGGATACTCTCCGTTCGGCAGGATTTGCAAATCTGGCCGAACGAAACGTAATATTGACCGGGACAAAACGTAATATTGACCGTGACAAAACGTAATATTGACCGAAACGAAACGTAATACGGAGCTAAACGAAACGTAACATGGCCCGAAACGAAACGTAACACAGCGTGTTACAAACCGTTTCGGGCCATGTTACGATTTCAACGCCAGCCCTATGTCGTCACCACAGCCCCCCTGCCCCTGGGCTATGGCTTCTGCGGGAATGCGTTCCCTGCCTTGAACACTTCCTGAGCCTTGAGCACGGCGGGGTCAGTCTGGTTGCGGTATTTTATCTCGGCCTGGTCGTCGAACATGATTCTCACCACCCAGTCGGTGATGTCTTCCTCGATGAGCGTTGCCGATTTCTGCAGCATCAGGTTGCGGCGTTTCAGCCCGTGTTCGTCGGCATATTGCGCAAAGAGTTCGGGTATGTTCTGCTTGTGCAAGTATTTCTCTATCTGGTTCCCATCGTCCAGCTCTGCCAGTTTCTGGCGGTTGCGGTCTACGTAGTCGTAGGCATACTGCATGATGAGTCCAGTGAGGCTTGCCTCTTTGTAGTACGAGGTGAAGTTAGTGGTGTCGGCCCCCACGAAGATGTCGGGTGTGATGCCTCCTCCTCCATAAACCACTCGCCCTAACTTCGTGTGGTACTTTGGCCCGGTGTGCTTGATGCTGTCCTCGGAGTAGACTTCTCCGTTGATGTAGCGCATGTAGATCTCCTCCTGGTACTCGTAGTCTTGTCCCGAGGTGTAGGGCCGCTGTATGCAGCGCCCCGAGGGGGTATAGTAGCGTGCTACGGTGAGGCGCATCATCGAGCCATCGTCGAATCCCATAGGCTCCTGCACCAGTCCCTTGCCATAGGAGCGGCGGCCAATGATGGTTCCGCGGTCATTGTCCTGAATGGCTCCTGCCAGTATCTCGCTGGCCGAGCACGACGATTCGTCAATGAGCACCACCAGTGGTATGTGTGTGTAGGCTCCGTGGCCGTCGCTGGTGTAGTTCTCGCGGTTTTTCCTTCTGCCCTCGGTGTATGTTATCATCCTTCCGCCGGGCAGGAACTCGTTGGCTATCATCACAGCAGCCTCGAGCAGTCCGCCGGGGTTGCCACGCAGGTCGATAATCAGATTCTGGCATCCCTCTTGCGACAGTTCCACCAATGCCACGAGCACCTCGGGATAGGTGTTCCTGCCGAAGTTTCTTATCCTCATGTAGCCCGTGGCGTCATCGACCATGTAGGCCGCCACTACGCTTTGTGTATGGATGTCGGCTCGGGTCACGTTGAATTCGCGCACCTCGCTGTCGCCATAGCGCATGATGCCCAGCGTCACCTTCGAGCCTCGGGCGCCTTTCAGTCGTCGCATGGCCGACTCGTTTGTCAGTTCCTCACCCGTAAAGTCTGTGCCGTCCACGGTCACTATCTTGTCTCCGGCCATGAGTCCTGCCGCCTCAGCCGGTCCGTCGGGCAGTATGCGCTGCACCCTCAGGGTGTCGTTGCGGATGATGAACTCTATGCCTACGCCCGAGAAGGAACCTCGCAGGTCGTCGTCGGCCTGTTGTGCATCCTTGGCCGTGAAGTACGATGAATGGGGGTCGAGCTCCGACAGGATGAAGGGTATGGCTTTGTCGACCAGTTCCTGCACGTTGACCGTGTCTACATAGAGGTCTTCCAATATGTAGAACAGGCTGCCCAGTTTATTGCTTCCTGCCTTGATGATATTCATTCGGTTGGGCACGATGTTCAGGTTCGACTGGAAGTGGTTTCCGTAGAACGAGCCTATCACTATTCCTATGATGGCGCTGATGGCAAGCCACAGGGGTATGAATCGATTGGTTGATTTCACGCTTCTTCTCAGGTTGATGTTACACTGTGCTTTATTTGTCGATGCTGAGCAGCTCGACCTCTATCCCTGCCCGTCTCAGCAGTTCTATGCCGTCGCTCAGCCTGTATTGCTCTCCATAGACTACACGCTTGATGCCCGCCTGGATGATGAGCTTGGCGCATTCTATGCATGGCGATGCCGTGATGTAGATGGTGGCACCGTCGCTGTTGTTGCCCGAGCGGGCCAGCTTGGTGATGGCGTTGGCTTCGGCATGTAGCACGTATGGCTTCGACACGTTGTTTTCGTCCTCGCAGACGTTCTCGAATCCTGTGGGCGTGCCGTTGTAGCCGTCGCTGATGATCATCTTGTCCTTCACCACCAGTGCCCCCACCTGTCGGCGCTGGCAGTAGCTGTTCTCTGCCCAGATGCGTGCCATCCGCAGGTAGCGCTCGTCAAGCTTTCTTTGTTTCTCGCTTAATTCCATTTCTCTTCAGTAATGCGTCAATGGTGGGCTCACTGCCCTTGAACCGTTTATACAATGTCATTGGGTTCTCCGTACCTCCGCGCGAGAGGATGCTGTCGCGGAAGCGCTGTGCCGTCGGCTGGTCGAAGATGCCGTGACGCTTGAACACGGCAAAGGCGTCGGCATCGAGCACCTCGGCCCATTTGTAGCTGTAGTATCCGGCAGCATAGCCTCCTGCCATGATGTGGCTGAACTGCGTGGTCATGCAAGTGTCGGTGCGCTGTCGGCCGATGATGGCCTTCCTCCAAGCCCGTTTCTCGAAGCTGATGATGTCGTCGGAGAACTCGTCTTTCTTCGTATAGTAGGCCATGTCGAGCAGTCCGAAACTCACTTGTCGCAGGCAGGCTGTGGCGGCCATGAAGTTGCGGCTGCGCACAATGCGGCGTATCAGCTTGTCGGGCAGGGGCTCGCCCGTCTCATAGTGGAAGGCGAAGGTGCGCAGGAAGTCTTTCTCTACGGCATAGTTCTCCATGAACTGCGACGGCAGCTCCACGAAGTCCCACCACACGTTGGTACCCGAGAGGCTTTGGAAGCGGCATTTCGACAGCATTCCGTGCAGGGCGTGGCCAAACTCGTGGAGGAAGGTCTCCACCTCGCCCAATGTGAGCAGAGCAGGTTTCTCGGCCGTGGGCTTCGTGAGGTTCATCACCACCGAGACGTGGGGACGCACGTCTTCTCCTTTCCTGTCGATGTATTGTCCCTGATATTCCGTCATCCAGGCGCCGCCCTGCTTTCCCTTGCGTGGGTGGAAGTCGGCGTAGAAGACGGCCAGGAACGAGCCGTCGCGGTCGAACACCTCGTAAGTCTTCACATCGGGGTGATAGACGGGTATGTCGCCGTTCTCCCTGAACGTCAGGCCATAGAGCTTGTTAGCCAGTCCCAGCACGCCGCCAATGACCTTTTCCAGCTGGAAGTAGGGCCGCAGCATCTCGGCATCGAGGTTGTAGCGCTTCAGCTTCAACTTGTGCGAGAGGAAGGCCATGTCCCAGGGCTGTAGTGTCGAGGAGCGGTGATTTCCCGTCACGCCGGCCTTACAGCTATCATCCTTTCCAAATTCCAGCAGTTCTTCCCTTTCCTTCACCGCCGTTGGCTTATAGGCATCTATCAGGTCGTTCAGCAGCTTGTACACATTCTTCACGTTGCCCGCCATGCGGTTCTTCAGCACATAGTCGGCGTAGGTTCTGAATCCCAGCAGCTGTGCTATCTCGCGTCGCAGGTTGATGAGCCGACGGCAGATCTCCAGATTGTTCTCGCTGTTGTCGTGAATGCCCTTGGTGTTGTAGGCCATGTACATCTGCTGTCGCAGCTCGCGCTGAGTGCTGTAGGTCATAAAGGGCGAGTAGCTGGGGCCGTCGAGGGTGAACACCCAACCGTCCAAGTCGCGCTGGCGGGCTTCCTCGGCAGCAGCGTCGATGGCCGTCTGTGGCAGTCCGTCGAGCTGAGCCTTGTCAACGATATGCAGCATGAAAGCCTTGTTCTCCTTCAGCAGGTTCTGCGAGAACTGCAGCGACAGCACTGACGCCTCTTCCGTGAGCTGACGCAGGCGGTCCTTGCCCTCCTTGTCAAGCAGGGCACCGCTGCGCACAAAGCCATCGTAGCAGTCGTCCAGCAGTCGTTTCTCCTCGGGTGTGAGTTTGCGGTGGTGGCGGTGCACGTACTTGATTCGCTCAAACAGCCGTTCGTTCAGCCTCACGTCGTTGGCGTGCTGCGTCAGTATGGGCTGCATCTTCTGTGCCAGCGCATCCATAGCGTCGTTCGTCTCGGCCGAGAGCAGGTTGAAGAACACCGTCGACACGCGCTCCAGCAGGTCGTAGTAGCCCTCCGTCGTGTCCTCCTTGTCGATGATGGTATTGTCGAACGTGGGTTTCGCCGGGTTGTTGATGGTCTTCTCTATCTGTTCGTTGTCGCGCCTGATGCCCTCCATAAACGCCTCCTCGTAGTCTTCCAAGCGTATACGGTCGAAGGGCACCGCGTCGTGCGGCGTCTTATAAGGTTCCAAAAACGGGTTCTTTCGTTTCTCTGTGGCTTCACTCATATCACTCTACATCTTTTCGGCTGCAAAAGTACATATTTCCCGCGAATTATGCCACATGAATTATGAATTATTGTGCCTCTCCCGCCACCTATTTTATAAAATATAACATTTGTCAAGACAAATCGCCGCCAGGTCGTTCGCTCTCCGAACCAACGACAAAGACACGAAGAAAAAGCAACTGGGACGGAATAACGGTGAAGAGTACAACATACCGGATGTGCACTTCAAGAAGTCTTACCAGTCAGCTTCGTACCGCCAAGTGGATATAGCCGTGTAAGCGTTTAGAGTCATGCAAATTCCAAGGCAGGAATAAGAACATTTTCGCCTATGGGCACTTCTTTCAAATTGCTGATATCAATAACGGCTCCATATTGAAGGAAATTTATCTGGAACCCCTCAATATCGCTGCCCCAATATATCATACAGCAGGCCATAGGTGCGCCTTTGCCAGAATCGTAGCCGTTTTCGAGGAATCGGAGTCGAGTGTCGTAAAGGAAACAAATGGCATCTGCCACGCCGAAGACGCATTTCTTCCAATGTGAAGTGTTAGTAGCAACCGGAACGAGGGCAATAACTTCAGAGCCGTATTCACGATGCGTGTTGGCGCACTTGGCCAGCCAGTCTTTGATGGTCGTTCCTCGTTCGCGATCAGCTCCGTAAGGCGGATTGACATAAACGGTAGGATAATTCCAGCTTTCCTTCAGCCCGTCATGCTCAGGCAGGCGGTATTCTACCTCTGCTCCCACGATGGAATAATCATTTGAACAGGGGTCGAGGTCAATTTTGCCATTCCAGAAATGTTTAATGGCATTGACATACTTGTGTGGAGTACACCAACTCTGGCTAAGGGGATTTACATGTCTGCCTGCTGTCATAATATTGTTTTCCAGTCTTTTTCTTTGAGTGTTACAAGTATATGTTTCAAGTCCTGAAGAGACCCACCGTTTGGTGAAATCACATTGCTATTACTAATCGTTTTCAATTGGCTGCAAAGATAATTCTTTTTCCCGAGATTATGCCAATACATCCTTGAAAATACACATTATTTAACCCAGAACGGTCGTTAGACCTATCTGTTCCTGCGTCCATCCGGTAGCAAGCAATCCAAGGTCGAGCGGTCATTGTTGTCCATGTTGCCTATAAAAACTATTGGTGTCCGCTAAAACGGTTCCGTTTTCATATTTCATCCTTCATCAGGGGACTCTCACCTGTTGTGGCGAGAAAGGGACTTGGCGGATGATATGCCTTGCAAGATTGGAATGAGTTATGAATTTTCTTTACACGGATAAATCCATAAACAGGAAAGGACTGCTTTGAGGGCGGAAAAGTACCGCTTTTCGGGTCAAAAAGCTGTCCTTTTCCACCCTCAAAGCTGTCCTTTTCCCAAAACCCCGCTGCACAGCAATTTTCGCGAATTAGAATTTTCCTGACATTCTGCCAGTCCAATCAAGCTGTTGCGATGTTTAGCGGACAGCAATATTTTTATCAAGAATTAGAGAATTGTATTTCCCCCCGCGTGTCTCCCCTCCCGTTCGGCCAGATTTGCAATCTGGCTGCTATGGGGTACTAAGCATTTGTAATGCGATATAGAACAGAAGTGGATTGAAAATCCTTATACTCAGTGCGGCAGGATTGCAAAACCTGCCGAGCGGAGAACTGCTGGCTATGTACGGAGCACCGTGTTAGTCTGTGTCCGTCTGTTGCAAAAAAATTCTATAACAGCGTGGTGCTGATACCCTGTTCGCGGTGACAGATGTGCACCTCTATGCCAAACTTCTGGTGTATGTGCTCGGCCAGATGCTGTGCGCTATAGACGGAGCGATGCTGTCCACCGGTGCACCCGAAGCAGAACATAAGCGAGGTGAAGCCGCGCTGAATGTAGCGCTGCACATGGGCGTCGGCCAGACGGTAGACGCTGTCGAGGAAGGTGAGAATCTCGCCGTCATCCTCAAGGAAGCGGATGACGGGCTCGTCGAGCCCCGTGAGTTGTTTATAGGGCTCGTAGCGACCGGGGTTATGGGTGGAGCGGCAGTCGAACACGTAGCCGCCGCCGTTGCCGCTCTCATCGTCGGGGATGCCCTTGCGATAGCTGAAGCTGAAGACCTTCACCACCAGCGGTCCGGCGCCGTCGTATTTGGAGAAGGTGGCAGGGCCGTCCTTGGGATGGGCGTTGTAGGGGTTCACTTCGGTGGTCTTGTAGCCGTCGGCACGTGTCTTCGGGGCTACCTCTATGCGCTGGTACTGGGGCAGTAGCGTGAGCCGTCGGAGCACTTCCATGAGGTAGGGATAAGGGAAGGTGGCTGGCGGCATGGCAAGGAGCTGGCGCAGGTTCTCTATGGCGGGCGGTATGCTGTCGATGAAGTGCTGCTTACGCTCGAAATAGCCTCGGAAGCCGTATGCCCCCAGCACTTGCAGTGTGCGGAAGAGGACGAAGAGGTGTAGGCGCTGGTCGAAATGTTCGCGCGAGGGCATCTCGCTGTACTGCATGGCGCTCTGGTAGTACTCGTCGATGAGCAGGCGGCGCAGGCGGTCGGGATAGCGGGCGGAGGCCTGCCAGAGGAATGATGCCAGGTCGTAGTAGAAGGGGCCTCGGCGGCCGCCTTGGAAGTCGATGAAATAAGGTGCTGGTGATTGAGGGGTTGGGAGCATGACGTTCCGTGCCTGGAAGTCGCGATACATGAAGGCGTCGCAGGACTCGCCCGTCAGATCCTTGGTGAGCAGGCGAAAGTCGGCCTCGAGCTTCAGCTCATGGAAGTCGACCTCGGTGGCTTTGAGGAAGCAATACTTGAAGTAGTTCAGGTCGAAGCGCACGTTCTCGCCGTCGAACTCAGGCTGTGGGTAGCACTGGGTGAAGTCGAGCTCGCGTGCACCGCGGAACTGCATGTTGGGCAGTTCGCGAATGGTGCGGCGCAGCAACTCCTGCTCTTCCAGCGTATATCGTCCGCCAGCCTCGCGTCCGCCACGTATGGCATCGAAGAGCGAGGTATGTCCTAAGTCCTGCTGCAGGTAGCGCAGCTCATCGGGGCTGACGGCGAGCACCTGGGGCACGGGCAGCTGGCGCTTGGCAAAGTGGCGTGCCAGGTAGACGAAGGCGTGGTTCTCGTCGCGGCTGGTTCCCACGCATCCCACCACGCTATGCCCGTCGCCATCGGTCAGGCGGTAGTAGGCGCGGTTGCTGCCTGCTCCGTCCATTTTCTCTACATGGGCAGGTGGTGTCCCTTTCCATTCGCGGTATAGGTCGATGAGTTGTTTCATAGGAGTTTACTGCAAGGTGATGCCCATAAGGCCTATGACGACATCGTTTGACAGGGTTCTGACGGTGATGCTCTTCAGCTTCTTTTGTGGCTCGAGCCGCATCCGCAGCATCTGGGCTGCTCCGCCTGGAATCTCACGGCCATAGACACCCTTGATGCCGAGCGCCTGTCCGAGGTCGCGACTGACGGTGCCTGTGCCCAGACTGACGCGATATGGGCGCGGCGTGGGGGCTGAGAAGGCTTGCCCGTCGATGAAGTAGTCTTGCTCTATGGGACACCAGTTGTCGGGGTTGCGCAGGGGCAGCACGCTCACCGAGCCGTCACGATAGGTCACCACCACCTCGCCGTTGTCGATGCGGCTCTGCATGTGGTTGGTGCTGCCTGCCATGAGCAGATAGGCTGCCGAGGCGCGTCCCTTCAGAGGGATGGTGACGGCATCGGGATAGTTGTCCCACAGCGAGGTATAGACGATGTTGGGGCCGGCTTGTGGCGTGCGGAATGGGATGTCGGCCACGGAGAAGGTGTTGTCCTTGGCCAGCGTGCGGAACAGCGAGTCGTTCACCACGGGGGTATACTGCGGATGGCACCACTCGCCCACGCCCTGAATGGGTATCTGCAGGGTGGTGGTCTGAGGACGGGGCGACTCGTAGCGCTGCTTGAAGATGTCGTCGACCTCGGCATTCATGTATTGGTCGATGTTCACCTGCTTCATACCACGACTGGGAATGGGGTCAGAGAGGCCCAGATAGTCGGTGTCGCCGCCACTGCCCTCGGTGATGATGCGCTCCAGCACGTACTCGGTGTTCTGTGGCGACGGCACCTCGAAGACCTGCGTCCTGGCCGTCGTGCCCTGTATCTCGGTCACGCTGCCGTCGGGCTGGTTGTGGCGGAAGACGATGCGCAGGGGGCGGGTGAACTTCTGCGTCACCTCGAAACGGTCTTTGCCGTTCTTGCGGGTCATCTTGTAGGTGAGATAGGGGGTGGTGACCTGTGCCATCGGCCAGTGGGCAGGTAGTCCTGGACGTATGATGCACTCGCCGTAGAGGGCATTGGGAATGATGCCGAAGAGTCCTTGCAGCAGTGTACGGCTGGCAATGCCGATGCAGTCGCCAAAGTCGCGGTAGCACTCGCCACGTGCTGCATCGTAGTGGCTCAGCTGTCCGAAGTTGGCAGGCGACTGACCGTAGTACATATTATCAAGCACGTTGGCACGCAGCAGCTGGTAGCCCTCACGGGCGCGGCCAGCCTCGAAATAGGCCAGTGCGGTGTGCATCACCTCGGCCGTAGCCACGTTGTTGATGCTCCAGGAATAGGGCATCCAGTTAGAGGTGCTAATGGTCTGCAGCCCGGTGCTCTCCACGTCGATATGGGGCAGTTCACGGTCGATGTACTCAGTGGCTTTCCTGGCCTGATCGGGGGTGCAGGCGCCGCAATCGATGGGGGTATAGATGCTCCACACGGCGGCGCTGGCGTGCTTGCGTTTCAGTCCCATCGCGTCTTCGTACTCGGCCCAATGGCCTTGCTCGGGCAGCCATAGGCGCTCGTCCATAGCCTTGAGTATGGCCACAGCCTCGTCGGCATAGGGCTGGCCGTCATCACCTATTATCTGTGCTATCCGCGCTGCCAAGAGGTTGGCACGGTAGTTGTAGGCCGACGAATGAGTGACGGCACCTCCGCTGTAGTACAGGGCATCGCTGGCCCAAATGCAGCAGTAGGCATCGTAGAGATGATCGCCGTCAGGGTCGTAGTTGCGTTTCTCCCATGCCAAGTGACTCTTGATGACGGGCCACATCTGGCGCATATAGGCTGTATCGGCGTCGTACTGGAAGTGCCACAGCAGCTCGTCGATGTAGTTCAAGTTCATGTCGTAGTGGTGCATCTGGTCGTTGCGCTCGGGGTTGCGGCAGATGTAGCCGTTGGAGTACATCTGTGTGCCCCACCTCTTCTCGGCCCGGGCCATGTTCATGGCAGCGTCCTGCGAGGGATGGGGGATGGTGGGAGCAACATCGGTGACCTGACTCTTGGCATAGGCGTTGAAGTGGCTCACGGCGCGGTCGTTCCAGCCCAGCACGTCGCCGGCATAGGCAGCACGCCAGCCGGCCAAGGGCATACGCCAGCCGACACAGCCGTGAAGCCACGTCTGGCCGTCCCAGTCGCCGTCGGCAGCCATCATCAGGGCGCCGCCCAGGGTATTGATATAGGGGTCGGGGGTCACGAACTTCACCTGTGCGGCTATCTGCTTGTTGCGGGCCACAGCATCGTTGAACAGCTTGAAGGCATCGCCATCGTACATGAACTCCACATGGTCGCCCTTCACCACTACGTGCGAGAAGTTGCTGCTATGCGTGGCGGTGCTCACCACGAGGTTCTTCTCGGTGGGGTCGGGCTCGAACACGCCTGGCTTGTCGGCTCCCAGGTCGCCGTTGCGTTTCAGTTTGGGCTCAGCAATGTCACACATCTTGAACTTCACGTCGAGCGGCTGTGTGGCAAAGTCGGCAATGAACTCCCAGATGCCACCCTCCTCGTAGGGCAGCGCCACGACATGTATGCGCAGCGGGCCGCCACGGAAGCGAGTCCAGCGCTTGTCCTTCAGCACATAGCTGCGCATACCGTTCTCGTAGGTAGCTTTGCAATAAGTGGCCGAGTCGAGGGGCAGGCCATCCACCTCGATGCGGATGTTCTTGTGGTGGCCCTTCTTCACAACGGCGAAGACCGGGCGGTCGCTCGTCTCGATGCGGTAGTCGGTATAGCCACCATAGAGGGCGCGGGTGAAGCGGTTGTTGCCATTTTCACAGACGAAGGCGTTCTTCACGGGGAAATACTGTTGCTTACGCTGCGTTCCACGCACCTCATCGTTGTACGAGGGCAGGGCTCCGGCAATATTCTGCTGAGCCGTAGCCAAGCCGCAAGCGACAACAAGGAATGTCAATATCAGGACTATGCGATGTCTCATGTCTGCTTCCTCTTTCGTTTTTCCCACCAGTCAATGGCCAGGCTTTCGCCTACCGCCAGCAGTATCAGAATGCCTAGCGACATCCAGAAGCTGCCGGTCAAATCATAGATAACGAGGCACACTGTGAAGGTGATGACCCACCGTAATATAAATCTCCAATTCATAACATTCTTCTATCAATTATTACTCATAGCGCATGGAACGGGCGGGCCGTATGCGCGATACCAGATAGCTGGGACCTACGAGCACCAAGATGCAGACAACGAGTGTGGCCACGTTGAGCAGCAGCACGAGCAGCAGGTTCAACTCCATAGGCGCCTCGCTGACATAATAGGTCTGAGGGTCAAGCCTCACGATGCCTGTGAGCTGCTGAATCAGCACAATGCCTATGCCTATGATATTGCCCCACAGCAGGCCGCGCCCGATGATGAAGGCCGAGAACCAAAGGAACGTGCGGCGAATCATGCTGTTGCGTGCTCCGAGAGCCTTCAGTACGCCAATCATCTGAGTACGCTCAAGGATGATGATGAGCAAGCCGCTGATCATCGTAAAGCCAGCAAGGGCCACCATCAGGCCGAGGATAATCCACACGTTGATATCAAACAGTTCAAGCCACTGGAACACCTGCGGGTAGACCTGTTGTATGGTGTAGGACGACAAGGTGTTGCCCGCGCTGTCAACACGTCCCTTGCGAAACACTTCGTTTATGCGGCTGTTCACATCCTTCAGACGATTGAAGTCGTGTACCAGCAACTCGGCTCCCGAGCAGAGGTCACCCCTCCAGCGGTTCACCAGTCGGGTGGGCACGTAGAGGTCAGTGATGCAGAACACGTCGTCGAAGCGCTTCATGTTTGTCTGATAGACGGCCTTCACCACGAATTTCAGCGGACGCACATCATCCTGGCGGATGAAGTAGGCAAAGAGGCGGTCGCCCACCTTCAGCTTCAGCTTGTCGGCCATTGTCTTCGAGACGACGAGGGAATAGGGATTCTCTTCTTTCGTCACGTCCACCTCGGGCCGCGTCTTTGCATCATAGAACGGGGGCAGCTCGCCCTCGACCAAGCTCTCTTTCAGGAAACTGACGTCATACTCTGGGCCGATACCCTTGAACATCACGCCCAGGAAGTCGTCATCGGTCTTCAGGATGCCCTGTGCTATGGCGTAGCGCTCCACATGGCGCACGCCCTCAATGCCTCCGAACACCTTCATCAGACTGTCGTTCATGCACACGGGCTGGTCAGGGGCGGTAGGCATCGACATGCCGTTGATGATCTGCACATGACTGCCGAATCCTATCACCTTTCCGCTGACGGTATGCTTGAATCCCAGCACCACAGCTACGGTGACTATCATCACCACCAGTCCGATGGCGACACCAGCCGTAGCGATACGAATAGCAGGACGGCTCACCTTCTGGCGGTCGTCGTGCTGCCCGTTAATTCGACGTGCTATGAATAGCGACAGGGACATCGGCTTAGTTCTCAGTTCTACCAGGGTAAGCTTCGAGAGCCTTCTGCAGTACCACTATGGCACGCTCCAGGTCGCGCTTCTTCAGTACATAGGCGATGCGCACCTGATTGATGCCGGCTCCTGGCGTGGTATAGAACCCCGCTGCCGGTGCCATCATCACGGTCTCGCCTTCATACTCGAACTCGCTCAGACACCAACGGCAGAACTTCTCGGCATCATCGACGGGCAGCTTGGCCACTGTGTAGAATGCCCCCATGGGGATGGGCGAATAGACGCCTGGGATGCGGTTCAGTCCGTCGATAAGACACTTACGCCGCTCTACATACTCATCGTAGACGTCGCGCATGTATTCCTCCGGCACATCGAGTGACGCCTCGGCCACTATCTGTCCGATGAGCGGGGGCGACAGGCGGGCCTGACAGAACTTCATCACAGCCTTTCTCACCTCGGCATTCTTCGTGATAAGAGCTCCGATACGTATGCCACACTCGCTGTAGCGCTTGCTCACCGAATCAATCAGTATGACATTCTGCTCGATGCCCTCCAGATGGCAGGCGCTGATATAGGGGGAACCCGTATAGATATATTCGCGATAAACCTCGTCGGAGAACAAATACAGGTCGTATTTCTTCACGAGATCACGAATCTGGTTCATCTCGCGGCGTGTGTAGAGGTAGCCCGTGGGGTTGTTGGGGTTACAAATCATGATGGCGCGAGTACGCTCGTTGATCAGCTCCTCGAACTTCTCCACCTTGGGCAGCGAGAATCCTTCCTCTATCGTGGTGGCAATGGTGCGAATCTTGGCGCCTGCAGATATGGCAAATGCCATGTAGTTGGCATAGGCCGGCTCGGGCACAATGATCTCGTCGCCTGGATTCAGGCAGCTCATAAAAGCGAACAGCACCGCCTCTGATCCGCCGCTGGTGATGATAATGTCGTCGGCGGTGACGTTGATATTGTATTTCGCGTAGTAGCCCACCAGCTTCTCGCGGTAGCTCTGATAGCCCTGCGATGGTGAATACTCGAGTATGGAGCGATCGATGTGCTTCAGCGCATCGAGCCCCACCTGAGGCGTGGGCAGGTCGGGCTGGCCGATGTTCAGATGGTACACCCGTGTGCCGCGCTTCTTGGCAGCAGCTGCCAACGGAGCCAGCTTGCGGATAGGCGATTCGGGCATCTCGAGCCCGCGGACAGAAATCTCTGGCATAGTATTACTTTGTCTAATCGTGTGCAAAGGTACGTTTTTTTTTCGATACAACGTGCTAAAGAGGGTAAAAATATTTGCCCATCTCGGATTTATTGCGTAATTTTGCCCGTCAAAAACAAAAAACGAAGCCCATGAACTACGAAGAGATGCTGAACAACCGCGACGGCGTGGCCACTCAAAAGGCGCGAACTCCGCTGGGATTGTTTTACAAGAAACAGATTGACCGCAAGTATCGGCACGTCATTGAACTGAGGCCATTGCTGGCCGAAAACATGGTGTTCTGCGAGTGTTTGCGGAACGACCAAGAGCAAGGACTGAAGATCAGAGACCACCAACAGCTGCATTACGAGCTGCACGAGGACAGCGGCGGCATTTACGAATTGGAGCTGGAGCCAGGACAGCATCAGACCTTGGCCCAGTTGCTGGCTGACAACCCGGCAGTGGTGGCCGCCAACGGTTTTATCAGCGACTCCATCAACGAACTGATTGACATCACCGCGAAACTGAACGATGAAGGAATCTACCAAGTGTGCTATGCCCCGGAGAGCCTCTTCGTTGCCAAGTCCGACAGCCATCCTCGTCTGCTCATCCACGGTTCCTCGTTCCTCAAACTGAATACGGCAAAGATGCTCTTCAAGGACTTTGAGGAATGGATTGCCCCTGAGGTGCTGGAAAACGGTTCTGCCGACGAGCGCAGCGACGTCTACGGTCTGGCCAAGCTCATCGAGAAACTCCACGAGAGTGGCTCCATGCCCGTGGAATACAAGAAGGTGATGAAGAAAGCCACCGACCCCGACCCTGCCAAACGCTATGCCAGCGTGAAAGACATGCAGAAAGCCATTTCCAACATACGCTCCACGAAGCGCTCGGCCATCCTGCTGCTGGTGGCAGTTATCATAGCGGCACTGGGCATTTTCCTCTATTTCGACCTGACCCCCGAGACCACCGTCCTGCAAGAGGAGGTTCACCCTGAGAAACAGAAGAGCTCGGGGCAGGACGATGACTTCATGGAGGGATTCGACGATGCCTCAATGGGGTCTGATGAAGACTTATACGACCCCGACGTGCTGGAGCTGATAGGCATCGACCCCGACTCGGTAGACCTGAGTGCCCTGTCGGAAGAAGAATGGAAACAGGTATCCGACTCGGCCAACCAGATGGTGAAGGCAGAGCAAATATTCCGCAAGCGGTTCAGGGAAGAAGCTGAGAAAGAGCTGGCCAAGATTTACAACGACGCCCACATGGGCAACCGCGAGCGCGACATCCTGGCCCGCCAGACGATGGACGACCTGATGAAGAAGAAGGAAGAGATGGCCAATCAGGCCGGACTGAATCAAGACCAGGCCGACCGCGTCTACTCCGACGTCATCAGCAAGCTCACAGAGGAGCATTCCACTCGCCAGAACTACGGCTACATACGCCCCAAGGAGAGCGAATAAGTCCACACACGACAACACAGGTAATCAACAGCAACTGCCCACGGGTTCCCCCCGTCGGCTAATCATCAAAAGCAATAACAAAACAATGAGAAGCAGAACAGCAACATGGTTTGAGTGCAAGATCCGCTACGAGAAGACGATGGAAGACGGCTTGCAAAAGAAAGTGACCGAGGCATACGTGGTCGACGCCCTCAGCTTCAGCGAGGCCGAGGAGCGCATCATCGACGAGATGTCGTCGTACATCAGCGGCGAATTCAACGTCACCGACATCAAGACAGCCGCCTATGGCGAGATATTCTTCGACGACAGCGACCTGGCCGATCGCTGGTACAAGGCCAAGCTACAGTTCATCACCATCGACGAGAAGACCGAGAAAGAGAAGCGCAGCACGGTGAACTATCTGGTTCAGGCCGGCTCGTTCAACGGTGC
>JAILPA010000014.1 GCA_024690505.1 Prevotella sp.
ACAGAACAGGAGGATTATGGAAGCGTGAACTGGGTGGAGAAGGTAAGCTGCAAGGAGGTCATTACTTATAATAGGGGTGCCTGGAAACGGGTGGTGCTCGTCGATTGCGGTGTGAAGGCCAACATCATCCGCTGTCTGATACGTCGTGGACTTGAGGTGGTTCGTGTACCGTGGGACTACGACTTCAACCAGTTGGAGTTCGACGGCCTGTTCTTGGCTAACGGTCCTGGCGACCCCGAACAGTGTGAAGTGACTGTCAGGCACATTCGGCAGTTCCTGACCAAAGAGATGGCCGGGGGTGGGTCGCGTCCCTGTATGGGCATCTGCCTTGGCAATCAGTTGCTGGCCAGAGCTGCCGGGGCTAAGACCTATAAGCTGAAGTACGGCCATCGCTCACACAACCAGCCGGTACAGCGGGTGGGCACGACACAGTGCTTCATCACCTCGCAGAACCACGGCTATGCGGTGGACGATAAAACGTTGCCGGCCGACTGGGAACCGCTCTTTGTGAACATGAACGATGGCTCGAACGAGGGTATCCGCCATAAGACGTACCCCTGGTTCTCAGCACAATTCCACCCGGAAGCCTGTTCAGGGCCGACAGACACGGAGTGGATGTTCGACGAATTCAAAAGAAGCCTCACCCCCGGCCCCTCTCCGAAGGGCGAGGGGAGTATATACTCTCAAGGCGGAAAAGCAGCGAAAAAGCTAACTACTCCCCTCTCCCCTTGGAGAGGGGGCGGGGGTGAGGCTAAGGTCCTCATTCTCGGCTCCGGCGCCCTGAAGATAGGCCAGGCCGGCGAGTTCGACTATAGCGGAGCACAGGCACTGAAGGCACTGAAGGAAGAGGGCATCCACTCGGTGCTCATCAATCCTAACATCGCTACGGTGCAGACCTCGAAGGACGTGGCCGACACGGTTTACTTCCAGCCCGTGACGCCTGAGTTCGTAGAGCGCGTTATCGAGAAGGAGCGGCCCGACGGCATCCTGCTCTCGTTCGGCGGGCAAACCGCCTTGAACTGTGGCGTGGAACTATATCAGAAAGGTGTGCTGGAGAAATACGGCGTCCGCGTGCTGGGCACTCCCGTTCAGGCCATCATCGATACCGAAGACCGCGACCTCTTCGTCAAACGCCTCGACGAGATTGGCGTGAAGACTATCAAGAGCGAGGCGTGCTCTACTGTCGAGGAGGTGCAGCGTGCTGCCCACGAACTGGGGTTCCCCGTTATCCTGCGTGCCGCATACGCCCTTGGTGGTCTGGGCAGCGGTTTCTGCGACAACGAGGAGGAGCTGCTGGCGCAGGCTGAGGAGGCCTTCTCGTTCTCGCCGCAGGTGCTGGTCGAGAAGTCGCTGCGTGGCTGGAAGGAGATAGAGTACGAGGTGGTGCGCGACCGCTACGACAACTGCATTACTGTCTGCAACATGGAGAACTTCGACCCGCTGGGCATACATACAGGCGAGTCGATTGTGGTGGCTCCGTCGCAGACACTCAGCAATAGCGAGTACCACAAGCTGCGCGAACTGGCCATCAAGATTATCCGGCACATCGGCATCGTGGGCGAGTGCAATGTACAGTACGCTCTCGACCCCAATAGCGAGGACTACCGCGTCATTGAGGTCAACGCCCGTCTGAGCCGCTCGTCGGCGCTGGCCTCAAAGGCTACGGGCTATCCGCTCGCTTTTGTAGCTGCCAAGCTGGGCTTGGGTTATGGACTCTTCGAGCTGAAGAACAGCGTCACCAAGACCACCTCGGCCTTCTTCGAGCCTGCCCTCGACTACGTTGTAGTTAAAATTCCCCGCTGGGACTTGACAAAGTTCCACGGCGTGAAGCGTGAGCTCGGCTCGTCGATGAAGAGCGTCGGCGAGGTGATGGCCATCGGCCGCACGTTTGAGGAAGCCCTGCAGAAGGGCTTGCGAATGATAGGGCAGGGCATGCATGGATTCGTAGAAAATCACGAAATCAAAATCAAGGATATAGCCAAGTCGTTGCACGAGCCTACGGATATGCGTATTTTTGTCGTGTCGAAAGCATTGAAAATTGGCTACAGCGTCGAGCAGATTCACCAATTGACCAGGATCGACCGCTGGTTCCTGCAGAAGCTGAAGCACATTGTCGACATCGACCAGCAGCTGAAAGAGCAGACTCTCCTTGCTGAGGTCTCGGAGTTCGTGGAGCCAAGCGAGTTCAAGGAGTACCTTCATTCGCCAGAAATCTGTCAGCTGTTACTTGCCGCCAAGGTTTACGGTTTCTCCGACTTTCAGATTGCCCGTGCCATCGGTTTAGAACAACGGATGAAGCCTGAGCAGGCTGGCCTCACCGTCCGCTCGTGGCGCAAGCAGTTGGGCCTCGTGCCTACCGTCAACCAGATTGACACACTTGCAGCGGAGTATCCAGCCCAAACCAATTACCTGTATATGTCGTACTTATAAAAATAAAGAAGATTATGTGTGGAATAGTAGCAATACTAAACGTTCAGAAGCAGACTTCCGAACTGAGACAAAAGGCATTGAAAATGAGTCAGAAAATCCGTCATCGCGGACCTGACTGGAGTGGTATATATTGCGGTGGCACGGCTATTCTCGCCCATGAGCGACTGAGCATTGTCGACCCTGAAAGCGGAGGACAGCCGCTATACAGCCCTGACCGCAAGCAGGTGCTGGCCGTTAACGGCGAAATATATAACCATCAGGAGATTCGCCGCCGCTTTGCCGGACAGTACGAATTCCAGACAGGTAGCGACTGCGAAGTCATCCTGGCTCTCTATCGTGACAAAGGAATCGACTTCCTCGAAGATCTGAGCGGCATCTTCGCCTTCGTACTCTACGACGAGGAGCGCGATGAGTTTCTGATAGCCCGTGACCCCATTGGTGTCATACCTCTTTATATAGGATACGATAGC
>JAILPA010000071.1 GCA_024690505.1 Prevotella sp.
ACCGAACATGAAGCTGTCGGAACCGCCCTGCACATAGAGGGAGTGCTTATGGTTGGTACCCACGCGGACGGGCTGTGCCACCCAGTCGGTGTTCACACCCTCGGCAATGGAGTTCAGACGGGCATAGTAGTTCTCGCTCAGGCTGATAGCGGTCTGTGTCTGGTTAGGCGTCTCCACGATGCTGGGATCGTAACGGCCCGACAGGCGCTCAAACTCTATCTTCTCTGAGGCGTCCATCATGTCGTAGCTCGTCAGGTCGGGAATGCTCATATTGAAGTTGCCGGTATAGCTCACCTGCAACTGTCCGGCCTTGGGCTTCACGGTCTCAACCACCACCACGCCGTTGGCTGCCTTCGAACCGTAGATAGCCGTCGAGGCGGCGTCCTTCAGGATGGTGATTGATTCTATGCGGTTGATGTCAAGGTCGTTGATGGCCTGCAGCGAACTCTCAAAGCCGTCGAGAATGAAGAGGGGCTGGTTGGGGTCGGCCTGCAGGGCATCGCGCTGTCCCAGCACCGACGACTTGCCGCGAATCTCCATGTTGGGCAGACGGTTGGGGTCGCTACCGAACTGGGTGTCGTCGATGACGGCAAAGGCGGGGTCGAGGGTCTTCAGCGACTGCAGCACATTGCTTGTTCCCATGGCCTTCAGTTCCTTCTGGTCGTAGGTGGCTGCCGAACCCGTGAAGCTCTCCTTCTTACGGGTGAAGATACCCGTTACCACCACATCGCTCAGCGAGGTAGCCGATTTCATGGTGACGTCATGGCGCACATCCACCTGACCGCCGGGGATGGTCACATAGTAGGTGTCCATGCCCACATACGAGAACTTCAGCGACGTGCGCTCCGTGGGTATCTTGAAGACAAAATAACCGTTGGCATCGGTCACCGTGCACACACGGCTCTCGCCGATACAAACGGGCACGCCCATGAGCGCCTGCCCCTCGGCATCGCGCACATATCCCTTGATGGTTCGCTCACGGCCGCTGAGCTGCTGTTTCGACACCGTGACAATATTGCCCGATATGCTGTACTTGCATCCGATGGAGGTCACCACCTGGTCGATGGCTTCCGAGGCTTGCTTGCCCACCACCTTGATACTCACCTTAGGCCATTGACGCGCCTCATTGGCATCGTACATGAAATTCAGGCCTGTTTGTTTTTTCACTTCCGCGAAGAAGTCCTTCACCGTGACATTCTGCATGTCAAGGGTTACCCGCTTGCTTGATGACTGGGCTGACACCGTCAGCGACACCAGCGCCATCCACACAAGCAGGAGTAGTCGTTTGGCTTTTCGTTCTTTCATTTTTTGTTTTAAAAGGTTATTAAGTTAAATCTGTCTTTTCTCTTCCTATTCCCGGTCACGGATAATCACCTCGCGACCATCATAGAGGATGGTCAGACCGGTGACGGCGCTGATGGCATCGAGCGTGGGCTCTATCGATCCGTACTTGTCGAGCTCGCCGGTGAAACGCATCTGCTTGGCCTGCTCGGAATGGAATTGCGGACGGCAACCGTACCAATGTGCCAGCACGTCCATCAACTGCTCCAGGGGATAGTCCTCAAAAACGAAGGTGCCCGTGTTCCAGGCTGTATAGGGACTGGTATCCACCTCCGACACTTCCATCCTGCCGTCGTGGACAACCGACTTCTGTCCGGGCGTCAGCCGGCGCTCCTCGCCGTCGTCGGGGGTCACGCTCACACTGCCCTTCACCAGCACCACCTCGGAGCACTCGTTGCGGGTGTTCACATTGAATTCCGTGCCGTACACCTTCACCTCGCCGTGGGGCGTGTGGACAATGAAGGGATGGCGGCGGTCCTTGGCTACCATGAAGTAAGCTTCGCCATCGCACACCACATCGCGACTGCCGCCTACGAACCGTTCGGGATAGATCAGGCGCGTATTATAATTAAGGTGTACCAGCGTGCCGTCAGCCAGCGTCAGCCAGAATTCCTTGTCCTGGAAGGTGGTCACACGACAGGCATCCAGCAACTGATCGGCGGCGGCGGAGCCGTCGGTAGGCTGCAACGACTGCTCATCCATGCCGGCATCGCCCTTCTCAAAGGCTGCCTTGGTTGTCTTGAGCGGTTGCAACTCAGCCTCCTGGCGACCCATCTCCCTGCTCTGCTGCATCACGGTCTTCACCTGCTCGGATACTTCCGGCGGTACCACGCGTGCATATTGCCAATACACAAAGACACCACTTGCCACAAGCAGCAACAGGGCTGCCGCTGCCTGAAAGCTCCTG
>JAILPA010000108.1 GCA_024690505.1 Prevotella sp.
GTGAAGTTGACGTCACACTTGCCCTTGATCTCAAGCGCCGGCGAGGCGTTGTCACGTGTCTGATGAATAGCAGGGTCGCTGAACGGCCAATGATATGCTGGCACGTTGATGGTGAAGTGGTCTTTCGTCAACACCAGGCGACCATAGAGCTTTGTGTCACTCTTGATACCGCAGTGTGCAATGCTCTTTATCAGGAACTTGGCGTCGAGGAGTACAGGTTCTCCATAGTCCTCACCGCTTTCCTCCTGCGAGTCAGGGTCTACTTCTTCTCCGGGAGTGGTTTGTTGTGTGTCCTGCTGTTCTTGTTCGTCCTTCAGCTTGTAGTTCACCTTGTCGGTGGCGGGACTATAGTAGTTCTTTCCCGGGTCGTACTCGTAGTACCAGCGAGCCTGCATGGTCACGTCGACGTCGCCCTTGTCGGTGACGCCAATCTTCTCATAGGGTATCTTCACCTCCTGGCCACAGTGGTCAAGGTCGACGCTAAAGCCCTTGTAGAGTCCGGTCTTGTTGTTCGTGACGAGAATCTGCATACCGGTAATCAAGTGGTTGCGCTTCAGTTCATACGCTGGCGCCACCCGGGTATCGACTATCAAGCCGGTGCCATCGTTCGACATGCCTTTCACCTGAGGCTCCTGCTGTGGCTTGTAGAGGGCCACGATGTCGATGTAGTAGCTGTCGTCGAGCGTCTCTCCTTCTATGCCTGGCCGGGTCATCAGCAAGCCGTAAGCCGCCTTTGCCACGTTGCCGCCGCTACACGGCTTGATGTAGTGCGGATTCTGTGCAAAGGCCATGTCGCTGCCTTCGAGGAAGGTGAACCGCAGTTCGCCGGGCTTCACCCTGGGCGACGGCACGGCAAAGAGCGTATAGGGAAGATCCTGGTTGGAGCCCGTCAGCTGCTTGGGGGTCAGCTTTACCGACTTTGCGCTGAAAGCATAGGCTTTCTGCTTGCCATCGTAGCCGAAGTCGCTGCCTTTCAGTCTCACGACGCACATGCCCGGCGAGTGTTCCCGGTCGCGTATCACCAGGTGGGCATTGGCGGGATTATTGCTGAAGCTGCTCTGACGGTCGCATATATCCTTGGCGTACTTCTGGCAGAACTTCTCGAAATACTGCACGAAAGCCTGGTCGCTGCCGATGCCCCATACCGCTTTCAGCGAGCCGAGGAATCCGTCCAGATAGCTGTAGCCCTGCATCATCTGCTCGAAATTCTTCTCCTCCTTGTTGTCGTTCATGTAGTCGAGCAGGTCGGCCATCACATAGCCGGCTTCAACATTCACCATGACCTGGCCTGCCCCGAAGCTGGCAGGACAGGAATAGGCCAGCGGCCAGCTGTGGTATTCCTTCTTGCGGCGGTTGCTGTACATGGTCATGTTGCCGCTATTAAATGGATTTCCCATTATCAAGCGCTTTGAGCTCAGCCAGCGGGCATAGCGATATTCCGACACGGCGCCCATCGCCTCGAGGAAGCGCTGATCCTTGAATGCCTGGCAGTCGATGTACTCCGTCTGATAGACGTGCATCGTCTCGTGCGTCAGCGTTACCCTCGTGTCGTTTCGCACATTCTCCTGGTAAGCATTTGGCGTGGAATCATTCTTGAACACAATCCTCTCATAGTTCAGCACCACGAAGGGATCGAAGTAGATGTAGCGCGTGCGGTAGGCCTCCTCCTTGAAGGCATCAAGCATAGGACTGAGATAAAGGGTGTACTCCACCGAGAGGGGTTTCATCTTCAGCTCGTTCTGTGTGAAGCGGTGGCTCATCTTGGTGTCCTCCACAATCTCCCTCACACTCTGCGGCAGTTCCAGTATGCCACTTTCCTGAACGTTGCGGATGACGGCGCTCTCACGTTTCATTTTCTCGGCCAGGGCAGCCACGCCCATGGCGACCCACTCATCTGTTCCTTCGCCACCCTGGCGGGCATGGGGATGCTCATCGTAGAACTGCAGATAGGCGTCGGCTCGGATCTTGTTCAACTCATAAGCCAAGTCCTCGCGTGCCTTGACGTACTCCTTGGTCTTCATGTTGTTCTCGGTGTCGCTGTAGCGGTAGAACACTATGAAACTGCCATAGCTGTCGTCTACGTGCTGTGCCACCACATCCTTTGCCCTGTACCAATCATCATTGCTATAGGCATCCCAGTATTTCCTGAATCCCTGATTGATGGCAGGGTACTTCACCAGATAAAGGACAGTGGCGGTGGTGACGGCGATGTAGGTAAGTGCAGAAACGGCAGTGATGCTGTTCTTGCTGGCGTGATACACCAGGCGGTCGCCCTCGATGTGGCTGTTCAGAACCTCTATGCGGCCGTTGGCCCCCACGCGCACTGCCTGAAGGTATGGGTAGAGCTCTTCGGGCACCTTCTTCTTCTTCAGATCCATGCTGACGGTGTACTTGCCGGGGATGACCGAGTCGGGCGGCAGTCCGGCATCGATGTCGTAGGCCCACAGCAGCTCGCCGTAGTTGTCCTCGTCGAACTGCTGCCGCAGCCGCTGCATGGTGGTTTCGGGCACGTCGGTCACCTCTATCCGCACATCCTCCTCGAAGGCACCCGCCGGGGCGCTGATGGTGAGCTCGGGGCGCGGGTGAATCTCGAAGGCCTGACTATGACCGTCGGGGTGATAGTCGTTCACATTGGGATATGGAGGGAACTCAGCCAGCAGGCGGTCTACATCACTGCTACCACTGGCGTTTTCAGTTCTGGGCTCGTCTTCGTCGTCTTCGTCATCGCTGTGGCTCTTCTTGCCCTTGCAGCCGGTAATTATGGCCACCATTATTAATAATGATGTGGCCAGCAGGCAAAAACGGGTGGAGAGTGTGTCTATTGTCATATTCATTTGAACTTTTTGCCATAGACACAGAAGAGGACGTTAGGGTCGGTGTAGTCCTCTATCACGTTGTCGCGGTAGATGGTCTTCTGCTTCTGCGTGACGGGCATCTTCACGGCGAACTCCTCGGCGGGATTGCCGTTGCGAATCTTCAGGAATGTGATTTGGCAGCGACCGTCGGTATAAGCTGTGTAGACAGTAGATGATAGGTTCTTCTTGCCTTCGTTGTTGACACCTGCCGACTGGATGGAGATGGTTGCGGGCGACATCTTATTGGTCTTCAGCGTCACAATATAGTTCTGTGCGTCGGTGTATTCTATCTCGCAGTCGCCCTCTATCTTGACGGCCGGACAGCTGGCGTGCTCGGTAATGGTATAGTTGGGGTCGGTAGACTGTTCGTCGGACGTAAAGCTGGGCGCGGTGACGATGAAATGATCCTTGGTCACGGTGATGTGCCCGTAGCGTGGCTTGTCGGGTTTCTCGATGGAGCCTGTGGAGCTACTGATGAGGAAGTCACGATCGATGACTATCTCTGCCCCGTAGTCCTCTCCAGCGTTTTCCTGACTGTTAGGGTCGTCACCCTCGGTGCCGCCCGTCTGCTGTGTCTGCTGCTCGTTCTCTCCCTTGCGCTTGTAGTTCAGACGGTCGGTGGCGGGACTGTAGTAGTTCTTGCCGGGAGCAGCCTCGTAGTACCAGCGTGCCTGCAGGGTGACGTCGATGTCGGTCTTGTCGGTGATGCCAATCTTGTCGTAGGCAATCTTCACGTCGCCTCCGCAGCGGGCAAGATCAACGCTGAATCCCTTGTAGAGGCCGCTCTTGTTGTTAGTGACGAGTATCTGCATACCAGTGATGAGCTTTCTGTCCTTGAGTTCCTTCGGTGGCTGGCAGACGGTGTTGATGAGCAGTCCGGCACCGTCGTTCGACTCGCCTTTTACCTCGATGTTCTTCTCCGGCTGGTAGAAGGCCACCACGTCTACATAGTCCGCATCGGCCATGCGTCCGTCGTAGTTAGGTCGTGTCGTCACGGCAGCATAGGCCGTGGCCTTGAAGCCTTGTGCGCAGGGCCTGGAGTAGTACCAGTCCTGCGAGTAGCGCAGCGAGTCGCCCTCAAGCAGGTTGAACCTCAGCAGTCCGGGCTTCAGGTCTTCCTTAGGCACGGCGAAGAGGGAGTAGCGGCGGTGGCTGGTGCTGTCGGCCACTATCTTCACGGTCTTCACACAGAAAGCGCTGGCCCAGGTGGCTATGCCGCCAAAGCCACTATTCGACTGTGTGGTCTGCCTGCCAAAATCCCTGACACGCATGATGCAGTGTGCGGGGCTGTGTTTCTGCGGGGGTATGAGTCCGTTGGTACGCGTGGCGGTGTGCATGGCCTGCCTGTCGGCTATCTCCTTCATGTATTTCTGGCAGAAAGCCTCAAACAGGCCCACGAAAGTGGCATCGCTCTGTACTTGCCATATATTCCTTACCGACCCTGCAAAGCCCAGGTTGTAGGCATAGCCCAGCATTATCTGCTCCATCGTCTTGGGACTTCGGTCGAGCATGAACTGCAGGAAGTCGCCCAGCATATAGCCGCCGTCAATGTTGGGGTCGCTGTTCAACTCCTTAGGATAAGCATTGTTCAGTGGATAGCACAGCAGTTCCTTCAGGTTGCGCTCGCTGTAGTCCAGGCTCTTGTCGGCCTCCTTTGAATGCACATCGGCATAATGCTTAAAGAAGAATTTATTTCTATCGGCCCACTCGGCATACTTATACTCCATCACGGCTCCTGTGGCCTCGAGGAAGCGATTGTCCTTCACCAGCGAACAGTTGATGTACTCCATCTGGTAGACGTGCATCGTCTCGTGGGCCATGGTCACCTGAACGGCATCCATGCGCTTCTTCTCGTAGAGCGTCCCCTGGGCCACGATCATGCTGTAGTCCACCACCACGATGGGTGCCAGCACAGGCAGCTGGTGGCGGTAGGCCGAAGTGTTCATCGCCTCGAGGGTGGGCGTGAGGTAGACGGTGTACTCATACGACAGTGGCTTCAGGCTCTGCTCGGTGCGGCAGTAGCGATTGGCCAGCTTCGTGGCGCTGATGATGTCCTGTATGCTCTGCGGGTTCTGCATCAGCGGGTGGGCCTTGATGGCCTTCACGGTAGAGTCCTTTTTAACCAGTTTCTTGTAGAGCTCGGCCTGCTTGGCCTCTTGACGAGTCCAAATATAGACGTCGGTGGCTAAATCAACGGGACACTCCTGCTCGGCCTGCTCCTTCAGCTCTTCCAGGCGCTTGCCCAGCTCCTCGCGTTTCTTGACGAAGGCCTCTGTCTGGCTGCTGTTCTCGGTCATGCTGTAGCGGAAGTACAGGTTGAAGTTGCCGAAGTCGTCCTTCGTGGCTATCCACACGTCGTCGCTGAGATGCCACAGAGCCCGTGGCTTGAAATCAAAAGACTGTGCTATGGGCTTATGCAGATGGAAATGATAGTCGTACGGCACCAGACCGGCATCTATGAGCTGCCGCACCTTGGTGGTGACGGCGGGGAAGCGTGCCAGGAAGTAGTAGCCTGTGCCGCTGGTGCCTAACCAGCAGGCAGCCTCCCAGATGATGGTTCCTACGGTGATGCTGTTCTGGCTGGCCTCGTAGACCAGACAGCCGTTGTCCACGTGCGTGTTCATGGTCTGGAATGTGCCGTCAGCCGACTGCCGGTAGATGTTTATCATGTCGGCAATCTCCACGGGAATATCCATCTTCTTCAAGTCCAGCCTCACGGTGTACTTGCCAGGTATGACCTCGTCGGGACTCAGGCCGGCGTTCAGGTCGTAGCCGAACAGCAGGGCGCCCAGTCCCTGCTGATGGAGCTGCTGGTGGAGACGCTGCATCGTGGCATCCGACAGTTCCGTCACCTCTATCCGCACATCCTCCTCGAAGGCACCATCGGGGGCGCTCACGGTCATGCCCGTCAGCGGGTGAATCTCGAAGGCGTGGCTGTGGCCGTCGGGGTGGCCAGTGGCGGTATGCGGGTCGAACTGCGCCAAAATGTCGTCGGTCAGACAGCCCAGGGCGCCGCTGCCGTTCACGGTTGTCGTCGTCTCCCGTTCTTCTTCGTCATCGTCGTCGCTGCTGCTCTTCTTGCCCTTGCAGCCGCTAATCATGGCCACCATTAATAATAATGACATGGCCAGCAGGCAAAATCGGGTGGAGGGTGTATTCATCGCGCTTTTCCTTTAAAAACAATTAAGATGCTGCAAAGATACACATTATCTTTCAAATAACATATTGTTCCCCCCTTTTTTTGCAGAGTTGTTCTTATTCTGCCGCCCATCTAACCACCCTGATACTGATTTCATAAAGTAGATACAATGGGATGGTAACGAGTATCAGCGTCATTAAGTCGGGCGGGGTGATGATTGCTGCCACGAGCATAATGATGATAAAAGAATGTTTTCTATACCTTGACAACAGATCCGATGTTACAAAACCTAATTTACCAAGGAAAAATGCAATTACAGGCAATTGGAATACCAATCCCATTACCAATGTCAGTGATGTAAAGGTGCTGATGTACGAGTCGAGCGTTATATTGCTCACCACCTTTGCCGAAACGCTGTAAGTTCCGAGGAAACGGAAGGAGATAGGGAACAGTACAAAGTAAGACATCAGTACGCCAAGAATGAATAGAACGTAGATAATGCCCGCAACCTGTACGGAATACTTGCGCTCATTCTCATAGAGTGCAGGAGAAATGAAGCGGAACAATTCATATACTATATATGGTGATGCTCCCAGTACGCCAAGATAAACAGCCGTGGTGATATGCGTCAGTTAGTGGATATGTGATGTTTGGTCAGCAAGGCAACCGCTGCGTAATAGCAGGCGTAGTACAGACGGTTGGTGGCCGTGTTGTAATAGCCCTGATCACGGAGATAGGGTATCTCTGCAAGCGTCTCGTGAGCCCGCTCCTG
>JAILPA010000112.1 GCA_024690505.1 Prevotella sp.
CGACATTGCCCACCTGGGGCTTGCCGTGTGGCACCCCGACGGTCTCTATCTGCTTGATGCCTCCAGTCGCCACAAGAAGGTACTAGAAGAGCCCATCACCATGCGCCGCTATCTTGAGGGGCGGGCAAAGGTGACGGGCTTTCGTGTGGTACGCGTGGTTAAACAGTAATTAACTCAGCGTTTTCTTGTAAGAATTTTATAGTGTGACTGTCCTATGTCGTGCAACTGGGAAATCAGTTGCTTGAAAATGTCATAGGGCACTGCCACATCGGCACTTATCACAATATCGAAATCGGGATGCTGTTTCTTTACGGCTGTCATCGTCTGCTGAAACTGACTCATGCAGCCGTCAATGCTGTCAAGCGACAAGCTGATAGGCAAGTCCGCTCCTACTGCTAATGAAATGCCACTGCTGTCAGCATAGAGAAAGATGGATCCCTCCTTTGACAGAGTGTCACGAGCAGCGGAGGGAACCTGCACACGTACCGGTTCGGTTTCAACCGTCATCGCGCTTGTTTCTCCTTCATTACAACGATATTCAGAGAAATGGGATGTCTTGTCCGTTTCGCTTCCCGATTTCCCCTTGCAGGCAAGGGTCAGGGCGCATAGTCCCAGTGCGCCTGCCATCATTGCTGTTACCGCCTTCATATTAATTTCATCTGAGCCGTCAGCTCGCAAATCTTGATGATGACCTGCATGGCCTTCTCCATCGACTGCACTGGCACGAACTCGAAGGGGCCGTGGAAGTTGATGCCACCAGCGAAAATGTTGGGACAGGGCAGACCTTTGAACGAGAGCTGGGCACCATCGGTGCCGCCGCGGATGGGGCGCACGAGGGGCGTCACCCCCACCTGCCGCATCGCCTCCAGCACCAGGTCTACGACGTGCATGTTGTCGGGCTCAATCTTCTCCTTCATGTTGTAGTACTGGTCGTTCAGCTCCACGCTGACCGTGCCCTCGCCGTACTTCTCGTTCATGCGGTCGGCACACTGGCGCACAAAGCGTTTGCGATGCTCGAAGCTCTGGCGGTCGTGGTCGCGCAGGATGTAGCTCAGTTTGCCCAGCTCCGTGTTTGTCTGCATACCGATGAGATGGTAGAAGCCCTCGTAGCCCTCGGTGGTCTCGGGCGTCTCTTCCCGTGGCAGCATCCCTGCAAACTCGGCCGCCAGGGCGTTGGCGTTCACCATCTTGCCCTTGGCATATCCCGGATGCACACTGATGCCGCGTATGGTGACCTTGGCCGAGGCGGCGTTGAAATTCTCATATTCCAGCTCGCCCACGTCGCCGCCGTCCATGGTGTAGGCCCACTGGCAGCCGAACTTCTCCACGTCGAAGTGGTGGGCTCCCATGCCTATCTCCTCGTCGGGGTTGAAGGCGACGCGGATGCGGCCGTGCTTCACCTCGGGGTGCTCCTTGAGCCACACCATCGCCTGCACTATCTCGGCTATGCCAGCCTTGTCATCGGCTCCTAAGAGGGTGTGGCCGTCGGTCACGATGAGGTCTTCACCCACGTGTTGCAGCAGTTCGGGAAACTTCTTCGGCGACGAGACGATGCCCTCGGAGAGCACTATCTCGCCTCCGTCGTAGTTTTTCACGATGCGTGGCTTGATGTCGGCGCCCGAGCAGTCGGGGCTGGTGTCGTAGTGGGAGATGAAGCCGATGGTGGGCACCTCGCAACCCCCGTCGAGGTTGGCAGGCAGCGTGGCATAGATATAGCCCTTGGCGTCCATCTCCACGTCTTCCAGTCCTTCGTGTTTCAGTTCCTCCTTCAGGAACTGTGCGAAGACCAGTTGCTTCTTGGTGCTGGGTACGCTCTGGCTCTCTTCCGAGCTTTGTGTGTCGAACTTCGTGTAGTTCAGGAATCTCTCAGTGATGTCCATGTTGATGTCTTTTTCTTGCGGGTTGTTTCAAATACCCTACGACAGCAAGTGCCTCCTTGCGTCGCCGGGCGCGTTTTTAATTCGTTGCCATAGAAGACCCTTTGGGGAGTGGAAATAGTCAGTACTATAATCCTATGGCCTTGAAGTGTTGTGCGAATTTGCCGATAGTCGTCAGACCATCTTCCTTGCTCATGTTACCATCATTGATGTCCTCCAGTATAAATGCGATGATTTGGAATGGCGAAACGCCAATCTTTCTGGAAATTACTTCAATGACATGAAGCTCCATGGGCGAGGACAACCTGTCCACTGTCATCATCCTGATAAGATGAAGCAGATACCTCTTCTTCTCTTCCAGTGTGTTGAGCTTTGTTGCATTGGCCTTGCGGTTGCGAATGGAATCCATCATCTCTTCGCTTGAGATGTCTTCCGTACGGCAAATGTCAATCACGGCATTTAGCTCTTCCTCGCTAAACTCGTTATCAGAAAACGCTACTGAGAGCAAATCGCGGGTCAGCACTCTCTCTTCTGCGTTTAAGTCGTTTGTAAACCAATCTACTATACCCATTGTCGTTTTTTTATTTTTACTTAGGTGCAAAGTTAATCTTTTTTGCGGAAAAAGAGAATAGAATTCTTCAACTCCCTCCACAATTAACATTATTTAATCAGATGGGGGCTAAACTGATTCTTGGTTGATAAAAAACGTTTCGAGTATAGAACATCGAAAAACACGAAAAACGCGGAAGACTGGAAAGGATTGTGAATTTTCTTTACATGGATATTTTTATAAAAAGGGAAGAGTAACTTTAAGGGTGGAAAAGTACCGCTTTTTGACCCTCAAAGCGGTGCTTTTCCACCCTCAAAGCGGTGCTTTTCCAAAATCCTTACTGTGAGGCACTTTTTGTAAATTTGAATTTTTCTTACATTCTACTAGTCCAATCAAGCTGTTGCGATGTTTGGCGGAGGGTTCCTCCGCACCGCGCACGGTGACTTGGCGGACGTAGGAAAAGCAAAAGTCTCAGAACTCGCTAAATGCGGATTCTGAG
>JAILPA010000115.1 GCA_024690505.1 Prevotella sp.
TGGTGCAAAAATAAAACCTTCGTAATAAGAAAAAAACTCTGTGTCCTCTGTGCTCTCTGTGGTGAAAAATCTCCCCTACACCCCTCACCTCTATTTAGTATGAATCTTCGGTAACCCGCGTAAAACTGCGTAAAGTGGGAAATGAGGACAAGAGGACAAGAGGACAAGAAGCTTTTTTCGTTCTTACAAGCTGGGACGAAAAACGCACGAAAAAAGGGTACTCATAACGAGCACCCCCCCACATATATATCCTATTGAAGATTAGTTGTATTTCAGAATCTGACCAACGTGCAGAACGGTGTTCTGACGAATGCCGTTCAGGCTGCAGAGCTTCTGGACGGTGGTGCCGTGCTTGCGGGCAATGGCGTAGAGCGTCTCACCGCGCTGCACCTTGTGGTTACACAGAGAGGACTGCTGACGGGACTGACGACGGGGCTGGTCGTTGGTGGTGACCTGAGCCACGGGCTCGGCCTTGGCGGGCTCGGGCACTTCTGAGAGGTCGATCGTCTCGGTCGACTCTCCGCCTGTGCCGCCTACGCCACGCAGACGTGAAGCCACGAGCGACTCGCGGTTATAGGTGCTCTTGCGGAACATGTAGCTGTCGCCCACGACGTCCTGGTTGTAGAAGTCGAACATCAGGGCGGGGTTCAGGGCGGTGCCGCAGAGGCGGGTCTCAAAATGCAGGTGTGAGCCTGTGCTTCGGCCGGTGTTGCCACCCAGACCGATGGGGTCGCCGGCATGCACTTCCTGGTTCTCGGCCACCAGTTGCTTCGACATGTGACCATAGATGGTCTCCAAGCCGTTGGGGTGGCGAATGACTACGTACTTACCGAAGCCCTTGGCCTCGTAGCGCACGATACGTACCTTGCCGTTGAAGGCTGCACGGATGGTGTCGCCAACGTACACCTTGATGTCGAGGCCCTTGTGCTGGCGGCCCCAGCGTGAACCGAAGTTCGAGGTGATCTTGCGGCTGTCCGTAGGCATGCAGAAGCCGCGAAGGTCTATGCGGAACGAGTCGGGCAGCTGGCTGGTGGCCATGCGGCTCACCGACACGTTGTTCCAGTCTCTGTAAAGGTTGGCTGCCGGCGATTCCCATACCTCGTTCTCAATCAGCTGTTGCAGCTGGATGCTGTCTACGGCCCGCATCTTATTGTCCACGGGTGCCTGGTTTGCCAACAAGTCCTGTCCGGCAGCAGGCATCACTGCCAGTGCCGAGATGGCTAAAAGTGCGATTTTCTTTACTTTCTTCAACATTATTATATGGGTTAGCGTTATTATCTCTTGCTCTGTCTTTCTCCCCGTTTGAAAAAAAGACGTTGCAAAGTTACGATTTTTTTTTCGTCCGCAGAAACATTATGCATGTTTTTTGCGTACTTTTAACACTATTAGCAAAAATATCCTTTCGTTTAACGCTTCAGGGTGATGCTTCCCTCTGCGTCAACGACGGCCTGGCTCTGGGGCACGTCGGCCGCGGTGAGCTGTTTCATCTCCTTGATGACGCTGCCGCCCTTGTCGGTGCGGGGGCCGATGCCGCGCGTCTGCAAGAAGGGATGTATCTGTCCGCGAAGGAAACGGCCGTCCTTGGGGTCAATCTTTATCTCCACAAGGGGCGCATAGCCGGAGATGCCTGTCAGACTGACGTTATAGGGCGTACAGAAATTTCCCAGACTGTAGGCAATGAAACGGTCTTTATAGACTTCGACGGCACGGGTGACGTGGGGGCCGTGGCCATAGACGACGTCGGCACCGTGGTCGATGCAGAAGTGAGCCAGCTGTCGCAGCGAGCCGCGGTTCTCGCCCAGGAAGGATTCACTGCCCTGGGGCAGATGGCTCTTCGTGCGGCCCTCGGCTCCTCCATGGAACGACACGATGACGAGGTCGCAACGGCTTACCAGGTCATCGACGATGCGGCCGACGGTAGTCAGGTCGGTATGCTTCAGCGTGTAGCTGTTGTGGCCAAAGGCACAGAGGCCGATTTTCCTGCCGCCGCGTTCGATGACGGCGCTCTCCACACGGCCCTCGATGCCCGAGAAGAGGATGCCCTGCTCACGCAGGCACTTCTCTGTCGACTCGATGCCTTCCTGGCCGAAGTCGTTGGCGTGGTTGTTGGCCATGCTCAGATAGTCGAAACCGACTTCCTTCAGGCGCGGCGCATACTTCGTGGGCATACGGAAGGAATAGCTGTTGGGGCCTGAGCCCTTGGTGCTTTGGCCGCCGTCGCAAAGGGCGCCTTCGAGGTTGCCCACAGCCAGGTCGGCCCGTTTCAGAACGGCCTTCGCATCCTTGAACAAGTCCTTGCCGTCGTTGGCTGGGAGCATGACACTGGGATAGGTGGTGCCCATCATGATGTCGCCCACCATGGCTATGGTGAGTGTATCAGCATGGCTGGCTACAACCGAGCCAGCCATGACAAGCATACTTATCAGTTTGCGTTTCATTTCAATGGAGTTTTCCGTGCTACTTCACGCGACGTGCACCAATGTAGCGCTTGGAATAGTAGCCGTCGGTGATTTTGCTCACTTTCACGCCTTCTTTCGTGCTGGCGTGGATGAAGGTGAACTGCTGGGTAACGGGGTCGACGTCGACGACGATTCCCACGTGTCCCACATTGCGACCCGAACGCGGACTAGTGAAGAACACCAGGTCGCCCGTCTGCAATTCACTGCGGCTGATGGGGGTGTTGCGGGCGTACTGTTCACGTGAAGAGCCGCCGATGAACGTATCGTTCTGCTGCTTGAAGACGTAGCTGGTAAAGCCTGAGCAGTCGAACGTCTTCGGGCCCTTGCTGCCCCAGACGTAACGGGCACCCAGATGGGCCATGGCCTCGTCGATGATGTTATCCATCATCACTTCGTCGTAGTTGATGGTCTCACCGTCGCTGGTGTACAGGAAATCATAGTTGTCAATCTCTTCCTCCTCTTCCTCGGATACGATAGAATCTGGAGTCACTAATTCCTGACCGATAACGATACCGGCCGAAGACAGGAGAATGGCAAGGAGGCTGAAAAGAATCTTTTTCTTCATTACGCTTTCTTTTTTCTATGATTTTTCTATAACAATCTTAAAAACGGATGCAAAGGTAATGAAAAAAAATGAGTCCGCAGGCATGAGTTATGAGTTTTTAACACCTCTTTCTAACTCTTAACTCCTTGAAAATGTTGAATTAAGAAATAGCGGCCCAATTGACATTGGTCTTGCGCAGCTCCTTCAGCCGCTGCCACAACAGCTGGTATCTGGCCGACTGGCACAGGGGGTCGTCGTCGATGACCTTCTGGGCTTCTTCACGGGCCATCTGCACCAGCTGGCCGTCACGGGCAATGTTGGCTATCTTCAGGTCGAAGGCCATGCCGCTCTGCTGCGTCCCCTCGAGGTCGCCGGGGCCACGCAGCTGCAGGTCGGCCTCGGCAATACGGAAGCCGTCGTTCGTTTCACACATGATATCGATGCGCTTGCGGGTTTCCTCGCTCAGCTTGTGGCTCGTCACCAGAACGCAGTAGCTTTGGTCGGCACCACGCCCTACCCTGCCCCGCAGCTGGTGCAGCTGACTCAGGCCGAAACGCTGGGCATCAAGGATGATCATCACCGAAGCGTTGGGCACGTTCACCCCCACTTCTATGACGGTGGTGGCGACAAGGATATGGGTCTCACCGCTGACGAAATGCTGCATCTCCGCTTCCTTGTCGGCAGGCCTCATCCTGCCATGCACTTTGCTCAGGCGGAACTCAGGGAAAGCCTGGCACAGCACCTCAAAGCCCTGTTCCAAGTCTTTAAGGTCGATTTTCTCACTCTCCTCGATAAGGGGGAACACGATATAGACCTGCCGCCCCTGCCGGATCTGCTGGCGGATGCCCTCATAAAGCTTGGTCATGTGCGTGTCGAAGACATGGGTCGTGCGGATGGGCTTACGTCCCGGCGGCAGCTCGTCGATGACGCTCACGTCGAGGTCGCCATAGAGGGTCATGGCCAAAGTGCGTGGGATGGGGGTGGCCGTCATCACAAGGACGTGTGCTCTTCCGATCTTCCTCCGCCCGATTCGCGAAGGCTCCATCCCCCCACCGACCCTCGCGACGCTCCCCCACCTCGTCCGCGGCGTCTTCCGGTACGGCTCGCCCGCCGACCGCGCCTGGATGC
>JAILPA010000061.1 GCA_024690505.1 Prevotella sp.
GATGTCTGTAATTCTTACATATCGAGGTAAAGAATCATCATATAGTATTCCACTTTCGTTTGCCCCATATTGTAGCGGCATCCTCAAAATCCATTTCAAAGGTGTAACTTTCCACCCTTCAGGAATCTCCCCAATCCAGTCGATGCCAGAGGGGACGAGTTTGGCGTTAGTGTCAAGACCTTTTGTGACGGCCTCGGTAATGACGCTCTGCTTATAGGCTTTCAGTTTCTCAATCATCTGCTCTTGCAGCGCAATGAGAGAATCTATTTCCCCACATTTCTCGTCAAGGTAATCGGCTATATGCTGCTGAACTTCCAAGGTAGGAGAAGGCACAGTAATGTTTCTCATTTCTTGCCAACGTGTAGTCCATAAGTCATCAACTATACCATGCCCCCATTTGTAGAATTCGTCAGAGAACATACTAGAATGGAACAGCCAGTTGTAGTAATTCGGATTCATTTCACCACGTGGCTTTAGAATGGTATTTATGAGGGAAACAGATCCTTCATAAGGTGAAATACCACATGAGCCTCGTCTGTCGGAGCGACTATTTATAGCAAAATCTCCTATGCATACAAGTTTACGGTCATCGCCATTATCAGTTTTAGCCGCAGTTTCCAATTGAGGAAGGATTCCTTTCATTGTAACTGACAAAGGAGGATAATCCCGATCGCTTACCTTTTCATTACGCTGAGTGTATAAGGTATTGAGCTTGGTTACCTCCCACGTCTCAGGAATTTTCCCAATCCACTCTATTCCGCTATCTTTCATCTTCCTCATGCCTCTTCCTCCTTATTCTTTTGCTGTTCCAGTTTCCTTTTGAGTTCGACCTCGGCCACGGTACGGTTTTCGTTATCAATATCAAGCATTACCACCCAGCGGCCATTCTTGCGGCCACCCTCACGGCGCAAAAGGCCGAGTTCCTGCAAACGAGCAATATTAGAAATAGTGCCTCCTTCGGAGATATTATTGTCGGAATCTATATACTCTCTACGGGTTGCCTGCGGATGCAGTGTGAAATAGATAAGAATGTCCAATTGCAACTCTGTAATAGCAATATCGCGGGCCGCTAATTCTTTTTGTATGGTGTTTTGTATGGTGTCAGCGTTCTTTTGTATGGTCTTTTGTATGGTGTCAGCGTTCTTTTGCATGGTCTTTTGGGTTGTGTCTCCATCGTTTTGTGATGTTAAATCGTCCTTTTGTGATGCCTTTTGTGTTGTCTTCCAAAAGGTGACAGTGACGGTATAGCCATCAGACTTGTATTCAGGCTCTGGAACACCTTCCTCACGGCAGATGTCGATCATGCGACGGATGCCCGTTCCCCATCCCTCCAAATATTTGGAGAAGTAAAGCACCTGAGCGATGCGTAGGTTATAGGGATAGGAACCATGTGGCTCCTTGATGTTCTCTGGAGTCAACGGATTGGGGAAATGACCGGGATTGGTGATTTCCAGTCGGTCGTCGAAGATGGCCAGCGTGACTGTGGTACGCGGATCCTCATAGCGACGGTGGCACAACGCATTCGTCAAAGCCTCGCGCAGAGCCTCCACGGGAATCTCCAAATGCTCCTCACGCTGCAGCCCTTTCACCTCACCACTCAGGCTGAGGTGACGGAAGCAGAAGGCCATGCCCGCGTCAAGCAGGTCAAAGAAGTTTCCTTCTTCCTGCTTGTTGTCGATGAACACCATTTTCTCCTTGCCTCGGAAGTAGGCCATGCGAATCATCATCTGTGGAAAGTCGTACAATTGCTTGCCGAACAATACCACGGCAGCATTGGTTAACTTACCGTCGCGCAACAATTTGAACTTATCCAGCAGCACTTCTAGGCTGTCATCCTCGGCAGAAGCATTGATACGTCCGCCTTTCACACCAGCCCGTACCGCATTGCGGATGCGGTCTTCGCTCAGGTCGCTGATGGTGACACCATCTGCCACCTGTGCGTCCCAGGCAAACTTGCTGGGGTTACTGTCGCGCAGCCGCTCATCGTACATTTCACGTGGCATCTGGCGGGTAGTGCTTTCCACCTTGTAGTATGGTCGCCCGTTGCAAGTATAAGGTACGTGGTTGTCCTTTCTTCCTTCAAAGTGGATGGCTACGATTTGGTAGCCAGCCTTCGAACCAGGCACGTCAACATACTCAGCGCTGACATCGACGGCAGGCTCCAAAGAAGCCAATGCCTGCGCTATTTCGCGCCGTGTATTGTCGGTCACTTGCTGTCCTACGATGTGCAGACTGTCGGGTGTCACACCAAAAATCAGCCAGCCACCATCACTGTTCAGGAAAGCACAGGCAGTATGCATAGCATCCTTCAGTTCGCCAGTGCTTTTCTTCAGTTCCAGTGTTTGCGTCTCACCTTTGGCAATCAACTGCTCAATTTCTTTTATTGTCATTGTCTCTATTCTTCTTGTTTCTAAAAGGTTAACAGGTCGTTGACTATTTTGTCCTCCAAATTCATCAACGGGTCATTGACGAATTGCTGTTTCTGCTCCATAGCCAATATCAATGCAATATCTTGTTCATGATCTCTGCCTCCTGCTGTTCGAGGGCTTTCAGTTCCTCAAAGATCTCTGCAGAGGGTTTCAACGGTGTATATTTGTAAAACTCTCGGGTGAAGGGAATCTCATAGCCTATCTTGGTCTTCTTCTCGTCAACTACGAAGTCGGGCGAGTAAGGAGCCACGTTCTGACGTAGGTATTCCTCACGGTCGGTCAACCAAGGAATAATCTCAGTGTCGTTGAGCGACTTGTCCATGACGGGACGGCCCTTGCTGTCACGCACGATGTTTCCTTCTGCGTCACGCTCAGGATTCATGATGAATAGTTTGCTGTATTTGAAGTAGTCGTTCTCGCGCACCTTGCTCTCCACACGAATCTCCGTGCCGTCTGCAGCAGTCTTAGTCAGCACACCGTCGGTAAAGTCGTGGTAGGCCTGCATGATGAGCTGGCGGGCCGTTTCGGTTATCTCCACACGCTTATTGCCCAACGGTTTGCGGCGCTTCTCGTAGCACTGGCTGCCATCGATGAGCTGCACTTTGCCCTGACGCTCCGCCGACTTGTTGCGGGTGATGACCCAGATATAGGTCGCAATACCCGTGTTGTAGAACAGGTCGTTAGGCAGTTGCACGATGGCCTCAAGCCAGTCGTTCTCCAACAGGTAGCCACGAATGTTGCTTTCGCCACTGCCGGCATCGCCCTTGAACAGCGGACTGCCGTTCTGAATGATGGCCATACGGCCAGTGTCCTTCAGTTTTGCCACACCATTGAGGAGAAACAGCTGCTGACCGTCGCCGATGGCAGGCAGTCCCGGCTCGAAGCGTCCCGCAGCACCCTTCTTGTTCTCGGCCTCGACAGCCGCCTTGCTCGTCTTCCACTCAATGCCGAAAGGCGGGTTGGAGATGATATAGTCGAACTTGTAGCCCTCGAACTTGTCATCGCCCAAGGTGTCACCCTGCCGCATGTTGTCGGCATTGCCGCCCTTGATGAGTGTGTCGGCCTTGGCAATGGCAAAGGTCTGCTCGTTCAGCTCCTGTCCGTAGGTGGTGATGTCAGCATCGGGATCAATCTCCAAGAGACGGTCGCTCATGCAGCCCAGCATCTGACTGGTGCCCATTGCCATATCGTAGATGGTGGCGGTGATGCCGTCTTCCTCCAGCCGTTCCTCATCCTCGCCAACGAGCAGTTCCGTCATTAGGTTGATGATGTCGCGGGCGGTGAAGTGTGCTCCGGCATGTTCGTCGTAACTCTCAGAGAACTTGCGCACCAACTCCTCGAAGATGTAGCCCATATCCACCGAACTCACCTTGTCGGCACCCAAGTAAGCCTTCTCTGTGCAGAACTCCTTGATGACAAGATAGAGCAAGCCGTTCTCAGCCATTGTCTCTATCTCCTGCTGGAACTTCATACGGTGAATCACGTCGATGACATTCTCAGAGAAGTGGTTCAGGTATGACTCGAAGTTCTCACGGATATTCTCAGGGTCGCTGAGCAGCGTCTCGAAGGTAAAGGGCGAGAGGTTGTAGAACTTCTGTCCTGCGGCCTTCTCCAGGAAACCCTGTTTCACGGTGATACCATCCTCGTCCAACTGCTTGTTCATATCAAGCACCTTCTGCTTGGTTGGTGCC
>JAILPA010000064.1 GCA_024690505.1 Prevotella sp.
GGGACTTGTGGCTGTGGCCATTGGCAAGCTGCTGAACGATGAGGTGATAGAAGTGTGGGGAGATGGCTCTGCTGTGAGAGACTATATCTATGTGGATGACTTGGCCAGTATTTTTGTGAAGTTGATAGAGGCTGATGTATATAATACAACATTGAATATCGGTAGTGGGCGAGGTTATTCTGTGAATGACGTTTTAGCATTTCTGAAGATAGTCAGTGGCAGGGAACTGAAAATCGTTTACAAGGATCCCCGACCAGTGGATGTGTCAAACATGGTGCTTAATACGACCAGATTGAAAAAGGCCATCAGTTACGAGATTACTCCATTTATGGATGGCGTAAGAAAGTTTTATGAAGAAGTAAAGGATTTACAATGATAAGAATTGCAATCATAGCAGGTGTACTCCATTCAGGTGGAAAGCGGAATCTGATCATGGAGTTCTACCGGCATATAGATAGAACAAAGGTGCAGTATGATTTTATCTGCGATTCCGACTCGAACGGAATACCCACAGAGGAAATCGAATCTCTTGGTGGAAAAGTCTATGTGGTACCTCCTTATAAGCAAATTGTATCCCATATGAGAGAGACCTACAAGATATTGAAGGAGAATAAGTATTCTGTGATGCATGCTTTCGACAATACGCTAAACCTCTTCCCGATGTTTCTTGGCAGGCTGGCAGGGGTGAAGGTAAGGATAAGTGAAAGCATATCCAAGGGTGACAAAAGTGAGAAGAAAACACTCGTCAAATTAGCATTGCGACCATTTTCCCACTGGTTTGCTACCGACTATATGGCCAACTCGATAGACTGCGGTAAATGGCAGTTTGGCGGAAAGACCTATAAGAAAGGTAAAATCAATATCTTCAAAACAGTTATTAACGCAGAAGAAAATGCATTCGACCAAGAGCTGCGGAACGCTACAAGGTTAAAGTTTGGCTGGGACGATAAAATGGTATACGGCTTTATAGGGCGTTATGTAGACCAGAAGAATCCCTTGTTCCTGATTGATATTTTCAACGAGATTACCAAAAGACAAGAGAATGCAATTCTGGTGATGATTGGCTTTGGCGAGTTGGAAGGGCAGATGATGGCAAGGGTACAGGATTATGGCCTTCAGGATAGGGTAGAGAATTTAGGCCGCAGAGACGATATCAAACAGTTTTACAATGCTTTCGATGCATTCCTATTACCCAGTCTGTATGAGGGAATGCCGGTGGTTGGTGTAGAGGCTCAGTGTTGTGGATTACCTATCTTTTTCTCTAAAAATATAACAGAAGAGACGACAGCTTGTGACTTGGCTCATTATATCGGTCTTGATGAAAGTGCCTCACAGTGGGCAGAAACAATAGTCCCGATAGTAAAGAAGGAAAAAGAAGTTCGCAGGAGCCGTGTAGATGAAGTGAAACTCACCGGCTTTGATTCGGAATCTGAGGCACATAGATTGCAGGAGTTTTATTACCACCTACTGAATAACGAGTCTCATAGCATGATGAGGTAATTGGCAATAAATTTACTATGATTGTATCTCAGGCTTATTTTGACTTTATTTCTTTTTGCTTATCCGACGATAAGCGGATTCCTGACAACATTGATAAAATAGACTGGGATGTGTTGCTGGAAATGGCCAAGCAACAGGCCATCATAGGGCTTGTGCTTTATGGAATGCAGAAACTACCGTCAGGAACTCTTGACGTGCCCGAAGCAACTCTTTCAAAGTATATTGTCAGAGCAAATAAGATAAGGAAGCGGAACCTCTTGCTCTATAGATACTCTGCAAAGGCGGCTGAACGCCTAAAGAAAGATGGCTTCAGAAATTGCATCTTGAAGGGGCAGGGGAATGCACTAATGTATCCATCTCCGTTTATTCGCACGGCAGGTGATATTGATATATGGCTGGAAGGAGATCGGAAGACTATTGTCGAGTATGCCAGAAAGTATGTTCCCAAAGCCAAGGCTCGTTATCATCATATTGACTTCCCCGTTATTGAAAAAGTTCCTATTGAATTGCATTTCATGCCGTGTATATGCAACAACTGGATTTATAATAGGAGGCTTCAGCGGTTCTTTTCAGAGCAAATAGAAGAACAGTGTACAAACGATGTGGAGTTGCCTGAAGGCTTAGGAAGTATCCCTGTTCCCACGTTAAGCTTTAATCGTATTTATCAGATGGCGCATCTGATGCACCATTTCTTTGATGAGGGTATAGGTTTAAGGCAGATGATTGACTATTACTTCTTGTTGAAGAAAGGGTTCACCAAAGAAGAAAAAGAAAACGACATAAAGACGCTAAAGCACCTTAATCTATATCGTTTTGCAGGTGCTGTGATGTATGTTGAGAAATATCTGGGGTTGGACGAAAAATACCTTTTAGTGCCTGTTGACGAGAAACGAGGCAAGACTCTGATGGATGAGATCTTGAGAGGAGGAAATTTTGGCAAATACTCAGGATTAACAAATCATGGTGCAGGTGTAAAGTATTTTATGAAAATCAAACGTAATGTGCGCTTCGTAAAAGAGTACCCCGCGGAAGCGATGAGCGAACCCCTATTCCGCACGTGGCATTTTTTCTGGAGGTTAAGATATTGAGGTTAGTCCTCCATACTACAATAAGAAGTGATAACGCATAAACTAATTGATGACAGGAAAATAGCATGACTTTTCGACATTCAATAATTGTTTTGACGATGGCCCTTATGGGAACGGCATGCCACGCCCAGTCGTTCCGTAGTGATGAGCGCATCGGGCGCAACGGCTTCTGGGACGGTTGGTTCCTGCAGGCCGGTCTCGACATGTCGCTGCAGAATCCGTATGGATACGATTTTGGCGATGTGTTCCCCAACGGTAAGTCGTTCGGACTCGATGGGGCCATCGGCAAGTGGTTCACCCCCTCCCTGGGCTTCCGTGGGAAGTTGAACTGGGAGAATGGCTTCCCCCTGTTCGAGAACCACCATCTGTCGTGGATAGGCCCGTTCGGTCGCAATGGTGTGAACATGGACAAGGGCGGCTACTTAGGCTTCTATGGCGATGTGCTGCTCAGCCTCCACGGTCTGTTTGCCAAGGGCTACGACGCTGAGCGGCGTTGGAACGCCATGGTCTATCCCCGTGCAGGCATTGTCTATAACCTCGGCTTGAAGAAGGGCGCTCCGCTGCTGGGCGCAGGCTTCCTGAACACCTACCGCCTCAACGAGCGTTGGAGCCTCTATGCCGATGTGGCCTACCAGATGTGTGCCAGCGGCTTTGTGGGCTCCGAGTATGTGCAGGGCACGGGCACGGGGTCGAACAGCAACGGCTATCTCGATGTGAACGTGGGCGTGCAGCTGAACATCGGCGACGGCTCGTTCCATAAGGCTGAGGCCTCCACGCCCGAGCAGAAGGTCATCCCGTCGATGGCTCAGGGCTGGTTTGCCCAGGTCGGTGTCGACATGTCGCTCCAGAATCCCTATGGCTGCAACTTCAGTCAGGTGTTCCCCAAGGGTAAGTCGTTCGGTGTCGATGCTGCCGTGGGTAAGTGGTTCACCCACGAGGTGGCTTTGCGTGGCCATGTCTACTGGGAGAACGGCCTTGTGGAGAACAAGCACCTGGAGTGGATTGCTCCTGGTGGCCGTAATGGTGTGAACCACGACAAGGGCGGCTACATGGTGCTGAGCATCGATGCCCTGTTCAATCTGCATAACATCTTGTCTGGCCCCGACGACAGCCGCCGCTGGCACACGTCGGTCTATCCCCGTGCCGGACTTATCCGCAACTTCGCCATTGGCTCCGGCTCGCCCCTCTTGGGTGCCGGCATCGAGAATACTTATAAGCTGACCGACCGTCTGGGACTCTACGTCGACGCTGGCTATCAGGTGACCACGAGCGAGTCGAGCGTGGGCATGACCGGCATGGACGTAGGGGAGGGGAGCAACGGCTTCTTCAACTTCGAGGCCGGTGTGGTCATCAGCCTCTCACGATAGGCTATGTATACCGAACAACAGTTCTTCTCCCTGCTGCGTTTCTCACTGGACGTGACGTCCGAGCTCGAGGAGCCCGTCACCGACTGGGAGGCCATGTACGACGTGGCCACGAAGCAGTCGTTGCGTGGTGTGCTCTTCTGTGGTGTGGAGCGTCTGCCCAAAGACCAGCAGCCCTCCGATGAGCTGATGGTGAAGTGGTTCGTTAAGAACGACAAGATCCGCAAGGCCAACGAGCGTGTCAACGCTAATGCCGTGGCCTTGACCGAGGCGCTGAGGAAGAAGGGCTTCCGTTCCTGCGTCCTGAAGGGGCAGGGCAATGCCTTGCTCTATCCCCGTCCGTTCATGCGCACCTCCGGCGACATCGACGCCTGGCTGCAGTGCACTCCCGCCGAGGCCATTGCCTTCGTCAGGAAGTATATGCCTACGGCGCGTGCCGAGTACCATCATGTTGACTTCGGCATGTTCAACAAGACCGATGTCGAGGCCCACTACCGTCCGTCGTTTATGAACAATCTGGTGAACAACGGGCGCCTGCAGCGCTATTTCCGCGAGCAGGCCGAGGCTCAGTTCGCCCACGAGGTGACCTTGCCCCAGGGCACCATCAGTGTGCCTACGGCGGCCTTCAACCGCATCTACCAGATGGCGCATATCTCCAACCACCTCATCCACGAGGGCATCGGTCTGCGCCAGCTTGTCGACTATTACTACGTGCTGCGCCAGGGCTTTTCGCCCGAGGAGCAGGCCGCCGATGCCGTCACGCTGAAGCGTTGCGGTCTGATGCCGATGGCAGGTGCCGTGGTCTATGTGCTGCGCCAGCTGTTGCGCCTTGAGGAGCGCTATTGGATAGTGGCCCCCGACGAGCGCCGCGGCCGTTTCCTGCTGAACGAGATTATGGCGGGAGGCAACTTCGGCAAGTACGACGAGCGTGTTGCCCACAGCCGCCACCACACCTTTGCCGCCAACATGGAGCGGCTACGCCGCGACTGGCGGCTCATGGGGCTTTTCCCTTCCGAGTGTCTCAACGAGCCCATTTTCCGCGTCTATCATTATTTCTGGCGGAGGAAATATGCGCCCCGCGGGAAGCGGGATTAGGGAAAAATTCGGCGGGGCAAACCCGCCGACACGAACGCGCTCGGCAACCTTACACCAACGCGCTCGGCAACCTTACACGAACGAGCGCAGAGACTAAACACTGACGCGCTATACACAAAAGAACGCCGGCGCAGCGGGATTTCCCGCTGCGCCGCGTTCTTTTGTGTATAAAGGCTTCCACTGCAGTGCATACAGCCGCTTCCGTCACAGGGCATACAGCCGCTTCCACTGCAGGGCATACAGCCGCTTCCGTCACAGAGCATACAGCCGCTACCTCATGCAGCTGCGGCCCTGTGCTTTTGGGCTACAGCTTCTGCTGTATCTCTATCTCCTGGAAGGTCTCTATGATGTCGCCTACCTGGATGTCGTTGAAGTTCACCAGTGAGATACCGCACTCGAAGTTCGTGGCCACCTCCTTCACGTCGTCCTTGTAGCGTTTCAGGGCGTTGATGGCGCCGGTGAAGACCACGATGCCGTCGCGTACCAGTCGGGCCTTGTCCGTGCGGTGCACCTTGCCTTCGGTCACCATCGCGCCGGCCACGGTGCCTATCTTCGAGATCTTGAACACCTCGCGCACCTCCACCTGAGCTGTCACCTCCTCCTTGATGACCTTGTCGAGCATACCCTCCATGGTGGAGCGTACGTCCTCAATGGCATCGTAGATGATGCTGTAGGTGTTGATTTCCACGCCCTCGGTGTCGGCCAGCTTCCTTGCAGCCGATGAGGGGCGCACCTGGAATCCTATGATGACGGCCTTCGATGCCGATGCCAGCATGACGTCGTTCTCCGAGATCTGTCCCACTGCCTTGGCGATGACGTTCACCTGCACCTTCTCCGTGGAGAGTTTGATGAACGAGTCGCTCAGTGCCTCTATGGAGCCGTCGGTGTCGCCCTTGACGACGATGTTCAGCTCGTGGAACTCTCCCAGTGCTATGCGGTGGCTGATGTCGTCCAGTCCTATGGTGCGCTGTGTGCGCAGTCCCTGTTCGCGTTGCAGCTGTTCGCGCTTGTTGGCGATGTCGCGGGCCTCCTGTTCGGTGTCCATCACGTTGAAGGCGTCGCCGGCCGTTGGAGCGCCGTTCAGTCCGAGTATGATGGCGGGCTGAGCGGGACGTGCCTCCTGTATGCGCTCGTTGCGCTCGTTGAACATGGCCTTGATCTTACCATGGCTTGAGCCGGCAATGACCACGTCGCCCACCTTCAGTGTGCCGTTGCTCACGAGGACGGTGCTCACGTATCCGCGGCCCTTGTCGAGCGAGCTCTCTATGATGCTGCCCGTAGCCTTGCGGTTGGGGTTTGCCTTCAGGTCGAGCATCTCTGCCTCGAGCAGCACCTTCTCTAAGAGCTCCTCCACGCCGATGCCCTTCTTGGCACTGATCTCCTGGCACTGGTACTTTCCGCCCCAGTCCTCCACGAGGAGGTTCATGTTAGCCAGGTCTTCGCGTATCTTGTCGGGGTTGGCGCCGGGCTTGTCGATCTTGTTGATGGCGAACACCATAGGCACGTTGGCGGCCTGTGCGTGAGCGATGGCCTCCTTCGTGGTGGGCATCACGCTGTCGTCAGCGGCCACGATGATGATGGCGATGTCGGTCACCTGTGCACCGCGAGCACGCATGGCCGTGAAGGCCTCGTGTCCGGGTGTGTCGAGGAATGTGATCTGTCGGCCGTCGGGCAGCGTCACGTTGTAGGCACCGATGTGCTGTGTGATGCCGCCGGCCTCTCCGGCGATGACGTTCGTCTTTCGGATATAGTCGAGCAGACTGGTCTTGCCGTGGTCTACGTGTCCCATCACGGTGACGATGGGAGCGCGTGGCAGCAGGTCGTTCTCGTCGTCCTCTTCCTCGTGGATGGCGTTCTGCACCTCAGCGCTGACATATTCGGTGGTGAATCCGAACTCGTCGGCCACGATGTTGATGGTCTCTGCGTCGAGGCGCTGGTTGATGCTCACCATGATGCCGATGCTCATGCAGGTGCCTATGACCTTCACCACGGGCACGTTCATCATCGTTGCCAGTTCTGACACGGTGACGAACTCCGTCAGCTTCAGCACCTTGCTCTGTGCTGCCTCTGCTGCCATCTCCTCGCTCATGCGTTCCTGCACGGCGTCGCGTTTCTCCTTGCGGTATTTGGCGCCCTTCTTGTTCAGTGCCGTCTTCGACGTGAGGCGTGCCAGTGTCTCTTTCACCTGGCGTGCCACGTCCTCCTCGTTCACCTCTATGGGGCGTACAGTCTGCTTGGCTTTGTTCTTCTTGTTCTTGCCGCCGCCCTGCTGTCCCTGGTCGCTGAAGTTCTGGTTGCCGCCTTTGCTCTTCTTGTTCTTGCCGCCCTGCTGGTTCTGCTGCTGGCTCTGCTGCTTGGCGGCCTCCTCGATGTCGACCTTGCCGCTGCGGATGCGTTCGCGCTTGCGCTTCTCTCCGGTTTGTCCGGTGTGCTGCTGTGCAGCTTTCTCCTCGCGCTGCTTGCGTTTCTCCTCCTTCGACTTCTTCTTCGGGCGTGTGCTCTGGTTGATGGTCGACAGGTCTATCTTGCCCAGCACGTTCACCTTCGGTTGCAGCTTCTCTTCGGTCTTCAGCTTGAAGATCTCCGGTCCGCTGGTGGCAGGGGCCTCTTCCTCCTTCGGGCTCTCCGGCGTCTCGGGTGTTTTGGGTGCTTCCTGTGCTGTGGGCACCTCCGTCGTCACCGTTGTCTCCACGGCTTTCGGCTCCTCCTTTGTCTTCACGGCTTTCGGCTTCTCCTGTGCTTCAGGTGCCTTCGGTGCCTTGTTCGCCTCTGCCACCTTGACCTTGTCGTCAGTGGCATGTGTCTCGGCCGGCTTCTGCTCTTCTTTGGCAGGCTGTGGCACTTCCTTCACCTGGCTTTCGGCAGCAGCCACGGTGTTTGCGGGTGCGGGCTTCTCGGCGGGTTCAGCGGCTGGTGCGGCAGGCTTGGGCTTGCCGATGCTCGACAGGTCGATCTTACCCAGGGGCTTGAACTGCTGCCGCTGGGCTATCTCTTCCTCGGTCTTCGTCTTCGCCGGTGCCGCTGCCTCCACCTTCTTCTCCTTCTTCTTCGTGAAGAGCTTCTCAGCCTGTGTCTTCACGTCCTTGTCGCTGCTGAATTCGTTGACCAGCGCTGCGTACTGTTCGTCGGTGATCTTGGTGTTCGTGGTGACATCGTCGCGGATGTCGCCCAGGTTGGTCTTCTTCTTTAGGAAATCAACTGCCGTTTGAAGTCCTATGTTCAGTTCCGTTAATACTTTATTTAATCTTACTCCCATGTAGCAAACTATTCACTTTTCACTATTCACTTTTCACTATACTTATCCCTCGAATTCTGCCTTCAGCACGTCTAGCAGGTGGTCGACGGTCTCCTCTTCCAGGTCGGCCTTCTCAATGAGGAGTTCGCGCGGAGCCTTGAGCACCTCCTTGGCGGTGTCGTAGCCCAGAGCCTTGACGGCGTCGATGACCCACTGGTCCACCTCGTCGCTGAACTCGTCGAGGTAGATGTCCTCGTCGTCTTCATCTTCGCTCACCACGCGGAACACGTCGATGGTGTATTCGGTGAGCATCGATGCCAGCTTGATGTTCATGCCGCCCTTGCCTATGGCGAGGCTCACCTCCTCGGGCTGCAGGTAGACCTCTGCCTTGTGGTTCTCCTCGTCGAGGTTGATGCTGCTCACCTTTGCCGGCGAGAGTGCTCGCTGTATGAAGAGCTTGGTGTTCGTGGTGTAGTTGATCAACGACGGACTCATAGCCATCCGCAAGGTGGCACGTATGCCGGGAGAACGCGCCAAGGTGGCCGTGGAGAGCTTCGACGACCGCATTGACCCCGTGGGAGCCTGCGTGGGTGTGAAGGGCAGCCGCGTGCACGGCATCGTGCGCGAGCTGGGCAATGAGAACATCGACGTGATCAACTACACCACGAACACCAAGCTCTTCATACAGCGAGCACTCTCGCCGGCAAAGGTGAGCATCATCAACCTCGACGAGGAGAACCACAAGGCAGTGGTCTACCTGCAGCCCGAGGAGGTGAGCCTCGCCATAGGCAAGGGCTGCATGAACATCA
>JAILPA010000139.1 GCA_024690505.1 Prevotella sp.
AGTTGCCGCTCCGTCCCCTCAAGTTGCCGCTCCGTCCCCTCAAGTTGCCGCTCCGTCCCCTCAAGTTGCCGCTCCGTCCCCCTATGCTGCGTCACTGACGCAGCCACAACCAGACAAAGACAGGCAAGAGCCGCAGGACGCCTACCAGCCGGCCAAGCCTCTGCTGAAGCACGGCCAGAGCGTTGACTGTCTCGTATGGCAGAAGACCGACCTGGGCTTCAAAGTCATCGTCGACAACCGCTACCAAGGGCAGGTCTACGACAACCAGATATTCCGTCCCCTGCACACTGGCGACCGGATGACGGCCTATGTAGACCACGTACGCGAGGACGGCAAGATAGACATCGTGCTGCAAGCCACAGGTCGCCAGCACACGCTCGACTTCGCCGAGGTGCTGCTGCGCTACCTCTACGAGAACAACGGTCGATGCCCGCTGAGCGACAAGAGTCCTGCCGAACTCATCTACGACCGCTTCAAGGTGTCGAAGAAAGTCTACAAGAAAGCCATTGGCGACCTCTATCGCCGACGCCTCATCACCATCACCGACGACGAGGGCATCCGCCTGTCCGGTCAATGACCCTTGCAATACCGGAGTGGACTGAGATTTTTCTTTACATGTATATTCTTACAAAAAGAGAAGTGCCGCTTTGAGGATGGAAAAGTACCGCTTTTTGACTCTCAAAGCGGTGCTTTTTTGCTCTCAAAGCGGCACTTTTCCAAATGCCTTGTTTTATCGTTCTTTTCGCAAATTAGAATTTTCCTAACATTCTTTCACCCCAATCAGGCTGTTGCGATGTTCAGCGGACAGCTTTTTCCAGAACTGGGGCGAATGGGGTATAGCGAAAAGGGGAACGGGAAGCGCTATTTCTTCCTCTTGACGGTAATCCCCTTCATCTGCAGGAATTTCGTCTTCAGCGGGTAGGCATCGCAAGCCACGCTCAGACTGATGTCGACGCTATTCTCCGTGGTGGAAGGATAGTTGAGCAGTGAGAGCGCTATGATTTTCTCCTCGCCCTTGCCTAAGTCCATAGTCACCTCGTGTGAATGCTCATCACTGCCATTGCTGATGGACATCGTCAAGAAGGAAGAGAAATCCTGACCATTGTCGCCAACACAGTAATGAGCCGACGTGCCGTTCTCGCCCTTGCCGATTACCAGGCCCTTCAGCTCGGTGCCGGTTCGGTTGACAAGATGCATGGGCATCATTAGGATGTACTGGTAGGTAGTGTCAAACGTCTGCGTGGCAGCTTTGTACTGAATGTTCTCATACACAAGATAGCGTGTACCTTCCATCTTCACTTCTATCTCCACGTCCGATGCCGGCTTCTTGCCATCATCAGTCTTCACCTCTTCATCGCCTCCACCGCCACAGGAAGTGAATGCGACTGACATCATGACAGCCCATGCCGTGAGGCAGGCTGCCTTGGTCACTGTCTTCAGATGCTGTATCATGGTCGCTGTGTTTAGAAGAACTTACCAGTGAGGCGGAACGTGAGCGTGGGATAGATAGAGATGTCGATGAGGTCTTTCACGATGCCGCCGTCCTCTTTATCAAAGTTGCCCTTCTCCATTTTGTCCCCTTGCAAGTAAATCTCGGGCTTGCCCCAGAACTGCACGCCCAAATCCACTGAGAATCCCAGGGTGTGGTTCTTGGGAACGCCGCGTCCCCAGCCTAAACCTACGTAGGGACGGAAACTGTTCACCTTCATGCAGGCGTCGATATGGCCGTTGGCATCGGGCTCCAGGAAATAGTCGCCCAGCTCTACGCCAATCTTTGGGAAGCCTGCCATTGTACGTGCTGCCGAGTTGTTGTACTGGTAGACACCCAGCAACTGGTTGTCGTTGGTGGTATAGACGCTGAGCACTTCCGACGGGCCGAAGTAGGCACCCAATGTCAGGTGCCAGTCAATCTTCTTTCCGGGATAGAAGTCGAAGAGCAGATGGCCCGTGGTATTATTGAACTTGCCCTCAATATCAACCTTGTTTGGAAAGGTCACAGCGGGAAGGTTCAGCTGCGGATTAGCGTTGCGGATAGCGTTATACTGTCCCTGCTTCTCGTTCAGGCCCGTGATGCTGACATCGGTGGCGTACTTGTACTTCGGCATGTAATCTATGCCTGCACGTACACCAACGTAGTCGGTGATGTTCGTGGAAAGGTCGATGGTGATACCCGTCGTGCCCAGTCCGATACTACCACCGAAGTGGGTAAACACATTGTTGTCGTTCTGTGCGTATGTGCTCATGGAGAGCAGCAAAGCGCCTGCGATTGCAAATAGTTTCTTCATACTGTCAGTATTTTGTTAAACATAAAGGTATCGTTGCAAAAGCCGCCCTGCCCCTTAGAACTCAGCGCTCTTCGGCGTACGGGGGAAGGGGATGACGTCGCGGATGTTCTGCATTCCCGTGACGAACAGGATGAGGCGCTCGAAGCCAAGTCCGAAGCCGGCATGAGGGCAGGAGCCCCAGCGACGTGTGTCGATATACCACCAGAGGTGGGTCTTGTCCATCTGGCGGCGGTCAATCTCCGCCATCAGCTTGTCGTAGCTCTCTTCGCGCACGCTGCCACCGATAATCTCGCCAATCTGCGGGAACAGCACGTCGGTGCCCTGCATGGTGGGGCCCGGGGCCACAGAGCCCTTGTAGCCAACGGATGCTCCGTCGGGCGAACCACCGGCCACGGGTTCGTTCTGCTTCATGTAGAACGACTTGAAGGCGCGGGGATAGTCGGTCATAATGACGGGCTTCTTGAAGTGCTCCTCCACGAGGTAGCGCTCGTGCTCCGATGCCAGGTCGTCGCCCCAGTTGCAGGGGAACTCGAACTTCTTGCCCTGCTTGATGGCCTCTTGCAGGATGTTGATGCCTTCGGTGTAGGGCAGGCGCACGAACGTCTCCTTAAGCACGCCCTCAAGACGTGGTATCAGGTCGTGGTTGGGGGTCAGGAACTTGTTGTCGTTGATGAACTCCAGGTCGTCCTTGCACTTCTCGAGCGCCCAGCGCACGCAGTACTTGATGAAGTCTTCCTCAAGATCCATGAGTTCCTCCTGGTCGATGAAGGCCACCTCGGGCTCCACCATCCAGAACTCGGCCAGATGTCGCGGCGTGTTCGAGTTCTCGGCACGGAACGTGGGGCCAAAGGTATAGATAGCTCCCAGTGCCGTGGCTCCCAGCTCGCCCTCGAGCTGTCCGCTCACGGTGAGCGAGGTCTGCTCGCCGAAGAAATCGTCGTCGTAGATAATCTTTCCCTGCTCATCCTTCTTCAGGTCGTAAAGGTTCTTTGTCGTCACCTGGAACATGTTGCCTGCGCCTTCGCAATCGCTGGCGGTGATGAGCGGTGTGTGGAAGTAATAGTAGCCGTGGTCATGGAAGTAGGTGTGGATGGCCATGGCCATGTTGTGGCGGATGCGCATCACGGCGCCAAAGGTGTTGGTGCGCAGACGCATGTGGGCGCTCTTGCGCATCATCTCCATCGTCTGCCCCTTCTTCTGCATGGGGTAGTCGTTGCCACATAGTCCGTAAACCTGCAGACCGGTGGCCTTCATCTCGCAGCTCTGTCCTGCGCCCTGGCTCTCGACGAGCGTTCCCTCGGCGCAGATGCAGGCACCCGTGGTGATCTGCTTCAGCAGCTCGGCGTCAAACTTGGTCGGGTCGACCACTATCTGGAAGTTGTGGATAGTGGAGCCGTCGTTCAGAGCGATGAAATCGACTGCCTTCGACGAGCGATGCGTGCGCACCCAGCCCTTTACGCAAATCTCTTTACCATATTCCGTGCTCTTCAGCACATCAATTATCCTTGTTCTTTTCATATCTTCTTCGTTTTGCAGCGGACAGGTGGACTTCAGGGATTCCTTCGGTTGCCCTTCTGTCCTCTTGTCCTTGCTGACAGATTATTCATCCTTGCTGAATGATTATTCGTAAGCGCCCATGCGCAGACGGTCTACCTCTTCCTCGGTGAGGTAGCGCCAGTCGCCGCGACGCAGGTTCTTCTTGGTGAGTCCTGCGAACTGCACTCGGTCGAGCTTCGTCACTTTGTAGCCGAGGCTCTCAAAGATTCGGCGCACGATGCGGTTCTTTCCCGAGTGAATCTCGATGCCCACCTGCTTCTTGTCCACGGGGTCGCTGTACTGCACGTCGTCGGCCTTGATTTCTCCATCCTCGAGCATGATGCCCTCGGCAATCTGCTGCAGGTCGTGAGCGGTGACGTTGTGGTCGAGGTGTACGTGGTAAATCTTCTTCTTGAGGAACTTCGGGTGTGTGAGCTTCGATGCCAGGTCGCCGTCGTTGGTGAGCAGCAGCACACCAGTGGTGTTGCGGTCGAGGCGTCCTACGGGGTAGATGCGCTCTGAGCAGGCATCCTTCACGAGATCCATCACGGTCTTTCGCTGCTGTGGATCGTCGCTGGTTGTGACGTAGTCCTTGGGTTTGTTAAGCAGGACGTAGACCTTCTTCTCGATGCTGACGGGCTGGTCGTGGAAGCGCACCTCGTCTGTGCGGAGCACCTTCGTTCCCAGTTCAGTCTTCACCTCGCCGTTGACGGTGACCACACCTGCCTGTATGAAGTCGTCGGCCTCGCGACGGCTGCAGACGCCGGCATTGGCAAGGAACTTGTTCAGACGGATGGGTTCGTTAGGATCGAAGTGCTGTTCCTTATATTCTATGCGCTTCTTCAGAGAATATTTGGCGTGCGGGTCGTAGTCGGCCGTACGTGGACGGAAACCGCCCTGGGGACGCTGACCATAGCCGCCCTGACGCTGACCGTAGCCGCCCTGCGGACGCTGGCCATAGCCACCTCCCTGGGGGCGCTGGCCGTAGCCGCCCTGACGCTGACCGTAGCCGCCCTGCGGACGCTGGCCATAACCGCCCTGACGTGACTGATAGCCGCCCTGACGCTGACCGTAGCCACCCTGTTGACGCGGCTGGTAGCCGCCCTGCTGCTCGTCGCCATCCTGATTATAGCGTGGGCGGTAGCCGCCCTGCTGACGTGGCTGATAGCCGCCCTGCTGGGGGCGCTGGCCATAGCCGCCATTGCCATTGTAACTGTTGGTGCGGGGACGGTAGGGGCGTTGCGAAGCCTGGCTCTGCAATCCTGTGCCGAAGCCCTCGGGACGGAAACCTCCCTCGTCGTCGCTATGTCTGTTGTAGGCGGGACGCTCGTAGCCGCCCTGCTGGGGGCGCTGTCCTGCGCTGATACGTGGACGCGGTGAGCGTCCTACGGGACGAAATTCTTTCTGGTAACCCTCACGGTCACTGTTCTGCTGCTCGTGCAGCTCTCCCTTGTTCTTTTCGTTCTCGAAGTCCATAGATCTTAATACTTAATTCTTAATGTGTGATTCAAAATGCTAACTGCTAAATGATGGATTCTAAATGTCTGCTCGCCTCTGAGGCGCAGTTCTTAATGACGAAATCTTGATGCTTTGGTGTTTGGTTCTTATTATAATCCTGTGTAGTTCCATGGTGTTATGGCACGCAGCTCGTCCTTCACGGCATCGCTGACGTTCAGAGTGTCGATGAAGCTTGATATGCTCTCGGCAGTCATCTTCTCGTTGGTGCGTGTCAGTGCCTTCAGCGTCTCGTAGGGGTTGGGGTATCCCTCACGACGCAGTATGGTCTGAATGGCCTCGGCCACCACGGCCCAGGTCTGTTCGAGGTCCTGGCGCAGCTTCTCCTCGTTCAGTATGAGTTTGCGCAGGCCTTTGAGTGTGCTTTGGAAGGCAATGAGGCTGTGGCCCAGGGGTACGCCAACGTTGCGCAGCACGGTGCTGTCGGTGAGGTCGCGCTGCAATCGGCTTATAGGCAATTTCTGTGCCAAGAATGCCAAGATGGCATTGCTCATGCCCAGATTGCCCTCGCTGTTCTCGTAGTCGATGGGGTTCACCTTGTGGGGCATGGCGCTGCTTCCCACTTCGCCGGCCTTGATTTTCTGCTTGAAGTAGTCCATCGAGATATACATCCAGAAATCGCGGTCCAGGTCGATGACGATGGTGTTGATGCGCCGCAGGGCATCGAACAGGGCGGCCAGGTGGTCGTAGTTCGATATCTGCGTGGTCCACTGCTCACGCTCCAGGCCCAGCTTCTCCTCGACAAAACAGTTGGCAAACTCGCGCCAGTCGTACTGTGGATAGGCCACGTGGTGGGCGTTCATGTTGCCCGTGGCTCCACCGAACTTTGCCGTCAGGGGCACGTCCTTCAGGGCGCGAAGCTGCTCCTCCAGACGGTAGACGTAGACCATGATCTCCTTTCCCAGACGGGTGGGTGAAGCAGGCTGTCCGTGGGTCTTGGCCAACATGGGCACGTGTTTCCACTGCTCGGCCAGGTCGTTCAGCTGTTCAATGAGCTCTTCCAGCAGGGGGTAGTAGACATCGTCGAGGGCCTCCTTCACCGAGAGGGGCACACTGGTGTTGTTGATGTCCTGCGAGGTGAGACCGAAGTGGATGAACTCCTTGGCCTGGGCGGGGAAACCGGCGAGCACGCTGATGCGCTCCTTGATGAAATACTCCACGGCCTTCACGTCGTGGTTGGTCACCGCCTCGATGTCCTTCACACGCTGGGCATCCTCCACCGTGAACTGGCGGTAGATGTCGCGCAGGGGCTCAAAGAGGGCGGGGTCGAAATCCTGAAGTTGTGGCAGAGGCATCTGGCAAAGGGTGATGAAATACTCTATTTCAACACGCACGCGATAACGCACCAATGCGTACTCCGAGAAATATTCGGCCAGCGGCTGCGTCTTGCCACGATAACGGCCGTCAATAGGCGAGATGGCCGTCAGCAAACTTAATTCCATGTGTTTCTAAATATACTACAGATAATTATCTTTGAGTTTGCAAAGATACAACATTCTTTTCACATTTAAGAAGGAAACGGCAGTTTTTTTCGCTTATGCCGCACTTTACTGATTTATGTGATGAGCCCGGCGGCGGCTTCAGCATGTGAAAAGCGGTGGAAATATTGTGAATTTTCCTTACACGGGCAAGGCGCAAAATAATAAAGCGGCACTTTGTCGCAAGCAAAGTACCGCTTTTTGGGGCGAAAAGCACCGCTTTTCTACCTTCAAAGCGGTGCTTTTCTGAAAACTTTATTTTCGGGCGTTTTTCGCCATCGTCAATAATATTTACATTCAATACCTTTCTATTCCACAGCAGGTACCCTGCGTGCCTTCAGCGTGCTGCGGCCATAGAAGAAGATGGCCACGAAACAGAGCAGTGGCAGCACGAACGACAGGTTCACGGCGGGGAAGCCGGCGATGGCCTTCTGGTCGATGATGATGCCCTGCAGCGGCGGCAGGATGGCTCCACCCACAATGGCCATCACAAGGAAAGCGGCACCCAGGGTGGTGTCCTGCGTCTCTACGTTCTCGAGGGCGATGCCGTAGATACTGGGGAACATGATTGACATGAAGAGGCTGATGAGCACCAGCGAATAGAGGCCCAACATGCCATCGATGCAGATGGCGCCGATGGTGCATACCGAGGCTCCCACGGCAAAGCATGTAAGCATGAGGCGCGAGTTGATGTATTTCATCAAATACGTGCCGACGAAGCGTCCTGTGAGATTCAGCGACATGGCGGCGATGTTGAACATCTGTGCCTTGGCCCACGAGAGGCCCAACCGCTCGGCGTACTGGATAATGAAAGTCCAGCACATAATCTGTGCACCCACGTAGCAGAACTGCGACATCACGCCGTGGCGGTAGTTGCGGTTCGTCCACAGGTTTTTCAGTGTCTGCTTCACCGTGTGCGTCTGCCCTGACTGCTTCATCTCCTCACTCTGCGTCTTCGGCATCTTCCTCAACAGGAAGACCAAGAAGACGGCCAGCACAATGAGACCTATCACCAAGTAGGGCGTGCGGATGACCTCCAGGTCGTGCACGCGTATGCTGGCTTTCTCGGCCACACTCTTTGTAAGGAAGGTGAATTCGCCTTTCAGATCGCGCTCGTCCGACAGCAGGTTGGGCAACACGATGAACGATGCCACTGCCATGCCCGTGAGCGAGCCCACGGGGTTAAAAGCCTGGGCCATGTTCAGGCGCCGCGTGCTGGTCTCCTTGGCTCCGAGCGACAGGATGAAGGGGTTGGCCGTGGTCTCAAGGAAGGCCAGTCCGAAGGTCAGGATATACAGCGACAGGCAGAAGAACGTAAAGCTCTGCTGCTGTGCGGCGGGCACCGACAGGATGGCACCGGCGGCATAGAGGGCCAGTCCGATGAGGATGCCGCTCTTGTAGCTGTACTTACGGATGAACAGGGCCGCGGGGATGGCCATTGTGGCATAGCCGCCGTAGAAGGCAAACTGTATCATCGACGCCTTGAAGTTGCTCAGCTCCATCACTGTGCGGAATGCGGCCACCATGGGGTTGGTAAAGTCGTTGGCAAAGCCCCACAGGGCGAAGAGCGAGGTGACAAGGATAAACGTCACCAGGTATTTCTTTTCAATGAGTTTTGCTTTCATCGTCTATTTGTAGATAGGTCCGAAGTTCTGACAGGCACGGTAGTCGGCGCCTTCCTTGTCCATGCCGAAGGCGTTCCATGCAGCAGGGCGGAAGATGTCCTTGTCGGCCACGTTGTGCATACACACGGGGATGCGCAGGATGGAGCAAAGGGTGATGAGGTCGGCACCGATGTGGCCGTAGGCAATGGCGCCGTGGTTGGCTCCCCAGCTGTTCATCACGCTGTAGACGTCCTTGAAGCAGTCCTTCGAGGGGTCGAGACGGGGCACGAACCAAGTGGTGGGCCAGGTGGGATCGGTGCGTTTGTCGAGGATGTCGTGCGTCTTCGGGTCGAGCTCCACGGTCCAGCCTTCGGCTAGCTGCAGCACGGGGCCCAGACCAGCCACCATGTTCACGCGCATCATGGTCATGGGCATACCGCCCCTGGTGACGAAGTGCGAGCTGTAGCCACCGCCACGGAAGTAGTCGCGGTCGGCAGGCATCCAGCTGGTAGCCTTCAGGCAGGCTTCCGCATCGGCATCGGTCATGTTCCAGGGCTCTTTCATCGTGGGCTTCCCGTCGGCATCGGTCATGGCGCCAGTGGCATCGAGCGTGGTGGCACCGCTGTTGATGAGGTGGATGAAGCCCTGTGCGGCCGTGCCGCTCAGCACGGTACCCGTGACGCGTTTCACGGCGTCGGGGCTCCAGTAGGTGCGGATGTCGCTAAACATCACGCCACGATTGGTAAGCAGATGGCCGAAGAGCATCGACAGACCGTTGAGGAAGTCGTTCTCGGTGGCCAGCACGTCGGCCTCGCGCACTCCGTTCCAGTCAAAGCTGGTGCAGAGCATCGACTCGGGGAAGTCGAAGTTGGGCTTGTAGTCCGTCCATTGGCGCTGTCCCTGCACACCGCCAAAGAGGGCGTTGTGGCCCAGTGCCTCTTCCTTGTAGCCCATCTCGAGGAGGCGCGGGTTACCGTGCATCAGGTCGCGGATGATCATCATGCACTTCACCGTGAACTCCCAGTCCTCGTCCTTCTCCTGGCGGTTCTTGCCCTTGCCCTTGCCGTTGAAGGTGGTCATGGGCACCACCGTCTCTCCTTCGGAAGAGCGGAGGGGAGCAGGACGGTCCTCGTTGTAGTCGTGGCCTTCCTGCGGCTTACAGTATTTCTCCACCCAGGCCATGGCCTTACGGAACTCGTCGGGGTCGAAGATGCCAAAGTCCACGCGGCGCAGTATCTCGACCAGCGACACGTACTCAGTCCTCATGCCCAGGTACTGCTGCAGGAAGTCGGCGTTGACAATGCTTCCGGCGATACCCATACAGGTGTTGCCCATCGACAGATAGCTCTTGCCGCGCATCGTGGCCACAGCCTGGGCGGCACGGGCAAAGCGCAGGATCTTCTCGCTGACGTCGGCAGGAATGGTATTGTCGTCCAGATCCTGCACATCGTGGCCATAAATGCCGAAGGCGGGCAGCCCTTTCTGGGCATGGGCAGCCAGCACGGCGGCCAGGTAGACGGCTCCTGGGCGCTCGGTGCCGTTGAATCCCCAGACGGCTTTCGGATATTGGGGGTTCATGTCCATCGTCTCCGAGCCGTAGCACCAGCACGATGTGACGGTGATGGTGGAGCCGACGCCCTCGCGCTCGAACTTCTCGGCGCAGGCGGCACTCTCAGCCACGCGACCAATCGTTGTGTCGCTGACGACACACTCCACGGGACTTCCGTCACCGTTCTTCAGGTTGCTCTCAATAAGGGTTTTCACGGCCTGAGCCAGTGCCATTGTCTTCTCTTCCAGCCCCTCGCGGATTCCGCCTTGGCGGCCGTCGATAGTTGGGCGAATACCGATTTTAGGATAGTTGTTTGCCATAGGTTCTAATAAGTTGTTTCTTAATCAGTAAAGTCCACCAGTATGCGGAACACTTTGGCGGGTGCGGCCGCCCATTGCTCCATGGCTTGCTCGGCCTGCTCGGGGCGTACACAGGCAGAGATGAGGATGTCGTAGGGAGGCTGACTCTTCTGCAGGTAGCGGATGACGCCCTCGAAGTCCTCGGGCAGGGCATTGCGTGAGCCGCGGATGTCGAGTTCCTTCTGTACGAAGAGCTTGGTGGTGAAGCTCACGTCCTGCTTGGCGTATCCTATGCATACCACGCGACCAGTGAATGCCACCTCGGCCACGGCCATCTGGTAGGTTACGGGAGCGCCCACGGCTTCTATCACCACATCGCAGCCGCGGCCTTGGGTAATCTCGGCGATACGCTCGTGCACGTTCTCACGAGCCGAGTTGATGGTGTGTTCGGCGCCGAGTCCACGCACGATTGACAGCTTCTCGTCGTCCATGTCGCAGGCGATGACCTTGGCACCGCGCATGATGGCACGCACCACAGCGCCCACGCCCACCATGCCGCAGCCGATGACCATCACCACGTCGGTGTCGACCACCTGGGCACGGCTCACGGCGTGGAATCCCACGGACATGGGCTCGATGATGGCGGCATGCTTGGCCGATATGTCACCGATGGGGATAATCTTCTGCCAGGGCAGGGCGATATAGTCGCACATGGCGCCCCAACGCTGCACGCCGAGCGTCTCATTGTGTTCGCAGGCGTTGTATCGGCGGTTGCGGCAGGAGGGGCAAACGCCGCAGTTTGTATAAGGATTCACGGTGACGGCCATGCCCTTCGTCAGATGGTCGGGCACGCCGGCTCCCACCTCGTCGATCACGGCACCAATCTCATGGCCGGGCACGACGGGCATCTTCACCATGGGATTCAGTCCACGATATGTGTTCAGGTCGCTGCCACAGAACCCAACGTACTGTATGCGCAGCAGCACCTCACCGGCCCCGCAACGGGGCTTTTCCATCTCTACCACCTTCATCTCGGAAGGGGCGGTAATCTGTATTGCTTTCATGTTGTTATTGCCCCTGAGTCAGGGGACTTTGTTTATTCACTCATGTTCTTGATGTAAGGAAGGACAGGCAGAGTACCGAAGGCGTAGAGGCGACGGGCGTTCTCGCCAAGGAACAGGTGCTTCTCGCTGTCGGTCAGCTCCTTCGACTTCAGGATGAAGTCATAGCTCATGCGATAGGTAATGGCGGTGATGGTGCGGGGATAGTCGGAGCCCCACATCAGTTTCTCCCATCCGCAGATGGCGGCCGCCTCCCGGATGGCACGAATGGCCGACGGGTAGGGATAGAACTCGCTGTTGTAGAGCCAGGTGATGCCGCCGCATTCCATGAAGACGTTCGCGTTTTGGCACAATGCCACCTGCCGTCGCCATGCCCCGTCTTGCCACGGTGGCGCGACGGGCGGGTTGGCCATGCCGAGATGACCGATGGCAATCTTCAGCCGGGGACATTCCCCGATGACTTCGCGCAACTGCGCCACCTGCTCGTCGCCGTCGGCCAGCGTGATGGAGAGCATCCTGTCGTTAGCCTCCATCAGCTTGAACATCTTCATCATCTCGGGCGAAGTGAGGGGGCGGCCCAGCAGACGGTGACCGGGGATGGCCATGCCCTGGAAGCCGTCGGTAAGCATGAGGTGCTGTGCCTGCTCATAGAACCCGTCGTGCAGGTAGTCGGCCATGGCGAAGCAGAAGAAGCGGTCGGGGAAACGCTCCTTCACCGTCTTCAGATAGTCATTCTGCAGACCGTCGATGAATTCCTGCACCACCACAGCCGCGCCTACTTGGGCGTAGTCCATGTTCGCCAGGAACACCTCGGCGGTGTTGTGGCCATCAATCATAAACGGCGGCAGCATCTGCACCTCCTCGCCCAGAAAGAGCGAGCGGCCATTCTTCGTGGTGCGGATGGTCTTTCCATCCCAGGAGGTGTCTTGCGTGTACCACAGGTGGCTGTGGGCATCAATGATATTTACCATTTAGGGGAGTCTCGATTTACGGGGGTTCCGACTTACGTTTTCGTGGTTTGACTGTTGCTGTTCAGCTGTTCTTCCAGCGCACAAACATCTGGTCGCCAATAATTTCCTGCACCTTCTTCACCAACTCTGCGTCGATAGGCTCCTCTACGTATGCAATGTTCTTGAGCACGTTCTTGGGGTTGGCGCTGCTGAAGAGTGTGGAGGCGATGCGCGGATTGAGGCTGGTGCTGAACTGCACGGCCAGCTTGTCGATGGGGTAGCCCTGCTGTCGGCAGTATTCAGCGGCACGTGCGCAGGCATCCTTCAGAGCCTGGGGTGCGGGATGCCAGTCGGGGGTGCCGCGGTCGCTGAGCAATCCCATGCTGAAGGGGGAAGCGTTGATGACGCCGATGCCACGGCTCTCGAAGAAGTCGAGGTACTGCAGCAGCAGTGTGTCGTTCAGCGAGTAGTGGCAGAAGTTGAGTATGCTTTCCACCGTACCGTCTTCCGAGTGCTCGATGACCCACTTCAGGTTCTCGGGCTGCAGGTCGGTGATGCCCACATGGCCTACCACGCCCTCCTTCTTCAGGGTCACGAGTGCAGGCAGCGTCTCGTCGACCACCTTCTGCAGTCCACCGGGCAGGTCGGCCTGAAACTCCACATCGTGTACATTAATAATATCTATAAAGTCCACACCCAGGCGCTCCATGCTTTCATACACGCTTCGGGTGACGCGCTCGGCGGAGTAGTCCCAGGTGTTGACGCCGTCCTGACCATAGCGGCCCACTTTCGTGGAGAGCACGTAGCGGTCGCGCTTCAGTTGGCGCAGGGCTTTTCCTAGCACCATCTCGGCCTTCAGGTGGCCATAGTAGGGCGACACGTCGATGAGATTGATGCCACCGTCGAGAGCGGTGAAGACGGCCTCGATGCCCTCTTCTTCGCGGATGCCGTGGAACACGCCGCCCAGCGATGAGGCTCCGAAGCCCAGATTCGAGACACGCAGTCCCGTCTTTCCTAATTCGTTGTAAATCATTGTTGATGTTTGCTTAAGCCGTGCAAAGATACAAAAAATATTGAAAAGCCATGCACATCGTCCTGTTTTTTTTCATCATGGGTCATTATGGGCCGGCTGATTCCTGCGTGCACAATGGCTTTGCAACGTGGAGCGAAGAACAAGTGTTACGGTTTCAGGTCGACAGCGTGAAATCACATAAATTGTTATTGCCAAATATCTCAACCGCTTGATTAAGACGGAAGAATGTAAGGAAAATTCTAATTTTCAAAAACAGCGATAACACAAGGCTTTTGGAAAAGCACCGCTTTAAGGGTCGAAAAGCGGTGCTTTTTTGTCCTCAAAGCGGTGCTTTTCCACCCTCAAAGCGGTGCTTCCCTTTTTACAGAAAAATCAATGTAAAGATAATTCACAATCCACACAGTCTTGCTTGCGCTAACGCACAGCCGCCTTCAAATGATTTGCACAGGGCTAAAGTCTGATGGCGACATCGATGGAGTGGCCTGAGACGTTCACGTCGATGTTCTTCGACTTGATGAAACGCTGTTTCAGATAGTAGGTCAGCTCGGACGAGAGCCAACCGATAGCAGCGCCGGCACACACGTCGTGCAGATAGTGGCGGTCGAGCATGACGCGGTGAACGGCCGTCAGCGTGGCCACGCCATAACCACCAATGGTGACCCAAGGCGACAGGTGGCCGAACTCATGGCTCAGCGTAGAAGCGCCGGCAAAGGCAAAGGTGGCATGGCCTGAGGGGAACGAGCGCCGGTCGCTCTTATCGGGGCGTCGTTCGCGCACTATCTGCTTCATCGAATAGGTGGTGGCAGCTGCCAGCACATACGAGCAGCCGGCCGTCAGTGCCAGTTCTTCCCACGAAGCCGATGCGCTCTCGAACTCACAAGCCTTCAGCACAAACACTGAGCCCATCGGGGCGTGCTGCAGCAGGTCGTCCACAAAGTCGCTCTTCTGGCCCCAAGCCGAGACAGCGACAAACAGTATCAGAAGTGTCAATATGCGTTTCATGCCTGCAAAGGTACGAATAAGCAAGTGAAAACACCACCACTTCTTGTTAAAAAACGTTGCAACCGAAGCGATATGCAGATTATTTCATATCTTTGCAAATAGTTATGAACACTCTTCAGCCAAGCATGACAAACATCACCAAGCAAATGGCCGTCCTGCTCTGCATACTGCTGATGGCAGCGTGCGGAGGCAAAACGACTCGGGCAGAGGACGACGCCGACAACGACAGCAGCGACCTGACCACAGAAGACCTTATAGATGCCGACGCCCCGACGAAGCACTCCGACAAGTTCTACGAGCGACTGCTGGAGACCTTCCTGCGCGAATACTACGACGTGAAGATGCCGGGGAAATACACAGAGAACTCGGTACGCGTGAATAACGTATCCGACAAGGACACCCATACTGTCGACATCTCGGGCACATTCGGCTTCAAGGGAAGAGGCATAGGCCCTGCACGCATCTCACACAGCGACCGGAACTTCGAGGCTACCGTCACCGACGATGGGCACGACCGCTTCCACGTGGAGTTCAAACACAAAGACTACTTCGGATCCATTGACGGTCGGTGGATCACGACGGGCATCATCCTGATTGAATACAGGGAATAGACGGCAAAACTACGTTTTTTCCAACATATCACTCACAAAACCATTATTATGAAAAAAATCCTGTTTTCGCTTGTATGCCTCGTGGCCCTGATGGGCTGCAGGCAGTTTGGCAGGTTGGATCTCAAAGTCCAAACCGAGTCGAGAGGTGGCATCGATCTGGCTCTGCTTGTAAAGAACAACGACACAAAGTCGCTGGAGGACGTCACGATTACCATCATTCCCGAAGATTCGGGTAATGAGTACTATTACAACATGGACAAACTTCCGGCTAAAGAACGCGAACGCATACCGCTGAGTAAATTCAAAGACGACGGCGGCGACTCGTTCTACGGCAAGGTTGCTACCATCAAGATAGAAAGCGACCAAGGCAGATGGGAGAGTAATGAAGATGACTAACCCTTAAAAACATTCCACAATGAAGACAAAAGCATTTTCTTTCGCACTATTTGCATTGCTTGCATGTCTGTCTGTCACTTCGTGCGTCGACTCCCTCCTGAGGAGCTCCGACAGCGACGACCCCCTGGAGGCCATGAAGGCACTGGCCGACGACGCTGAAAGCGACGCCCAAGAATGGAATAAGAGCGAGATGAAGAAAAACTTCAAGCGCTCTGTAGAGATAATGGAAAACTTTGCCGAACACAAGGAAGACTACAAAAAGGATGACCTGCGTGCCATTGCCAAAGACCTGAAACGTTTCGTTAAAGCCATAGACAAGACCGACGCTGCCGAAGAACTGAATGACGAGGGTTTCTTCTCAGACATGGAAGGCAGAGCCAAGAAGGTGTCGAGAGAACTTACGGACTATTTCGGAGATATTGACGTCTGAAAATGAAAAACATTCTCTTCTGTCTCGTAGCAGTACTGGCCCTGACGGTTGCCGCCTGCTCAAACAGCAAGCGGACGGCAGGGGGACGCGACGATGATGCCGACAAGGACTACGAGCAACCCCCTTTGGGCCTGGTGCTGGGCGGTGGCGGCGCTAAGGCGGCTGCCGAGATAGGCGTCCTGAAATGGATTGACGAGCAGGGAATAGAAATCAGCCACATCGCCGGTTCAAGTATGGGGGCCGTCATAGGTGGGCTCTATGCGGCTGGTTTCACTGCCGAGGAAATCGAGAAGATGTGGTACGAGGAAGACTGGCTCTCGCTCTTCCGCACATCGGCCATCGGCTCAAACAACGGCGGACGCACCATCTTCGGCCTCGTGAAGGGCGAAGAGTTTGAAGAACAACTGCGGCGTAAGCTGGCCGAGAAGGGATGCCAAAGCTTTGCCGACACGAAGATACCATTCTGCTGTACCGTGACCAGCATCGTCGACGACGAATGGATAAAGGGGGAGGTGCTCGACAAAGGCGACCTGGCACGGGGCATACGCGCCTCGATGACCTTCCCCGCCCCCCTGGCCTACCGTCCCTTCATGCACCAGGGAATGCGACTGGCCGACGGCGGTATGACGAACAACCTGCCCGTCGACGTGCTGAAGGAGAGGGGAATGGAACGGGTAATAGCCGTCGACCTGGAGGTGAGACAGTACGACCCCACGGTGAACAGCATTGTGAAGTTCTTCGTGGGTCTGCTGAGGAATAATCCCTGGGCCGACTTGGTGCTCAGCGTCACCGACACGAAGTGGCTTGCCACATGGTTCGACCAACGACCCGACGTGGGCAGGCACGAGAGGAACCTACAGCTGACCGACGTGCTGCTGAACCCCGAACTGAAAGGGTACGGCATCACCAGCTTCGACAGCAAGTCGGCACACCAGATGGTACTGGAAGGATGGGACACGGCCAACAAACACCGACGGAAGATTGAGCGCTTGTTGACCCCATGAGACACGGGCCATGGACGCCACAGTAGTCATGGACAGTAAGTGAAAGGCAACGGCTACAGTCTGCGGGCCACGCCGATGAGGAAACGATGTGAATAGACGTGCTGCTTCAGGTTGTTGACCTGCAGCTGCTGGTAGTCGCCCAAATAGCCCAAGGCAATGTTCAGACGACGGCTGACAGGACAGAAGAACGCCAACTGCTGGCGGAACGTGGGCGCCGAGACGAAGGTGGTGGGCACCACATTGTGGTCGTAATTGCCCTGCGAGAAGATCTCATAGTACGACTGCCCGTAGTTCGGACTGAACACCACGCCGACAAGGGGCAGGTCTATTTGGTAGCGCAGACTCGACCGGCCCAGTTTCCCCAAGCACGAAGAGGACTTGAAAAGCCTAAAGGAATAGGTGGCCACGGCCGACGGCATGAGCTGCAGGCCAAAGCGTGCCTGGGCCGGATTGTTACTGTTGCGCGTGTTGTAGATGAAGCCCAGCCCCAGGTTGGCCAGTCCGCCGGCCTGCAACCGCAGC
>JAILPA010000175.1 GCA_024690505.1 Prevotella sp.
GGGTGAGTATTTTCTTCGCTAACGGAATATTACAGACCCCACCCCTAACCCCTCCCCTTGAAGGGAGGGGAACGCTGAGCATTGTTTATCTGCGATTATCTTCATTGTCAGACTTTTTCAAGTGGACTCAATTAACTAACCGCTGAATAATCACTTGGTATGATTCATTATACTGACCCCACCCCCGGCCTCCCCTTGGTTGGGAGGAGAGACGAGTGGCGCATGGTTGCTCAACGATTATAGTTTAGCGGACAGCAACAAATATAAATAAAGAGCCCTGCCGCTATTCACCCCGTTGGGGATGAACAGCGGCAGGACTGTAAAGAGATGTTGTAAGGAGAATTATTTCTTCCTTGTGAGCGGCAGATACCAGTTCGACTCTTCTTCCAGATTCACCGTGGGATTCTTGAAGGCGAGCTTGCGTGCCAGCCAGCGTCCACCATAGTTAGCACCGTAGGTGGCGGGAGAACCGTCGAAGGCTGAAGCAGAGGCGGCATGACCGTTCTTGTGGCGTGCCAGACGGCAGAGGTCGTAGAAGCGGGTGCCCTCGAAGGCAAACTCCAGTGCATACTCGTCGCAGAGGATGTCCTCCATGGCGTTGATGCTGTCCTGCTTGGTAGCGCCGACGTTGACTCCGTAGACGGTTTGGATGTCCTTCAGCTTCAGACCGACGATGGTGTCGAGCTGATAGGTGGTGAGCCCAGGCAGGTAGACACGGTTGTCGACATCGTAGTCTGACACGTAGCCTGCTCCGTGCATGTGGATGCCGAAGTTGTTGTATGTATCGGCAAAGTGCGATTTGTAGGCATCGGAGAGGAGCGGATAGGTGGTGGTGAGTGCCAGGCGTGTCTCAGGCGTGATGTAGGCTGCACCGCCTTCCTCGCGGATGAGATACTCGTTGATGCCGTCTTTCAGGATGGCAAAGGCGGCGTCGGGCATACCCAGACGGTTGAAGGCCTCGGCCAGGTGGAGCAGCACGGTAGAGGTGCGGTAGAGGGGGATGCGGGCGTTGTTGAACTTCGTTATCCACACCTTGACGGAGTCGGACTCGAGGTCTTCATCCTCGTGCACCACGGCTTTGTAGCGTGTGTCGCCCAGCTTGACGCTGCTGATGACACGGTTTGTGGTGGTGCTCGTGGTGGAGAGATAGTAGAAGTCGGTCTGGTTCACCAGGTTCAGATAGCTGTCGCTGGCCACCAGCTGCGTCTCGTCGATGTAGCGGCTGTTGCCTGTCTTGTCGGTGGCATAGAAGTCGTAGCCGTAGGTGAGGGGCAGCACGGTGGTAGCACCCTCCAGGCTGCTGGCAGCCATAGGGATGTAGGTGATGAAGTCGTTGTAGCCATTGAAGATGCTCTGCCACATTCCATAGGCACGCGGGAAGTTCTGGTTCGAGTTATCCCAGTCGCTGGGCAGTTCGGTAAAGCGGCGTCCGCCCATTCGCCCGTTGCTGTAGGGCTGCATGAAGGCGGAGTGGGTGTTCTCAGCCAGACGGGTGAGGTAGCGCACATAGTGGTTGGCAGCTTTTTCGTATTGGCCTGTCTCAAGATACATTTCGCCCAGCACCACATCGACGGGGAAGAAGATGTAGGAGGGGTCGAAGTTGGCATAGCTCGGCGTGCCGCCGTAGTCGGGCACGGGATAGAGCTTGTCGGCTCCGGTATACTGCTCGAGGTCGCCGGCCAGCTGGCTCACGATGCCAGCCATGTCGAGTTCGGGATAATGGCCCTCGTCAATCTGCGAGATCTGTGTCAGCGGCTCGGTGTAGAAAGGCACGGTGCCATAGACACGGGCCAGCTGCATGTAGGTCCAGGCACGCACGGCCTTCACGGCCACATACTCGTTCATCATCACAAAGTCGGAACCCGTGCGAAGGGTTGTGTCGACATGGGCAATGTAGTAGTTGCAGTTGTTGATGACGCGGTAGTAGACGTAGGCTGAATCGTACTTGTTCTCAGTGGTAGCCGAGAAGTTGGCCAGATAGCGCAGGTCGTTGTCGGTGTAGGGAGTAGTCTGCACCAAGTCGCCACGCATCTCGCCCTGGAACACATACTGGTCGGCCATCTGCTGCATACCCTGCAGAATGCCTAAGGCATAGAAGATGGTGTCGGTCTTCTGGTCGAGCTTAGGGTCGAAGACCTGACGCGTGCTCTCGGTCTCAAGCATGTCGTCGCATGAAACGAAGACTGGCGACTGGAGGATGAAGAGTGCTGCGCCGAGCATACTCATCATCATTTTCATGCTTCTTTTCCCTTTATTTGTTTTTCTCGTTTCCATATTCATTTGATTATTATGACCGCTTAAAGCGGTGGCAAATTCATTATTCATTCTTCACTCTTCAGTTTACAGGTTAATCTTCAAGCCTGCCATGAATGCACGGCTCTGGGCCAGATTGCCACAGTCGATGCCCTGATAGAAGACGCTGTTACCCACAGAGAATTCGGGGTCGCTGCCAAGATATTTCGTCAGGGTGAACAGGTTCTGAGCCTCGGCCCAGATTGTCAGACCCTGCAGCCACTCCCACGAGCCGGGAACGGGCACCTTGTAGCTGAGGCGCAAGGCCTTCATGCGCAGATAGGAGCCGTCCTCGATCCAGCGGTCGCTGAAGCGGTTGTTGCCCATCGGGTCGCCGTAGGCCAGACGGGGGATGTCGGTGTGCTGACCCTCATAGCGCCAGCGGTTGATCTCGGCCACCTGCTGGTTGAAGAAGTTGGAACCGGGATTGAGCACGTAGCGCTGGTAGTTGTAGACGTCGTTGCCCAGCGAATAGCTCATGTTGACAGAGAGGGTGAGGTTCTTCCATGTGGCGGAAGCGAAGATGTTGCCGTAGATGTCGGGGTTGGGATCGCCGATGACGGTCTTGTCCTGAGCATCAATCTTGCCATCGTGGTTCAGGTCGGAGAAATGCACGTCGCCAGCCTGGAAGTTGTAGGTCTGACCGGCATTGTCCTCCATGAAGAGATAGTTGCCATTGCCGGCAGCACGGGCTGAGGCATCGTCGGCAAAGACACCCTCGGTCTTGTAGCCATAGAACAGTGCCACGGGCTTGCCCACGGCAGTGAGAATGTTGTTGTCGCCATAAGCGGAAGAGGTGAAGTCGCCGTCGGGCAGCTTAGTCACCTTGTTCACGTAGTGGCCCACAGAGGCACCCAGCTCCACGCTCCAGTTCTTGGTGACAACGGGCTTGGTTGTTACCATCACCTCGAAGCCCTGGTTCTCGAGCGAACCGCCGTTGCTCCAGTAGTTGTTGATACCTCCGATAGGATTGGAGAACGACTTCAGCATGAGCAGGTTGTCGGTCTTGTGGAGGTAGTAGTCGAAGCTGACGCCCAAGCGGTTGTTGAGCAGATAAGCCTGAAGACCCAGGTTGAGCTTCTTGGTGGTTTCCCACTGGATCTTGTCGTTACCGATATTGGTGAGCTGAAGGCCCATGGCGGTGTTGTAGTACTTCAGGGCAGAGAAGCTGGTACGGGCGGCATAGTTGGAGATGTTGTCGTTGCCGCTAATGTCGTAGCCGGCGTTCAGGCGCAAATAGTCGATGCCAATGTGCTTGGGGAACCATGCCTCGTTGGTCATCACCCAACCGAGCTGAACGCTGGGGAAGATGGCCCACTTCACACCGAAGAGTCCCAGACCGTCGGCATTCTCGCCAAAGCGGCTGTTGGCCTCGGCCATCAGCGAGACGGTGGCGAAGTAACGGTTCATGTAGTTATAGTCCACATTGCCGTACCACTGGATGTTCTTCCACACATCGCTCACACCATCGACGTTGGGGAACACCGAGGTGGAGGCTGAGAGGGCGGGGTTCTTGTCGTCGGTGAAGCCGACATACTGGGTGGTAAGGTCGCTGTTGTCGTAGGAGAAATAGCTGTAGCGGCCACCTACGAAGGCGTCAACGGCGTGCTTGCCCATCTGCTTCGTCCAGTCGAGCTGCAGACGACCCACGAAGTTCTGCTGCTTGGCGAACATCGAGAGCACCTTGGAGGTGACGGTTCCCATCTCGTCGACAGAGAACGGAGGCACACCCTCGTAAGGACGATAATAGCGCTGGGCATTACGGTTCAGCAGGTAGCTGACGTCGGCCGAGAGGGTGAGCGCATTGTTGATTTTATACTCGGGAGCCACACGAACGGTGAAATAGGTGTTCTCGGCCCTGTTCTTGTTGTCGCCTTTACCATATTCGAGGATAGAAAGGGGGTTGGCCAGCGAGTAGTTGGAAAGGGCACCCATGCGGGGCTTCTCGCTGCTGGCCAGGATGTCGTCGTAGCTGCTGAGCAGGCTGGTGAAACCGCCTACGAAGGCGTTGTACTGGAAGGGTGACACCAGTGGCGACTTGATGAGTGCCAGCGACGTGGGCGACGTGACAGCAGCAAGGCTAAAGTCCTCGGGCATACCGTCGTCGAAGACGTTGTTGTTGGTGCGGGCAATACTGATGTCGAACTTGGTGCTGAGGTTCCACAGAATGCTGATGTCGGTGTTGAAGCGTACGTTCAGGCGGTCGAAGTCGCTCTTCTTCAGAGTGTTCTCAGCCTTGACATAACCCACAGAGAGGTTGTACATGCCCACATCGTCGCCACCTTGCACGTTCACACTGTAGTTCTGGGTCAGGGCTGTGCGGTAGACCTGATCGCTCCAGTCGGTGTTGTTGTGGTAGGTGTGGTAGTAGTAGCCGTTGGGATTGTCGTCGAGGAAGTAGAAGTTCTTGTACTCGTTGATGTTGGGAACAGTGCCCAGCATCTCGGCGGCATAAGCGCGGTACTGTGCGGCGTTCATCATCGTGGGTAGCTTGGGCACAAGCTGCAGGCCGGCAGAGATGTTGGCATCAATGCGGGTGGCCATCGACTTGCCACGCTTTGTGTCAATAAGGATGACACCGTTGGCACCACGCGAGCCGTAGAGGGCTGTGGCATTCTTCAGGACGGTGACCTTCTCGACGTCGTCGGGCGAGAGGTTGGCCAGGATGTTATTGAACTGTCCGCTGTGGAGTGAGATGCGGTTGCGCTGCATGTCCTGCTCAATGCCGTCGATGATGACGAGGGGCTGGGCATCGCTGGTGATGCTGCTCAGACCGCGGATGAACATGGCAGCACCGCCATCGGCTGCAGCGGAGCGCATGATGCTGCGAATATCGCCGCCAAGTTTCGCGGCTACCTCGTTGTCGATGGTGACACCGAAGCGGTCAATCTCGGCAGTGCGGCGGGCGGTGTATTCTGTGCCGGTGCCATACATCGGGGAGAACTTATCGCTGAGCATCTTCACGAAGATGGCCTGAGTGCTGTCGCCTGCAACGATGGCTACCTGCTGTGGCAGGAACTCGGGAGAATGGACATAGAGGGCGGTGGTGAACGTGGGAACCTTGATGGTGAACGTACCGTCCTCCTCGGTCATGGCAGTATAGCGGGTGTAGCCCAAAGCACGGAGCTGAATACCCGCAAGGGCATTGCCTGTGGCCTGTTCGACCACCTTGCCATGCAACGTAATGGTAGGATAGTTGGCCTGCTGCAGCCGAGAGCGGTCGGGCTGGCGGATGCCGGCAGGCTGGCCCTCACCTTCGTCTTCGTCGTCTTCAGACTGGGCGTAAGCGGCCGTTGAGAGTCCCAGGATAAGTGCGCTGACGGCAAATCTGTGGCCGAAAGTCTGCAATAAATTGAATATCGTGCTCTTCATTTTTCACTTACTTATTAGTTTCTTCATATTCAACGAGTTCCTTCGGCTTCAGGACGATGGCAACAATGCGGAGATCGCGCGAGAAGGCGGCAAACAGTCCTTTGTTGAACTGCGAGAACGGAGATGTTATCTTGATGTTCGGGCAGATGCGATCGGTGCCGTCAAGACCATAGTATGACACGGGGAAGGTAAACTCACCGAGGTAGACTGTGTCGACCTTGGTCACATCGTTGGAGAAAGCGGTCAGAGTGGCGGCATCGGGGTTGGCGAACTTAGTGTTCGGATCGGTGGCCAGCACAATCTGCTTGCCGGTCTCGTAGTATTCATCGAACTTTTTCTTGCCTTCCTCGCTCTCGTCCTTGAACACGTAGTTCTGCAGCTTGCCGTTGGCATCGCAGTAGTTCAGGGTGAACACCACGCGGTTCGGCATGGCAGGGGTCAGACGGCCCGTCTCAAGGCTTGGGGCAAAGACGCAATAGAAATCATAGGTGGTGCTGCACACGTCGGGAAGGAAAAGATCCAGCTCGGGCTTGGCATAACCGCCGTTGGGCTCCACCCAGAGATAAGAGAGCGTGTTGGTGTTCTCCTCGGACAGGTCGACAATCGAGGGGTCGGGATTGTTGACGCGTACGGTCTGAGCATTGCCGGTTAAGACACGGGCCTGCAGCACGCTGCTGGTAGCATTGAAGCGCATCTCGGGGGAATAAGTCTCCCATGAGAGGAATGCCAGACTATCGACGAGGTATGCCTTGCCGTTGCTCATCTTCAGCGTCTGCTTGGCTTGTGCCAGCAGCTCTTGAGGGTTAGACAGCTTAGTGCGGGTGGTGGTGCACAGCGTGTCGGTGCCTATGGGAGCGGGTGACTTTACTAACCACTGGTTGTAGGGGTTGTTGTTGCTGAAAATGAGATTACGAGTGAGATAACGGTTGGACAGAGAGTCCTGCCAGTAGGCATTGTCGAGGGGCATAGTGGCATTTGTACCGACGTTGTTGCCGTTGAATGTCTGGGCCGTCATCGTGGGAAGGTAGTTGTAATAGCTCTTGATGGTGTTGTAGGCACTCTCCCATGCCTTGTTCGTGGGCATCAGGAATGAATAGGTGCTGTCCTCGACCTGTATCTTGGCATTCAGCGATTGCCACAGCATATTCTCGGTGATCATCACTGAGTCAACGTAGGTCTGCATACCGTTCACGATGGAACCCAGCACTGAAGCCTCAGTGTCGAGGTAGGTCGTCTCGTAATTCCGGAAGAACTTCTGCAGGGTGTCTACCTCCATGCCTTTTGTCAGCATAGAGTCGGTGACGAACTCGTAAATACTTGGGTAGAAGGTGGCAACACCGTTCAGCGTGTGGAGCAGGCCATTGGTGCTGGGCAGGTTGCAGTCCTTCAGGGGAACTTCATCGAAGGTATAGGCCGACGTCCCCTCGAAGCCATACGACTTCTCGTTGAGCATGAGGACACGCTCGCCGATGGTGCCCGATGCCCTGTGTGAATAGCTGGCAACGTGGTTCTGCACGAACTGGCGCATCAACGCCTTGTTGTCCAAGCCTTGGAAAACGGAGGCGTCGAACGTGCCGTTCAGCGGGGCCCACACGGTGTAGCAGCGCGATTGGTTCAGTTCAGTGTCGAAACCCACGCGCTTCACCAGAGCAGCAAAGTCGGTGAGCTGCGGGTTCTGAGCTATGTTCTCCCACAACGTCTGGTTTGCCGACTGCATTTCTCCGTCGGCCGACACCTTGTTGTAGTCGTCGAAATCGGTACACGATACGGTGGCAAGCATTCCTGCTGCCATCACCGCCATACCTATATATTTACTCTTCTTCATAGAATCAATGTTTATTCTTAATTCTTAATTCCTAAATCAAACTTAAGCCTAGTACCAGTCTTCGGTGTACTGCTGGTTGTCGAGTACACTGGTAGGAACAATCTCCACGAAGTCAAGACCTACGGGGTTGGTCTTGCTGTTGGGGTTCAGAGTCTTGATACGCAGCCAGTTCTCGTTGCCCTGATTCAGCTGGACACGGCCCAGGACGTAGCGCACGGTCATGCTGCCACCCCACTCGAAGCGGGCGTTGTTAGTGGTGCTCCAGCCGTTCTCGGCGTGACCGCAATAGCTGTACGGGCCACGCATGTAGCCACGGTTGTGCATGGCCACGTCAGTAGCAACACCCATGTCCTCCTCTTCGTTGACATTGGTCATACCGATGCGTGGATCCTCAACAGGAACGGTAGCATCGAAAGGCAGACCTAACGGCTGCATGGACGAGATGTTCGATGAGGTGCCGATGTAGTACTGCATGAACGAACCGTAGCTCATCGGGGCGTAGACAACGCGAATCTCGTAGGTTCCCGACGGAACGGACGGCAGACGGAAGGCGAAGTCATACTGTCCCCAGAACTGCATCTGGTCGCTCTGGAAGCAGCGCCATGCGCCGTGCAGACAGTAGTTGAAGCAGATGTTGTCGTCGTAGAGCACTACGTTGTCGAAGAACTTCGAGGGGATGCCCAGACGAGAACCGTCGTGCGAGCTGGGGATATTGCCGTCGCCCGTAGACCAGTAGCGGAAACGGTTGTTGATGAGCTCGGGGAAGAGCGATGAACAGTTTACACGCATACGCTCATTGAGAACGCCTTTCGGCACGATACGGTCGTAGACCAACATGCCAGTGATGGGATGCACATAGCCGTTATAGGCCTGAAGCGATCCAGTGCGCAGAATGGTTACACCAGGACGCACTAACTCGTGCATGGCGTCACTTCCCTGCGAGGCCAGTTCGTCGGTCAGGGTGTTGTTCGTGCGGTAGCGGTTGATGAAGAGGCTCTTGCCAGTACCGACATTGGACGGCTCCCAAATCTTCATCATCGTGTGAGGCAGCATTGTCTCGTAGTAGTCGTGTGGGTCGGCATCGGGGGCATAGTTCCAATAGGTGCTGCTGCCCTTCTCGAAGACGAGCTGGTTGGCCGACATGGATGCCTTCAGGATGTGGTAAGCCACAAACATGTTCAGGGCATTCAGGCGGTTCTCGTAATCGGTGCCGGTGCTTACGGTCAGACCGTTCTCGTACAGGTAGTCGTACCACTCGGGAGCGTTGCCGTACTGTTTGTTGGCGTATTCCACCAGTTTATCGAAGCTGTCGATGCCGTTGGCACGCATCACCTCGTCGCTTTCGGCAAAGACTGTGAAGCCTACCTTGCAGTCCATCTTACCTGAGCTGCCGGGGCCGTTGGCGGGGTAGAGCCAGCCTGAGAAGCTCTCACGGGTGAGCTGCTTGTACTCAAAGGAGCCCTTGGTGTATGCCAGCAGCGAATCAGCCAGTCCTGTTTTTTCCAGGGCCTCGCTGAAGATGGTGTAGCCGCCGTCGCGTTCCAACACATCGCCAATGAAGCGTGTGAAGCGCGGAATGACGTTGTCTATCACATGTACGATGCCGTTCGTTGTCTCGTTGTCTGAGCTGACAATGATGGCCTTGTCACCAAGGATGGTCTGTCCCTTCTGGGTTGAAGAGTATGAGAACTCGTAGCCGAGCAGGGTGCTCACCTCACCGTTACCCGTCAGCGACACGATGTTGCGGTAGGTAGTGCTGAGGTGGAACTTCACGATATTCTCGCAGAGGCTGTCGGAGAGCCACTTCAGCTTGTCCTCATTGCTCGACGACATGTAGTCGGGTGCCTCAGGACTAGGCTTCGTCATGCCGTTATGCGGTATAACGGCCTCGGGGTCGTTGTAGAGGCTGTCGCAATAGGCCATCACACCGTCGTTCATCGGAGCGAAGCAGGTGTAGGAGCCGTAGGAGGCCATCATCCTGTCGTAGCCGACGCGTGCGAGGATGTAGTTGAAAGCCGTGAGTGTGCTGTCCTTCTGGATGAACGACTCGATAGTCTCGCCAGTAAAGGTATAGAGGTCCGACTCGTCTGGTTCAGGATTACAGCTAGTGAGTAGTGGATATTGAGTAGCGAAGAGTGCTGCACACGCTAACCACATCACTGTTTTTCTTATCTTGTTAATCATAACTATAAACTATTTACTGTAAACTATAAACTATTAGTAGTTCTTGCTGTAGTTGTCGTTCGTTCCGTAGCCTGGGTTCTGTTTCAGAGCGGGGCAAACGTTGATGTCGGACAGCGGTATCGGCATGTAGAGTTTCAGCTCGTTGCTCATCTTGGCGGCCACGGCATCGCCGTTGGTCAACTTGCGCACGGCCAGCTTCATGATGGCATTGCCGTTGTAGTTCTCTACTGGAGCTTTGCCCTCAGCATCGAGCTCGGCCAGTGTCTTGGTATAGTCCACACCTTCCACATGGCGGTAGTTGTAGCGCAGCAGGTCGTACCAGCGCTTGCCTTCAAAGGCCAGCTCGCGCAGACGCTCCTGCATCACCAGGTCCTCTATGGCGTTGATGCCTGAGTTGAAACCAGCCCAGTGGATGGAATCGCCCGATGCCTCAACGGTCTTACTGCGTGAGTTCACTGCCTGTACCAGGTTGAATGCCTGACGCAGACGGATGTCGTTGTCGGCTGTGGCCATGGCTGTGAGAGCCTCTGCCTTCATCAGCATGACATCGGTCAGTCGGTAGACGATGTAATTCTGCTGATAGGCTGTGCTGTATGCACGGTTTTTCTTCACATAGGCCGTTGAGGTAATCAAGTTGTAGGTGCCGTCAGAGCCGTCCGATACGTACTTGCGCAGTTCCAGTCCGTCGAAGCTACCCACAGTGACGGGTGAGTTGTATGTGTAGTTCAGACCGCGCCAGTCCTTGATGCCGGAAGCACCAGTAATGGTAGTATAAATAGTACCTTGGTTCAGGAACAGCGATGAAGCGTAGAGATAGGGTGAGCTATTATTGCTATAATGGGCTAGGTACTGGCATGCTGCCAGATTACCTTCATTAATCTGAAGTTCAAAGATACTTTCTTCGGCATTCTGATCCACGAAGAGTTCGTTAAACATGTTTCTGCCTTCTGCCAGGTAGTAGTCTTTCTCTTCTACCTCGCCCCGGCCCATGATGTGCTGGCCCTTTTTCGATGCTATGACCTTGTCGCAGTATTCCACACAGGCGGCATAGTCGGCCTCGTTGTGTGTCACG
>JAILPA010000181.1 GCA_024690505.1 Prevotella sp.
CCTTGGCGGACGCACTCGGCGTTCTTGGGCACCATGTCGTAGCCCATGATCTGGACGTTGCGGCGGTTGGTGCGCAGCAGGAACTGGCCCACGAGGTGGGCTTTCGAGTTGAACGTGATGCAGTGGTGCACGTGGGGATGCTTGGTAAAGAAATCCTCGAGTATGGCATCATATTCTTCGCGTGAGCCGTCCAAGGGCAGGTTCACCTCTGTAATCTTGATTTCGGGGAAGTGGTCGCGCATGTAGTGGCGGAAGCCCGTCTCGCGGTTGTTCTGCTGCTTGGAGCCGATATGTCCGTCCTTGAGCTGCTTCATCAGCATGATTTCCTGCTCCTTCGAGGCAAGGAGCATCATCATGCGTGCAGCGAAATAGCCGCTCTGGAACGAGTCCTGACCGAAGAACGCCAGCGGCTTGAGATCGGGCAGATAGGAGTCGAGCAGGATGAAGGGGATACTTTTGTCGGTGAGCTGTTCGGTGAACTCGCGTGTCAGCTCTAATTTGGCAGGCACGACGATGACGCCATCGACATTGCCGTCGAGGCACTGCTGTGTGGCATCGAGAAACGACTGGCCGTTGAAGCGCTCATAATACACAATACGCAACGACACATGAAAGTCGCGGCGGCGCTTTGTAGCGGCCTGTACGCCCTCTTCTATCTCTTCCCAATAGGCCTCGCTCGAGTGCTGGGGGATGATGCACACAAAGGTGTAGTCTTTGTTGTAAGCCAACGCCGAGGCATAGACATTGGGTTCGTAGTCCATTTCTTCCAATGCCTTCTCTACTTTCTCCAATGCAGCCTTCGACACGTTGGGGCGCTTGTGCAGTACACGGTCAACCGTTCCGACAGATACGCCGGCACGCAAAGCTATATCCTTAATCCTGATCTTGTCAAATGCCATAAAAACAATCTTTTCGCGTGCAAAGGTACTGCTTTTTTAAATAGTTTGCGCACACAGCACGTTAAAAGGAGTTAATTGGCGAAAGATAAGTGCGATGACGGCTTAGGGATAGGCCTTGTATTCGCCAAGTATCTTCAGGTCGCGTGTCAGCGGGATGATGGCATCAATCGACTGGCGGTAGCGCGTCAGGTCGTTGTAGGTGACGTCTACATAGAACAGGTATTCCCATTCGCGGCCAATGATGGGCAGCGACTGAATCTTTGTCAGGTTGATTTTGTAGAATGACAGGATGGCGAGCACAGCCGACAGCGACCCTTCCTCATGGGGCAGGGCAAAGACGATGCTCGACTTGTTGGTTTCCAACAGAGGGCGCAGCAGGTCGGCCTTCTGTGGTTTGCAGCAGACGAGGAAGCGCGTGAAGTTGTGCTTGTTGTCCTCGATGCCGTCTTCCAGCACCTTCAGGCCGTAGAGGCGTGCGGCCTCGGCGTGGCAGATGGCTGCCCAGCCTTTGTGTTGTCCATCGGCAATCATCCTGGCGGCGCCGGCTGTGTCGTCGGCCTCCACCACGCGCCATTGCGGATGGTGGGCCAGATAGTGGCGTGTCTGCATCAGGGCCACGGGATGCGAGTGCACTTCTGTGATGGTGTCCCAGTCGTCATCGGGCAGACAGCAAATGCTGTGTGTGATGTGCAGCTTATGTTCGCCGACGACGGTAGTTCCTGAGTCGCGCAGCAGCTCGTAGTTGTGCAGCAGGCTGCCGGCAATGGTGTTCTCGATGGCCGCCATGCCGATGACGGTGGGGTCTTGACTGATGCTGTCATAGACCTGCTCGAAGGTCTGGCAGCAGATGAGTTGCAGCTGTTCGCCAGCAAAGAACTGGTGGGCTGCAATGTCGTGAAACGATCCTGTTTCACCCTGTATTGCTATTCTTTTCATCTTTTAACCGTTAAATGCAAGATGTTAGGCATCGCGTTTCAGCTCCTCAATGAAGCTGGCAATGCGCCCCAGCTCGGCGGGGATGCGGATGTTCTGCGGACAATGCTTCTCGCTGATGCAACGGCCGCACTTGATGCAGTGGTCGGGCTGGCGCTCACGCTCGACGGAACGGTCGAGGCTGATAAGGTACTCGCGACGCTGGCGGCGGTAGTCGGCGCTACCCTTGTCGGAGGGCAGTCGGCCCTCGGTCTTCATCTTGTTGTAGTGGGTGAAGATGGCGGGAATATCGATGCCGTAGGGGCAGGGCATACAGTATTGGCAGGCGTTGCAGGGTATGAGTTCCTCTTCCATCATCTGGTGCGCAATCTTCGTGTCGAGCAGTTGCTGCTCTTCTTCAGTCAAAGGCACCAATGGACAGTAGCTCAATAGGTTATCTTTCAAGTGCTCCATGTAGGTCATGCCGCTCAATACGGTCAGCACGCCCTCGGGAGTGCCGGCATAGCGGAAGGCCCACGAGGCGATGCTCTTCTCGGGTTGGAGCTGCTTCAGCTCGTTTACCACATACTGCGGCACGTTGGCCAGTCGGCCGCCCAGGAGCGGCTCCATGATGACGGCGGGGATGCCTTTCTTCTGCAGCTCGTCGTAGAGGTAGCTGGCATCGACGTTTCTGTCGTTAATCTCGTTGGCGTAGTTCCAGTCAAGCCAGTTCAGCTCTATCTGCACGAAGTCCCAATGATACTTGTCGTGCATGGCCAGGACCTCGTCGAACACTTCCTTCAGTCCGTGGAATGAGAAGCCGAGGTTGCGGATGCGTCCGGCCTCGCGCTCAGCCATGAGGAAGTCCATGATACCATTGTCGATATAGCGCTTGTTGAACTCCTCCATGCTGCCGCCTATGGAGTGCAGGAGGTAGTAGTCGAGGTAGTCGACCTGCAGC
>JAILPA010000074.1 GCA_024690505.1 Prevotella sp.
CATCAACCTGCTGACGCTGTCGGCACTGCTGCTGGCTATCGCCATCGTGGTCGATGACGCCATCGTGGTGGTAGAGGCTGTTCACGCCAAGCTGGACCAGGGCTACAAGTCGTCGCTGACGGCATCCATCGATGCCATGAACGAGATTTCGGGAGCCATCATCTCCATCACGCTGGTTATGGCGTCGGTGTTCATCCCCGTGTCGTTCATCGGAGGCACCAGCGGTACGTTCTACCGTGAGTTCGGTGTCACCATGGCGGTCAGCATCTTCATCTCGGCACTGAACGCCCTGACGCTGTCACCCGCCCTGTGCGCCATCTTCCTGAAGCCGCACGACAAGGACGGTCACGAGAAGAAGATGTCGGCCATCGACCGCTTCCACGCATCGTTCAACACCGCCTTCAACGCCACCACGGCGAAATATAAAGGTATCGTAGAAAAACTGGTACACAAACCACTGACCATCATTGCATCGGTCGTCATCGGAATCGCCGTGATGGTCGTGCTGATGGCTACCACCAAGACGGGTCTTGTACCCGACGAGGACACGGGTACGGTGTTCTGTACCGTTTCCATGCCCCCTGCTACCTCGGTAGAGCGCACGAAGAAGGTAATTGCCGAAATTGACAGCATCCTCGGTGCCGACCCCGCCATTCAGAGCCGTGAGCAGATTCAGGGCTATAACTTCATTGCCGGCTCGGGTTCCGACCAGGCAACGTTCATCATCAAGCTGAAGCCCTTCTCGGAGCGTCAGAAAGGATTCTTCTGGAAACTCAGCGGACTGTGGCAAGGCGACGGCATCTACCGCTTCTTCATCAATCCCTACGAGTCGACAGGCGTCGTAGCACAGATATTCCTGAAGACAGCACACATCAAGGATGCCAAGATACTTGCCTTCTCACCGCCCATGATTCCAGGATTCTCGGCAAACAGCGGTGTGTCTATCGTCATGCAGGACCGTACAGGTGGCTCACTCGACAAGTTCTTCGGCATCGTGACCGACTACATTGCCGAGCTGAACAAACGTCCCGAATTCCAGATGGCACAGACATCCTACAACCCCGACTATCCACAGTACATGGTGCACGTGGACGTGGCTAAGTGCAAGCAGAGCAACATCTCGCCGCAGACCATTCTCTCCACGCTGCAAGGCTACTACGGTGGTCTGTACGCATCGAACTTCAACGCCTACGGCAAGCTGTACCGCGTCATGGTACAGGGCTCGCCAGAGACACGCATGACACCCGAGAGCCTGAACAGCATCTACGTGCGCACAGCGGCCGGCATGGCTCCCATACAGGAGTTCTGCAGCCTGGAGCGCGTATACGGACCGGCAAACATCAACCGCTTCAACCTCTTCACCAGTATCAACGTCACAGCAACGGTGGCTCCCGGATTCTCTACCGGTGAAGCCATCAAGGCTGCCGAGGAGGTAGCAGCGAACGTGCTGCCGCAGGGCTACACCTACGACTATCAGGGACTCACACGTGAGGAATCGAAGGCATCGAACTCCACAGCCATCATCTTCCTGCTGTGCTTCCTCTTCATCTACCTCATCCTGTCGGCTCAGTACGAGAGCTACATCCTGCCGCTGGCAGTCATTCTCTCAATACCGTTCGGACTGGCAGGCTGCTTCCTCTTCACCATGCTCTTCGGGCACGCCAACGACATCTACATGCAAATATCGCTCATCATGCTCATCGGTCTGCTGGCAAAGAACGCCATCCTCATAGTGCAGTTCGCCCTGGAGCGCCGCAGAACAGGTATGGCTATCTCGTGGAGTGCCGTGCTCGGTGCTGCAGCACGTCTGCGACCCATTTTGATGACGTCGCTGGCAATGATTATCGGTCTGCTGCCGCTCATGTTCGCCTCAGGCGTAGGCAAGAACGGTAACCAGACGCTCGGAGCCGCTGCCGTGGGCGGTATGCTCATTGGCACACTCTGCCAGATATTCGTCGTGCCCACGCTGTTTGCCATCTTCCAGTCCATACAGGAGAAATTCTCGCCCATGAAGTTCGAGGGCGACGAAGAGAACCCCGATGTGACCACAGAGCTGCAGCAGTATGCCAAGCGTCCAGAAGAATATACCATAGAACAGTAAAAGCCCAGCCATGCCTCCCCACGATTCAAGCCGGGGGGAGAGTGTTGAGAACGAATACTATTATGACACAAATGATGAAACGATTATTCAATAGCATAAGTAATCACAAGTCCCTACAATGGAGAGGGGGCGGCGTAGGCCTCTGCCTCTGCCTCCTGCTTTCCAGTTGCGGACTCTACAACAAGTACGAGCGCCCCGATGTCAACACTGCAGGTCTGGTACGCGATGTGCAGAACGACGTTGACACTCTCGTCACCAATACCGATGAGAACTTCGGCAACCTGCCCTGGCGCGAGGTGTTCACCGACCCGCAACTGCAAGTACTCATCGAGAAGGCACTGGCGAACAACACCGACCTCGCCAACGCAGCACTGAACGTCAAGATGATGGAAGACATGCTGAAGGTGGCAAAGCTGGCATTCCTGCCCAGCGTGGCCATAGCACCCAGCGGCACCATCAGCCGAGTGATGACCGACGGGGCGTCGGCTTCCAAGACCTACCAGCTGCCTATCTCCGCATCATGGACCGTAGACCTCTTCGGCAACATCCTTGCCCAGAAACGCTCAGCACAAATGCAACTCCTAGCCACCAAGGACTATCAGGTAGTGGTGCAGACGAAAATCGTGAGTGGCGTAGCAAACCTCTACTATACACTGATGATGCTCGACGAACAGCTGGCCATCCTCACCGACATGGAGCAGCTCACCAAGGACACCTGGGACATGATGAAGCTGCAGATGCAGCTGGGACGTGCACGCAGCACCAGCGTACAGAGCGCCGAGGCCAGCTACTACAAGATACAGGCACAGGCCATCGACCTGAAACAGCAGATACGCGAAGTGGAGAACTCTCTGTCGCTGCTGATGAACGAAGCAGGACATCGCATCGACCGAGGCTCGTTCTACGGACAGACCCTGCCCGAGAAGTTCGCTGCTGGCGTAGGCATACAGCTGCTCTCCAATCGTGCCGACGTGCACGCCGCCGAGATGGCACTGGCACAGTGCTTCTACGACGTGGAGGAAGCCCGCTCGCGCTTCTATCCTAACATCAACATCACAGGAACAGCAATGTTCACCAACAACCTCGGTGCCGTAGTCAATCCCGGCAAATGGCTCCTCTCAGCCGTAGGCTCGCTGACACAGCCCATCTTCCAGCACGGACAGATAGTGGCCGGACTGAAGGTAGCCAAGGCAAAGCAGGAACAGGCCTACAACACCTGGCAGAACGCCATACTGAAAGCTGGCAACGAGGTGAGCAACGCTCTGTTGGCCTACAACAGCAACAACGAGAAGAGCCTGCTCGACCAGAAGCAGGTGGACGTGCTGACACAGAACGTGGAAGACACCCGACAGCTCTACACCTCGAAAGGCAGCAGCTATCTGGAAGTGCTCCAGGCACAGTCAAGCCTGCTCAACGCACGCATATCCAAAGTCACCGACGACTTCTCGAAGATGCAGGCCGTGGTGAATCTCTACCAGGCACTGGGCGGAGGAAGCAAATGAGGCTCCATGAACATCGAAAAAACCACCAAATTATTATTTGTTTTTTATCAAGAATTAGAGAATGAGAGAATTCATTCCTTAATAGACATATAACACTTAACTAATTCACTTATTCTCTAATTCTTGATAGAAACAAATCACTTAACTAATTCTCTAATTCTCTAATTCTTGATAGAAACATATGAGCGACATTTCACCCAAAGCCGAGATAAGCCCCAAGGCAAAAATAGGCAACGACTGCAAGATATTCCCCTTCGTCTACATAGAAGACGACGTAGAGATAGGCGATGGCTGCATCATCTTCCCCTTCGTCAGCATCCTTAGCGGCACCCGCATGGGAGGCCACAACAAGGTGCACCAGGGGAGCGTCATCGGAGCCCTGCCCCAGGACTTCGATTTCCGTGGCGAGCGCTCGGAGTGCATCATCGGCCATAACAACATCATACGCGAGAATGTGGTCATCAACCGTGCCACACACACCGGCGGACAGACAGTCATCGGCAACGACAACGTGCTGATGGAGGGAGCACACATCAGCCACGACACCAAGGTGGGCAACCGCTGCGTCTTCGGCTACGGCACAAAGATTGCCGGCGACTGCGAGATAGAGGACGGCGTCATCTTCTCATCCTCTGTCATCGAGAACGCCAAGACACGTGTGGGCCAGGGAGCCATGATACAGGCAGGCACCACCTTCTCCAAGGACGTGCCACCCTACATCATCTGCAATAAGCGAGCCGAATATGGCGGCGTGAACTACACCATGGGTCAGTACTACGGCGTAGACGACAAGGTGCTGAAGCACATCGCCAATGCCTACCGACTAGTGTTCCACGGACAGACATCGCTCTTCGATGCCGTCATGCAGATAGAGCAGCAGGTGCCCGACAGCCCTGAGATACGCCACATCATCGAGTTCATACGAAGCACAAAGCTGGGCATCATCACAAAGCTATAGCCCATGAAAACCAGCACCACCCTCTTGGCAATGACAGCACTCCTGTTGACGTTTTTTGGGGGTGTCGTTTGGTCGTTTGAGGGGGGCTATAAGGCACGCAGCTGGCTAATGATGCCCTCTGGGTCTTCCCCAAACGACCAAACGACTACCACCCCAAACGACCACACCCCCCTGAAGGCATTTCCCACCGCCGAGGGCTTCGGCAAATACGCCTCGGGCGGACGCGGTGGACGGGTGGTAGAGGTGACCAGCCTCGACGACAGCGGCCCCGGCTCGCTACGGTGGGCACTCACCGAGGCAGCCACCGACAGTGCCACCATCGTGTTCCGTGTCACAGGCATCATCACCCTGCAGAAGGACATCCGCGCCCGTCTGCACCACGTCACCATAGCCGGACAGACAGCCCCCGGACAGGGCATCCTCTACCGTGGAGGCAAGCTGAACCTGGGAGGCTCGAAGAACGTCATCATACGCAACCTCCGAGGACGCATCGGACTGCGCGACGACCGCGACTTCATCAAGGGCGGCAGCATAGGCATAGAGAATGCCGACACCATCATCATCGACCACTGCTGCTTCGGATGGAGTGGCGAGGAGAACATGACCGTCTACGACAATCACTACACCACCGTGCAGTGGTGCATAGTGCACGAGGGGCTCTACAATGCCGGCCACCAGAAAGGCAACCGCAGCTACGGCTGCCAGTGGGGTGGCTCACCTGCCACCTTCCACCATAACCTGCTGGCACACAACTACAACCGCAGTGCCCGACTGAACGGAGCCTCGAACCCCAGCCAAGACCGCAACGTGTTCATGGAGTACCAGAACAACGTCAACTACAACTGGGGCAAGCCCAACTCATGCTACGGGGGCGAAAACGAAGCAGGCCCTGGTAGCACCCACGAATGCAACTTCATTGGCAACTACTACAAGCCTGGGCCAGCCACCCCCGACAGCAGCCACTTCGTACAGCTGTCGCAGGCTCGCAAAGGCAAGACCCTCACAGGCCCCTCCCACTGGTACTTCAGCGGCAACGTGATGGAGCACAACCGCCTTGCCACTCGCCACAACTGGCAAGCCATTGACAATCTGACAGGATTCGCCCTTGCCCAACTACGCTCCGACACCCTTCTCTCGCATTCCACCTTCCAAGGTTCCGCCTTCACCTTCGACAGCTACCGTACGACTGCCGAGAGTGCTCACAAAGCCTATCGCCATGTACTGAAGCGTGCAGGCACCATCAACCGCGATACCGTGGAACAGCGCATCGTCGATGAGGTAGAACATGGCACCGCCCGCTATAAGGGCTCGCTGGGCCGTCCGGGCTTTATCGACTCACCAGCTGATGCCGAGGGATGGCCACAATATCCCGTTGTCCCACCCCTACCCGACGGCGACCACGACGGTATGCCCGATGACTGGGAAAAGGAGCACAACCTCAATCCCGACGACCCAGAAGACCGAAATACCCTCACCAAGGCAGGATATACAGCCCTCGAAGTCTACATGAACAGCCTCATGGGAGAACAGACACCGTAAACAGTGAACAGCATAACTTTTTATATCTACATCGAAAAACACTAAAAGCACTAATTTAATTCGTCTTTTTCGTGTTTTTAGATGTTGCAGCTTTAATAGTGGAAAGTGAATAGTGAAAAATCTACAAATTATTTGGCGGTTACAGAAAAACCACGTACCTTTGCCTTTCAATTTGTTGTTATATGTAGTTCAATTCTTATAATTTAATCTAAAAGCTTATGAAAAGATTTACTATTCTTACCATGCTGGTTGCGTTGCTCAGTATGACAGCATTCGCACAGAAGGGCACGAAGTCGCGCTCACTCGGCGCTTTGCCAAAGAGCCCCAACACTACGTTGCTGAAAGGCATCGACCGCCATTCGCTGCCTACAGGACTAAACGCCAGGCGCGCTGCCACAGCCGAACTGGTGACACCGCCCGCCGAAGCTGCTGTCGACACGTTCTACACCACCAGTGGCAAATTCTATATTGCCAGTGATAACGGAAATGTCGACGCCACAAACGACATGGACACCATCTTTGTAGTCTTCAACGGCTCCGACGTCTACATCCAAGGGCTGGCCTATTGGTTCAAGGAGGGATGGATTAAGGGTACTATCGCCAACGGCACCGCCACATTCCCCGCTGGTCAAGCCGTTGGTGAGGACAAATACGGTGTTGAGTATCTCGTTGGCAGCAGCGACACCGAGACCGTTGCTGACATTACGTTTGCCTACGACAGCACCGAAGGCACCCTGACCGCCACCATCTCATACATCATTGAAAGCGACAGTGCCGATGAAGTGGCAGCATACTGCTATTGGGTCAATCCCGTCTTCAGCAAAGTAGCTCCAGAGGCTCCAGAGGTAGTGACAGCTCCTGAAGGATTGGTAGCTGAGGAGTATGCCATCAGCTACACTAAGTATGACGAAGAGGAAGCCTCCGGCTATGTGAATATTGGCTTCGATGGCAACGATGTGTATCTCCAGGGAATATGCTCCCACCTGCCCGAGGCTTGGATCAAGGGCACCCTCGACGGCACCACCATCACCTTTGCTGCCGATCAGTTCTTAGGTTCCTATAATAGCCGCTACGACATTTTCCTTCAGGAAGAGGACGTGGTGTTCACCTACGATGCCACCGCCAACACACTAACCCTCGATGGCACCGTATATACTTATACGGGCAATCAATACGCCGATTACTATGTTAATCCCGTCATCACAAAGATTGTTGAGTTGGCCGGCATACCCGCCACACCCAGCATCCTCCAGATAGGCGATGAGGGCTATGGCGACGAGGTATTCTTCTCCATTCCCGTTATAGACACAGAGGGCAATCCCATGACATCATCGAAGCTGGCATTCAGGTTCTACGTCGATGTGAACCACGACATCAGCCAACTGACATTCCTGGCCGAAGACTATGACTACTTGGATGAAGACATGTCCGAGATACCATACGGCTTTACCGAGGACTACGACTTCTACATCGACCAGATATTCCTCAACATGGAACACAGCAACTGGAACCGCATGGGTATCCAGAGCATCTACAGCGGTGGTGGCGAGGTGAACTCATCTGAGATTAGCTGGTTCACCATTAAGGACTTCAACATCACCACATTCGACTTCAATGCCATGACCGACGAGCCTTGCTCAGCTACTGGCGTTACCGATGGCGACATCACCGAAAACCGTGTGCTGACGGCAGGCGACGTAACGCTGACCATCTCTCCCAAAACAGAAGGCACTACCACCGCCAACCGTTTCTGGAAGACGAACAACGGTCCGCAGCTGCGCGTCTATAGCGGCACGCTGACCTTCCAGGTTCCCGCCAACAAGGTGATTACCAAGATGGTATTCAACAACGCCAGGTGGCATTCAGAGAACACTGTTGATACCGGTTCCTTAGATGATAACATCTGGACTGGCGAAGCCAATAAGGTCGTTGTAACCATCAGTGGCAACACACAGCTGAACAACATCGAAGTAACTGTTGACGACTTCATTCCCTCTCCCGTTGAGGCTCCAGCCGATTTGGAGACCGAAATATATATCTTCAATGCCTTGTCAATTGAGTACAGCGATGAGGAAACCATGCCTACCGCTGAGCCATATACTGCCCAGATTGAAGTTGGCTACTACGGCGACGACCTCTACATTCAGGGGCTGGCTACCGACTGTCCTGAACTGTGGGTGAAGGCCACTAAGAACGATGCAGGACAGTATGTCATTCCTGCCAACCAATACATGGGCGCCCTCGAACTGTTTGGCGGAATGTTCACCTTCGACTACTTCTTCACTGCCGTCGACGAAGAGGACAACCTGACAGACGTCGTACTCAACTTAGACGCAGACACCAAGACTCTGTCAACCAATCAGTTGCTGGCACTCAATGGTGCTATCGACGAACTGGACTACTACATGCTCTTCACCAACGTTTTCATAGAGAAATTTGTTGAAGTAGCTGCCACACCTGCCGACCCCAAACTGAGTAGTATAAACTTTGGTGCAAATTACCCCAACATCAAGTGCTCCATTCCTACCATTGGTACTAACGGCGAGCCACTGAACGCCAACAAGCTGTTCTACACTGTATGGATTGAGAAAGACGGCAAGCAGCAACCCTACGTCTTCACCGCTGAAGCCTACTCAGAGGACTTCGACGAAGATACTACTGAAGTTCCCTACACCTTCGATGGCTATGACTTCTACGCCGGTGGCGAGATAGTCTACTTTGAGGAAGAGGCAGAGGAGCTCAGCTCCTGGAGCCGTGTCGGCATCCAGAGCATCTACTACGGTGCTGGCGAGTGCAACAAATCGAACGTAGTTTGGATGATTAACGACAGCTACGACGATCCTACCGGCATTGCTACCATCAACGCCGACAGCAGCAAAACCGTGATCTACAACCTGGCCGGACAGCGCATCAGCGCTCCGCGGAAGGGCATGAACATCATCAACGGCCACAAGGTGCTGGTGAAGTAAAGCAATAGCAGAAAGGTTTTTCCCCTAAGAAGGAGGTGGACACTCATCAACGGTGTTCACCTCCTTATCCTACCCGCCCGTCTCCCCTCCCAACTTTAACTTTGCCGGGGATGTGAGGGCAGTAATGTCCTGTCACCTAAAAAGAATTATTGCTGTCCGCTAAAACGGATTATGTTTTTCAGATTTCATCCTTCATCAGGGGGACTCATCTGTTGTGGCGATGATGGGGGCTTGACTGGATAATGAACCCTGCAAGACTGAATCGGGTGGTAAATTTTCTTTACATCGACATTTCTCCAAAAAGGAAAGCACCGCTTCGAGGGCGGAAAAGTACCGCTTTTCGGGTCAAG
>JAILPA010000007.1 GCA_024690505.1 Prevotella sp.
AAATAACATTTTAAACGAATAAGAATTATGAATGATTCGATTAAGAGAGAGCAGAATGGAGTTAACTCAAATTCTGCCGAGCGTGAGAATTATCGCTCGAAGAGCAAACAGATTGAGACAATTAAGAGTGGAAAGCGCTCGGTGAAACCGCTTTGCTCCGCAAAGAACTTCAGCGCAGTAAGCGTAGGTAAGATGAGTGAGATTATCGAGCACGTGCTTCCCATGGGCCCCAACGTAACCATTCAAGGTAAGGTATTCGTAGGTCAGGCCGTAGGTGCTACAGGCAGCGAACTGAGTTTCCAGACACTCGTTCCTGGTCAGGACAGCGGTTTCCTGCATACCCACAAGACCCACGAGGAACTTTACATTATCCTGAAGGGTGAAGGTCTGTATCAGGTGGATGGTGAGATTTTCCCCGTCAGCGAAGGCACCATTATCCGCGTTGCTCCCGATGGCAAGCGTGCGCTGAAGAACACGGGCAGCGAGAACCTGACTATGCTCTGCATCCAGTATAAGGCCAATGCCTTCACTGAGGCAGACAGCCCTATGACTGACGGCACGATTCTGCAGGAAGAACTGAAATGGTAAGCGAGATGTCCGACAAAGCAATTCAGTTTCTGAAAGACCACAAAGAGATGAGGGTGTGTCAATAAAGGCACATCCTCATAATAGTGCCTTCGCTTAATGGCATCTGTTCCATGGTTTTCCGTCATTCAAGCGACCACTTCCAAACAGGAATTACTTCAATCTGCTTACCGTTATCTAACGGAACCGTACCCTCTTCGTCGTAAGTGACAATCATCATACGCTTCAACGAGAGAAAAGCATCCAACTGTTTCAATGCCTTGGTCTCGCGTTCGAAAGTTTCTTACATGCCTTCACCATAGATGGAATAGGAGGCTTGAACGGCATAGCATCAAACAAATGACGCAAATCGATTAAGCAGCTACTCCTAAACCACCCCACTAGTGGCCAAGCAGGCAAGCAGGCCAAGCGGTCAGAAGGAATGCTTGTCGAGTTCCAATGCCATCTGCTGCTGCAGTTCGCGGGCCTTGTTGCCGGCAATCTCGGCAAAGTGGTCATCGCTCGAGGCATAGATAATGCCACGCGAAGAATTCACCAGAAGCCCACAGTCGGCATTCATGCCATAACAGCACACCTCCTCAAGACTGCCCCCCTGAGCGCCTACGCCCGGCACCAGCAGGAAATGATGAGGCGCCACGCGCCGGATGTCGCTGAACATGCTTCCCTGTGTGGCACCCACCACGTACATCATGTTCTCCACGGTGCCCCATTGCTGACTGACGCGGATGACCTTCTCAAACAGCCGCTCGCCCTTGGTGTCCTCGGTCAGCTGGAAGTCGTGCGAGCCTTTATTGCTCGTCAGGGCCAGAAGCACCACCCACTTCCCTTCATATTCAAGGAAAGGCGTCACCGAGTCCTCACCCATATAGGGAGCCACGGTCAGTGCGTCTACGTCGTACTCTTGAAAGAACGTGCGTGCATACATCTGTGAGGTGTTGCCTATGTCGCCACGCTTGGCATCGGCTATCACCAGATGATGCGGGTGATGCTCCTTCAGGTAGTTTACTGTCTTCACGAACGACTCCATTCCTTTCAGTCCGTAAGCCTCATAGAAGGCCAGGTTGGGCTTGTAGGCCACGCAATAGGGGGCGGTAGCCTCAATGATGGCCTTGTTGAATTCAAACACGGGGTCGTGCAAGTCGAAGACGCACTGCGGCATCTTCTTAGGATCGGTGTCAAGACCTACGCAGAGGAAACTGCGCTTCTTCCTAATCTCTGATATTAACGTTTGTCTGTTCATGCTTTGGCTTTCCTTTCGTAATAGTATGATAATGATTTCGAGGTGCAAATATACGAAAAAAGAATGAAAACACAAGAAAAATGCTTTTTTCTTTTGTTCTTCCCTAACTAATTTATACCTTTGCACTCTAAACCAAACTATCAGGACAAGCAATGGAAAAAACATCAACCGAGACCGAGGAGAGAAAGTCGGTAAGTTTTATTGAGCAGATTGTGATTGACGACCTGGCAGCCGGCAAGAACGGTGGCCGCATTCAGACGCGCTTCCCGCCAGAGCCCAACGGATACCTACACATAGGACACGCTAAAGCTATAGCCATCGACTTCGGACTGGCCAAGAAATACGGCGGTGAGTGCAACCTGCGCTTCGACGACACCAACCCCGTGAAGGAAGACACGGAATACATCGAGAACATCGAGAGCGACATCAAGTGGCTGGGTTTTCAGTGGGCTCATGTCTACTATGCCAGCGACTACTTCCAGCAGCTGTGGGACTTTGCCGTGTGGCTCATCCGCCAAGGGCGTGCCTACGTCGACGAACAGAGCGCCGAGGTGATAGCCCAGCAGAAGGGCACCACCACGAGCCCTGGCACGAACAGCCCCTACCGCGACCGCCCCGTGGAGGAAAACCTGCGCCTGTTTGACTATATGAACAGCGGCCAGTGCGAGCCGGGCACCCTGGTGCTTCGCGCCAAGATTGACATGGGCCACCCCAACATGCTCTTCCGCGACCCCCTACTTTACCGTGTGCTGAACATTCCCCACGTGAAGACGGGCTCGAAATGGAACGCATACCCCATGTACGACTTCACTCACGGCCAGAGTGACTACCTGGAGGGCGTCACCCACTCGTGGTGTACGCTGGAGTTTGTCGAGCACCGTCCCCTCTACGACCTCTTCGTCACGTGGATGAAAGAATGGAAGGGCGAGACCGACAACATAGAGGACAACCGCCCACGCCAGACCGAGTTCAACAAACTGAACCTCAACTACACTCTCATGTCGAAACGCAATCTGCTGGCCCTAGTCAACGAGAAGCTGGTCAGCGGATGGGATGACCCCCGTATGCCTACCATCTGCGGTTTCCGCCGTCGCGGCTATTCGCCCGAGAGCATTGTGAAATTCATTGGCAAGATAGGTTATACGAAGATTGACGCACTGAACAGCATGGGCCTGCTCGAGAGCGTGGTACGCGACGACCTTAACAGCCGCGCCCTCCGCGTCAGCGCCGTGCTCGACCCCGTGAAAGTGGTCATTACCAATTACCCCGCCGACAAGGTGGAGACTCTTACTGCCGTGAACAACCCTGAGAACGAGGCCGACGGCACACACAACGTGGAGTTCAGCCGTGAGATATGGATTGAGCGCGACGACTTCATGGAGGAGGCCGAGAAGAAATTCATGCGACTGGCCCCCGGCAAAGAGGTGCGTCTGAAGAACGCCTACATCATCAAGTGTGACGAGGAGCACCCCTGCGACAAAGATGCCGACGGGCACGTCACCACCATCTACTGCACCTACGACCCCGATACACGAAGCGGACAGCCCGGTGCCGACCGCAAAATCAAGGGCAAAACGCTCCACTGGGTCAGCTGCCACAACGCCGTGAAGGCCGAGGTACGACTCTACGACCGCCTGTGGAAGGTGGAGAACCCACGCGATGACATGGCCGCCATTCGCGAAGAGCAGCAGTGCGATGCCGTCACCGCCATGAAGCAGATCATCAACCCCGACTCGCTCCATGTGCTCACCAACTGCTACATCGAGCCCTTTGCAGCACAGCACTCACCACTCTCCTACCTGCAGTTCCAGCGCATAGGCTACTTCAACGTCGACCCCGACTCCACACCCGAGCATCCCGTCTTCAACAAGACCGTGGGACTGAAGGATACCTGGAAGAAGTAAGTGGCCATGTGAGGCGGTGCCCCCTCGCATTGATTAAACCCCGCATGAAGAAGACTGGCGACGAATATTACGACAGCGATGAGTTCCGCGAGATACTGGCGGAATACGAAGAGGCCGTCAACTCGGGCTCGCCAGTGTTCATGGATGCTGACGAGCTGGCCGAGATTGCCGACTACTACCAGATGACCGAGCGCTACGAAGAGGCCGAAGAGGCCATCGACCTGGCGCTCAGCCTCTCCCCTGGCGCCATCGCCCCCTTGACCTATAAGATTCACGAAGCCATCTATCATGGCGACATTGAAGAAGCCGAGCGCCTGTGTAGTCAGATTATTCAGACCGATGAGCCCGAATACGTCTACAACCGCGCCGAGATAATGCTGGCACAGGGACAGCTCGACGAAGCCGACGAGTTCCTGCGCGAACAGCTCCACGACATGCCGTCCGATGAATATCAGGACTATGTGGTCGACGTGGCCAACATCTATCAGGACTATGGCTACAGCGAAAAGGCCATGGAATGGGTGGCACGCGCCAAGCAAGAGGACTCGCCCGACTTCAAGGAGCTCATTGCACGCACCCTCTTCGGACTGGGGAAATACAAGGACTCCGAACGTCTGTGGGGCGAGCTCATCGATGCCAACCCCTTCTCCAAGCGCTACTGGAACGGGCTTGCCTCGGTGCAATATATGAACGAAGACTACAGCGGCGCCGTACAGAGCAGCGAGTTTGCCATTGCCATCGACCCCGACGACCCCGACGGGCTCTTCGCAAAAGCCAACAGCCTCTACCGGTTAGCCAACTACGAAGGGGCACTCGACTACTATGAGCGCTATGCCCAGCACGAGCCCGACGACGAGCTCGCATACCTCCACCAAGGCACATGCCTCATCAACCTCGGCCGCACGCAAGAGGCTATACAGGTACTGGAACATGCTGTCGACATGGCCGACGACGCCTCACCCTATCTCTGCGACATCTATCAGGAGCTGGCCTTTGCCTATGGCGATGAAGGCATGACCGACAAGGCACTTGAACTCATCGACAAGACCGACAATCTGGACTGCGACCACACACAGATGGACGTCATTCGCGGCCACATACTACTGGCCAACGACAAGATACGCGAGGCGGAACGCTATTTCAGGAAAGCCGTGACCGAGAGCGACGACCCCAACCAGACACTCATGCGCGTGATCGTGTCGGTCTACGACAACAAGTACGTGGAAGCAGCCCATACGCTGTTTAAGAGATATTTCCTTGCCGTTGGCACCGTGGCTGACGAAGGATATGCCTACATGGCTCTCTGCTGCTACGACCTGAAGAAATACGATGAGTTCCTCAGCTACCTGAAAACAGCCTGCGAACGCAACCCACAGGAGTGTCGCATGGTGCTCAGCCAGATATTCCCTGAGGACGTTGAGCCCAAAGACTATTACAACTACATTAAAGACAAACTGAAGAAATGAACTGGCTACTGAATAACCTCACCTACCCCAACATCCTGCTACTGATGCTGCTCGAGAGCACCGTCATCCCCGTACCCTCAGAACTCGTGGTGGCCCCGGCCGCCTACCATGCCGCCGGTGGCGGTCTGAACGTGGTGCTCGTGGTGCTTGTGGCTACCATCGGCGCCGCCATCGGTGCCACCATCAACTACGTTGTGGCGCTCTACGTGGGGCGTCCCGTCATCTACAAGTTCGCCAACAGCAAGTGGGGCAAGATGTGCCTGCTGAATCAGGAGAAGGTCGAGAAGAGTGAACGCTATTTCGACAATCACGGCGTGGCCGCCACCCTAACGGGGCGCCTCATTCCCGGCATCCGCCACCTGATAAGCATCCCGGCCGGCCTGGCCCGCATGAACTACTGGAAGTTCCTGGCCTACACCACACTGGGCGCTGGTGCCTGGCACACCATCCTGGCCGCACTGGGCTGGTATCTTCACAGCATCGTGCCCGAGAGCGAGCTGAACAGCACCATCGAGAAGTACAACCACTACATCGTGCTAGCCATCGTTGCCCTCGTGCTGCTCGCCGTTGCGGTGCTGATAATCAGGCACTATAGGAAGAAATCAAAAAACAAGAACGCACAATGATAAAACTATTTGTCCCCGGCCGTCTGTGTCTCTTCGGCGAACATACCGACTGGGCCGGCCACTACCGTACTATGAATGCCGACATCGAGCCCGGTGCCGCCATCGTCACTGGCATAGAGCAAGGTATCTATGCCGAGGTGGAGCGCTCCACCCTCTTCGAGGTTCAGAGCTCTGCCAAACAAATCACCGAGCAGTGGCACGACTTTGCCTGCCGCATGGACGACCAGGAGCTGAAGCGGGTGGCCCGTTCAGGCTCTTTCTTCTGCTACTGTGCCGGTGTGGCCTCCTATATGCTGGAATGGTACAAGGTGGGCGGAGTGCGCATCCGCATCACCGAGATGACGCTCCCCATCAAGAGCGGCCTGTCGTCGTCGGCAGCCATCTGCGTACTCGTGGCCCGCGCATTCAACCAGCTCTACAACCTGAACCTCAACACGCTGGGCGAGATGAACATTGCCTATGTGGGCGAACTGCGCACCTCGTCGCGCTGCGGCCGCCTCGACCAAGCCTGCGCCTTTGGTGTAAAGCCCAACCTGATGACGTTCGACGGCGATGAGGTGGAAGTGCGCCCGCTCAACATCAAGAAGCCCCTCCACTGGGTCTTCGCCGACCTCTGTGGCGAGAAGAACACCATCAAGATTCTTGCCGACCTGAACAAAGCCTACCCCTTCCCCAGCAACGAGAAGGAACGGCAGGAGCACGAAGCCCTCGGCGTGAAGAACCGCGACATTGTGAACCGAGCCATCAGCTGCATGGCACAGGGCGACGTGGAACAGTTAGGACGCCTGATGACCGAGGCCGAAGAACTGTTCAATCGCCAGGTTGCCCCCATGTGCCCCGAGGAGCTGCTGGCTCCGAAGCTCCGCGCCGTGCTGGCCGATGAGCACATCAAGTCTCTGACCTACGGCGGAAAGGGCGTTGGTAGCCACGGCGACGGTTCAGTACAATTCCTCGCACGCAGCGAAGAGGCCCAGCAACAGTTGGTCGACTACCTCGCCAGCCAGGAGATGCCTGCCTACAAGTTCACCCTCCACCCCGTCCACACCGTGCGCCGCGCCATTATCCCCGTGGCAGGTTTCGGCACACGCCTCTACCCCGCCACCCGCTGTTGGAAGAAAGACTTCTTCCCCATCCCCTGCGCCGACGGCATGGTGCGCCCCGTCATTCTCATCCTGCTGGAAGAGCTGGTGCAGAGCGGCATCGAAGAGATATGCCTGGTGCTGGGCAGCGAGGACGAACGCAAGCTATATAGCGACTTCTTCGAGCGCCCCATCAGCGACGAGCACATGGCCAAGCTGAACGATGAATGCCAGGAGTACGAGAACCGCATCCTTAACATAGGCAAGCGTCTGCGCTACGTTTACCAGAAAGAGAAGCGCGGCTTCGGCCATGCCGTCTATCAGGCTGCCATGTTCGCCCGCAACGAGCCCGTGCTACTGATGCTCGGCGACACGCTCTACCGCTCCACGTCGAACAAGCCCTGCGCCCTGCAGCTCATCGAAGCCTACGAACGCCACAACAGCCTCACCGTAGGCCTCTACCCCGTCCCCCTGTCCACCGTCAGCCACTTCGGCATTATGAGCGGCGTATGGGAGGACAACGACGCCACCACCCTGCAGGTGCAGCGCCTCTGCGAGAAGCCCACTGCCTACTATGCCGAGCAGTTCCTTGGCGTACGCAGGAGCGACGGCCGCAAGGAGTACTGCTCCGTCTTCGGACAGTACATCCTCACGCCCGAAGTCTTCGCCCAGCTCGAAGCTGACATTGCCACCGCCGATGCCTCCGATGACCACAGCCGCGAGATAGAGCTTACCTCAGCCCTTGATGCCGTGCGCAAACACTCGGGCATGGTGGGAATACGCCTCAAGGGCGAGCGCTACGACATGGGTAATCCCCTGGCACTCACCGACACCGTGGCCCAGTTCGCCCATCCGCTGAGCTGCTGAGATTTCCCCGCACCAGCCTTCAGTGCATCCCCATTTTTAGGTATTTGCCATGTAAAAGCCGCCACGAATGCCGCCCATATGAAGGAAAAGGCGTAACTTTGCATGATAAAACCGAAATGGCGCCACAACAAGCGGCGCCACAAGTGCAAAAGAAAAGATGAGACTATCCGAACTGCGAACAGGCGAGAAGGCAGACATTGTAAAAGTGCTGGGCCACGGCGGCTTCCGTAAGCGCATTGTGGAGATGGGCTTCGTCAGAGGACAGACGGTAGAGGTGCTTCAGAATGCACCCCTGCAAGACCCTGTGGTCTACAAAGTCATGGGCTACGAAGTGAGCCTTCGCCGCCACGAGGCCGAGATGATAGAAGTGACCACCGAGGTCAATCTCCAGAAAGTCCCCGAGGCCCGCCGCGTAGTGAACGTGGCGTTGATAGGCAACCCCAACAGCGGCAAGACGTCGCTCTTCAACTATGCCAGTGGCGCCCACGACCGTGTGGGCAACTACAGCGGTGTCACCGTCGATGCCCACGAAGCCCACGCCACCATGTTCGGCTATGAGTTCAACCTCACCGACCTCCCAGGCACCTACTCCCTCTCCTGCTATTCCCCCGAAGAGCTCTACGTCCGCCAATATCTGGCCGAGCAGACCCCCGACGTCGTCATCAACGTGGTGGATGCCTCCAATCTGGAACGCAACCTCTACCTCACCACCGAGCTCGTAGACATGAACCACCGCATGGTCTGCGCACTGAACATGTTCGACGAGTTCGAGCTGCGCGGCGACAGCCTCGACATCGACGCCCTCTCTACACTCTTCGGAATGCCGATGGTGCCCACATCGTTCAAGAACGGACGTGGCGTGAAAGAGCTCTTCCGTGCCGTCATCGACGTCTACGAAGGGCAAAGCCCACAAGCCCGTCACCTCCACATCAACTACGGCCACGAGCTGGAAAGCGGCATAGCCCACATACAGCAATACCTGAAAGCCGACGAGCACATACGACAGCGCTACTCCACCCGCTATCTCGCCATCAAACTGCTTGAGAACGACAGCCACGTGCTGCAGTACGTAAGCCAGCACCTCGCCGACGAGAATCGCCCTGACGACCGCCGCCAGCTCATGGCAGCCTGCGCCCATGCCGCCACACGAGTGGAGGAAGAGACAGGAGCAGATGCCGAGACAGCCATCATGGACGCCAAGTACGGCTTCGTCAACGGCGCCCTGAAAGAAGCTGGCTACGCCACAGGCGACAACACCGAGGCTTACCGCGCCACCCACATGCTCGACGCCATCATCACCAACAAGTTCCTGGGCTTCCCCATCTTCATGCTCATCCTCTTCCTCATGTTCGAGGTAACCTTCAGCCTCGGACAATACCCAGCCGACTGGCTCGAGGCCCTGATGGGGAAACTGGGATGGTGGGTGACAAAAACCATGGACGAGGGTCCCCTGAAGTCCATGATTGCCGACGGCGTCATTGGCGGCGTTGGCTCAGTGCTCGTATTCCTGCCGCAAATACTTATCCTCTACACCTTCATCTCCTTCATGGAAGACTCGGGCTACATGGCCCGGGCAGCCTTCATCATGGACAAGCTCATGCACAAGATAGGCCTGCACGGCAAGTCGTTCATACCCCTGCTCATGGGCTACGGCTGCAACGTGCCCGCCGTCCTCGCCACGCGCACCGTCGAGAGCCGGCGCTCGCGACTCATCACCATGATGGTGCTCCCCTTCATGTCGTGCCAGGCTCGCCTGCCCATCTACCTGATGATCGTTGGCACATTCTTCGCCGCCGAGTACCAGAGCCTGGTGCTCATCTCCATCTACTCCGCAGGCATAGTGCTCATGGCTGCAGTCAGCTGGGTGCTAAGCCACTGGGTATTGAAAGGCGACGACACACCCTTCGTCATGGAGTTGCCCCCCTACCGCTTCCCCACCCTCAAGGCCACCCTGCGCCACACCTGGGAGAAAGGCCACCAATACCTGAAGAAGATGGGAGGCATCATCCTCGTAGCCTCCATCATCGTCTGGGCCCTCAGCTACTTCCCCCACGACCCCAGCCTCGACCGTCAACAACAACAGGAGCACAGCGTCATGGGCCACATAGGTAAGGCCGTGGAGCCGCTCTTCCTGCCCCAGGGCTTCAACTGGAAGCTCGACGTCAGCCTCATTGCCGGTGTCGGTGCCAAGGAGATAGTTGCCTCCACCATGGGCGTACTCTACACCGGCGACGACAGCTTCAGCGAGGCGGAGAGCCTTGCCGACGTCAGTGCCGACAGCGAGAAATATCGCCGACTCCACAACCGCATGGAGGCCGACGGCATGACACCCCTCTCAGCCTACTGCTTCCTCCTCTTCATACTCATTTACTTCCCCTGCATTGCCACCATCGTAGCCATCAAGAGCGAGACGGGCACATGGCGATGGGCCATGGCAGCAGCACTCTACACCACAGCACTCGCTTGGATAGTCTCCTGCCTCGTCTATCAGGTGGGGAGCATCATAGCCTGAGACCGAAAAGTGAAGAGATCCCCGCTGTCGCGCCTAACCGTAGCCTTTCCCATAACCTTTCCCGTAGCCTATGAAGAATTTGCTACCGCAGCGATGTATTGTTCCATAGCGCGGTAGCAAATTATCAGGGGTGCTCATCTGTCTTGGCACTGTTGGGGCTTGGCCGGATAATATGTCTTGCAAGACTGATGTGGGTTATGAATTTTCTTTACACATACAATCTTACAAAAAGAAAAAGACAGCTTCGAGGGTGGAAAAGCACCGCTTTTCGGGTCAAAAAGCTGTCCTTTTCCACCCTCAAAGCTGTCCTTTTCCAAAATCCCAGTTTTATGGCTCTTTTCGCGAATTGGAATTTTCCTGACATTCTTTCGCTCCTATGTCAACCCAAATCCTTTCATTTAAGTACCTGAGAAAGACTGGCAGAAATGTTGGAAAAGGCGAGAACAGGCGTATAGCTCAATTATATGCTTGCATAAATACACAAATAATTTATATTTACGACATCATTCCTGTTTAAAAAGCCAGAATGCCTTGCGCTTTGTAAGGATTCCCCTTCATTCCTCCAGTACCGATGTATCTGGTGGCAGCTGGTACATTACTTTGGCATGGTTGGTGCGTATGAGCTGGCTCTGGAGGATGCGCCCTGTGGCAACATCGATAATGTCGCGGTAGACTTCGCCGTTGCGGTAGATAGTGGCGTCGCCCCGCGATGAGCTGCGTGAGAAATATTCGTTCTCGGCATGGATGTGGAAAGTGTGCTGCTGGGGCTCGGTGGCACGGAGCTCACCACAGAGGTACTCGGCATCGACGGAGAGTCGCAGCTGGTAGGTGTGGGGGGTGGTGTTGGTGACGCGATAGTCGATGTAGTTGTAGGAGATGCTGGTGCCGGTGCCAAAGGGTATCTGACGGCCAAAGTCGGGGAAGAGGTCGAGGGCGTCGTGGTGGTGGTGCTCGGTGATGGTGAGCTCGCTGTGGAGCACCATCCAGTGGATGAGATTCGACAGCTGACACATGCCGCCGCCGATGCCTTTCGATGGCTGTCCCTTGGCGATGGTGAGGCCCTCGCGATAGCCCTTACGGCGCGTGGTGCGGCCAACCAGCTTCCAGACGGAGAAGGTCTCGCCGGGGCGGATGAGCAGGCCATCGATGTGGGTGACAGCGAGGGCAAGGTTGGTGGCTTTGTTCTCTTGCAGCTGCATGTCGACATTGCCGAGTCTGCGGCGGATGAGGGAGTTGTGGCGATAGATGAGCACGGGCAGGGAATTGGAGGTACGCTCCTTGGCAAAGTGTGTCTTCCCAGCGAGGTCGCGCAGGTGACGCTTCAGTATCTCTTTCTCCGCCGACAGGCGGTAGGCGAGGGGGCAAAGCTCGCAAAACAGTATTCGCTTCATGGTAAATCTACTGCAATAGCATATTATTTACTTTTCACTATTCACTTCTCTCATTCCTAAATTACGTGAGTTCGATGATAGCCAAAGGACATAAATATTATGACAATCCGTGGGTTATTAATGGGGGATGAGGATTTCCATGGTGGTCTTCTGCACGGTCATGCCCATGCTCTGGTAGAAGTGCTGGGCGGAGGTGTTTCCCTCCCAGACGTTGAGAGTGACATGATGGCAACCGAGGGTCTGGGCATGGCTGAGGACGGTGCGGTAGAGGGCAGTGCCGACGTGGCGGCCGCGAGCCGTCTCGTCTACACAGATGTCGTCAATATAGAGGGTGGTAACGTCCTGCAACAGGTGGTGACCGCAGACCTTCGTTATCTGACAGAAGGCATAGCCCAGCACTTGCTGGCCGTCGTCGTAGACGAAGATGGGCTTGCTCTCGTCGGCGAGTAGGCCCTGCAGCTCCTGGGCACTGTACTTGGTGGTGTAGGGCTTGAACAGGTCGGGGCGTAGCGCATGGTGCACCATATTCACCTGGTGCAGGAGCTCCAAAATGCGGGGGATGTCGGCGGGGCGTGCCCTTCTTACACTATTCTGTAGCGGTAGCATAATAATCACTTTTCACTTTTCACACTTCACTCTTCACACTTCACTCTTCGCTCTTCGCTCTTGCAATGACGCTGCCGCTGGCCTGGTGGGTGGCGAGGGTGAGCACCTCGGCTATCTGCACATGCTCGGGGGCGTTGGCAGCGAAGACGGCCACCTGGGCGATGTCGTCGCCGGTGAGTGGCTTGATGCCTTGGTAGACGGTGGCGGCGCGATGGGTGTCACCGTGGAAGCGGATGTTGCTGAAATTGGTTTCGACAAGCCCGGGCTTGAGGTTGGTGACGCGGACGGCGGTGTTAGCCACGTCGATGCGCAGTCCGTCGGTGATGGCCTTCACGGCGGCTTTCGTGGCGCAGTAGACGTTTCCACCGGCGTAGGCGGCATCGCCTGCCACGGAGCCGACGTTAATGACGTGTCCCCGGTTGCGCTCCACCATGCGGGGCACGATGAGCCGTGTCATGGTGAGTAGGCCTTTGATGTTGGTATCGATCATGGCATCCCAGTCCTCGGGGTTGCCTTCATATTCGGGTTCGAGGCCGAGGGCGAGTCCGGCATTGTTCACCAGCACGTCTATCTGTTGCCACTGGGCGGGCAGCGTGGCGATGAGCTGCGCAGCAAGGGTGCTGTCGCGCACGTCGAAGGTGAGGGTAAGCACACTGGTTCCCTTGGCGGTGAGTTCCTGCTCTATCTCGGCCAGCCGCTGCGCGTTCCTGCCGGTGAGGATGAGCTGGTCGCCATTGTCGGCAAACCGCCGTGCGCAAGCGAGTCCTATGCCGCTTGTCGCTCCTGTTATCAATACTGTCTTCTTCATTGAAATCAAATATGAATGGGCCTCCCTAAGTTCCTCCGAGGGGGGGGTGTTAAGTTAGGTTATTCCGCTGATACTCCAAGCACTTCAGGTACCCAGACACCCCCTCTTTTGGAGGGGCGTGGGGGGGGCTGCTCCTTCTTGCCACCCTTGGTGGTGATGATGATCACACCATTAGCGGCACGGCTACCGTAGATGGCACCTGCCGATGCGTCCTTCAGCACCTGGATGGTCTCAATGTCGTTTGGCGAGAAATCGCGGATGGTAGTACCCATGGGCACACCGTCGATGACGTAGAGAGGGGCAGTGCTGCCAAAGGTGCCCAAGCCACGGATGCGCACCGATGGGTCGGCGCCGGGCTGGCCGTCGGTGGTGATCTGCACACCGGCCACCTTACCCTCGAGCATGGTCGAGATGTTCGAGTTCGACACACGCTTCAGCTCCTCAGCGTTCACCACACTGACAGAGCCTGTCAGGTCGGCCTTTTTCTGAGTACCATAGCCCACCACCACCACCTGGTCGAGCAGTTGGTTGTCGCTCTCAAGAGTGATAAGGCCCAGGGAAGCACGGCTGCGAACGGCAACCTCGCGGTCCTGATAGCCCACATAACTCACAACGAGGGTGGCGTTAGCCGGAACGTTCATTTGGAAGTTACCGTCAAAGTCGGTTGCGACACCCGTGTTCGTACCTTTCACCTTGATGGTAGCGCCAATGAGTGGCTGTCCCTCGTGGTCAACGACCTGGCCGCTGACCTTAATCGTCTGCTGCTGTGTCACTTTGGCCACAGCGGGAACAGGGCATAAAGCCAGTCCGCCCATGACGCCCATAGACAGCATCACAGAGAATAACACTTGTTCCCTCATTGTTAGGTTGTTTTTAGAAATTAGTTAATATTGTTAGTATGTTTGGGTGTACAATCTACCCTATCGAGCGCAAAATTAGATATAATTATTGAATCTACCAAATTTTTTGCCAACAATAGTCATTTTAACCGCAAAATTAACAATTGCAAACTTTGAGAGAGTAGCATTTCGTGCAAGCCGAAGAGGCTCTGAAAGGACTGCCTTGTGACAGCGAAGGGTTTCCAAAGTTGGTACCTGGAAATCTAATGATATTGCAACGGACACCACAGACTGACACGGATTATTCTTGGCAGCGGACGACACGGACAAATACGGAATTTCTTCGACCTGCAGTTGCCCGTTGTACAGGATGCCATAGGCATCAGACAGCGGTAGCCAAACATAGAACTGGCCGACTGCCTTTGCCTGGCCTTTCCGGGGCATTTCCCAACCGCAAAACACATAAATTTTCTTTACACGGACATTCTTGCAAAAAAGGAAAGAACAGCTTCGAGGGCGGAAAAGTACCGCTTTTCGGGTCAAAAAGCTGTCCTTTTCCACCCTCAAAGCGGTGCTTTTCCAAAAATCCCGTTGTACGGCACTTTTCACAAATTAGAATTTTCCTTACATTCCACACACAGCCAAGCTATTGCGATATCTATCGGACTTCTATATAATATAAAGTTACAGACCCCGCCTCCGGCCCCTCCCTTCAAGGAGGGCGGCAGACTTCAGCGAGTCTCCCCGCCCTTCAAAGGAAGGGGCCGGAGCGGCTGTTGCTATAGAAGTAGTCGCCGTCCACCTTATAGTGAACGCGCGTCAGACTAATCACCTTGAAAGCGGATAAGCAGCTCACAGACGGCTGAATTCTGGCGCATAATGTCAAGTGATGACACGGATTTCACTGCATTGGCCTATGATATGGCGCAAAAAAAACGTTGAATTTAGTGAAAAGGGGGTGAAGAAATGTTATAACACTTGCACGGGTGGGATATTCTTTGTATTTTTGCACCTCAAAAACAAAGAACAACGTATTGCAATATGGGATTGTTTGGACTATTTAACAAGAAGAAGAAAGAGACGCTGGACAAGGGCCTGGAGAAGACCAAGACGTCGGTTTTCGACAAGCTGGCGCGTGCAGTGGCAGGAAAGTCGAAGGTCGACGACGACGTGCTCGACAACCTGGAAGAGGTGCTCATCACTAGCGACGTGGGGGTTGACACCACACTGAAAATCATCAAGCGCATTGAGGAGCGCGTGGCACGCGACAAGTATGTCTCGACCAATGAACTTAACGGCATCCTGCGCGACGAGATAGCCTCGCTGCTGGCAGAGAACAGCAATGGTGACTCGCCGGCTGACGCTGACGAGGATGGCAACTGGGACCTGCCCACCGATCACAAGCCATACGTCATCCTCGTTGTAGGCGTCAACGGCGTGGGAAAGACCACCACCATAGGCAAGCTGGCCTGGCAGCTGAAACAGGCTGGCAAGAAGGTATACCTGGGCGCTGCCGACACATTCCGCGCTGCTGCTGTAGAGCAAATCAGCATCTGGGGCGAACGCGTGGGAGTGCCCGTTGTCAAGCAGCAGATGGGCAGCGACCCCGCCAGCGTGGCCTTCGACACGCTGCAGAGCGCCAAGGCCAACGGTGCCGACGTGGTGCTCATCGACACGGCAGGCCGTCTGCACAACAAAGTGGGACTGATGAATGAGCTGAAAAAGATAAAGGATGTGATGAAGAAGGTGCTGCCCGAAGCTCCCGACGAGGTGATGTTGGTGCTCGACGGCTCCACCGGACAGAACGCCTTTGAACAGGCCAAGCAGTTCGCCGCCGTCACACAGATAACAAGCCTGGCAATCACCAAGCTCGACGGCACAGCCAAGGGTGGTGTGGTGATAGGCATCAGCGACCAGCTGAAGGTGCCAGTGAAATACATCGGGCTGGGCGAAGGCATGGAGGATCTGCAACTGTTCAACCGCCGACAGTTCGTTGACAGTCTGTTTCAGGACAAGGTCTGAAGTACATAAGTTTTAAATTCGGATATGGGCAAGACGGTAGATATCATCACTATGGGCTGCTCGAAGAATCTAGTCGATTCCGAGATGCTGATGGGACTCTTTGAGGCCAATGGCTTCAAGGTGACTCACGACAGCCCCGCACCCCAAGGGGAGATAGCGGTGGTGAACACCTGTGGCTTCATTGCCGATGCCAAAGAGGAAAGCATCAACACCATCCTCGAGATGGTGCAACGCAAGAACGAGGGCAAACTGCAACGGCTCTACGTCATGGGCTGCCTGTCGGAGCGCTATCTGGCCGACCTCGAAGCAGAAATACCTGAAGTGGACGGATGGTACGGGAAGTTCAACTACAAAGAGCTCATAGCCGACCTGACAAATAGCGGAGAGGACAGGACGAAGTGTGAAAGACCTGCATCCAGTGGGGTAGAAGACTCTAAGCCCTACACTCTAAACTGCAAACTCAGAAAACTGACCACCCCACCCCACTACGCCTACCTGAAAATCAGTGAGGGGTGCGACCGCCACTGTGCCTACTGCGCCATACCACTCATCACGGGCCACCACAAGAGCCGTCCCATGGAAGAGATTCTGGACGAGGTGCGGCACCTGGTGAAGCAGGGCGTGAAGGAACTGCAGGTCATAGCACAGGAGCTGACCTACTATGGCATCGACCTCTATGGCGAACAGCGCTTAGCACAGCTGGTGGAACAGATGGCCGACATTGAAGGCGTTGAGTGGATACGCCTGCACTACGCCTACCCCACCCACTTCCCATGGGATTTGTTGCGCGTGATGCGCGAGAAAAATAATGTGTGCCGCTACCTCGACATTGCCCTGCAACACATCAGCGACAACATGCTCAGCCGAATGAAACGAAACATCACACGGCAGGAGACGATAGAGCTCATAGAGCGCATCAGGCACGAAGTGCCCGGCATACACTTGCGCACCACGCTCATGGTGGGATTCCCGGGAGAGACAGAAGACGACTTCAACCAGCTGATGGAGTTCACCCGATGGGCACGCTTCGAACGCATGGGGGCTTTCGCATACTCGGAAGAGGATGGCACCTACGCTGCCGAGCACTACACCGACGACGTGCCGCAAGACGTGAAGCAACGCCGGCTGGACAGGCTGATGCGCCTGCAACAGGGCATCAGCGCTGAGATACAGGATGCGAAGGTTGGACAGACTCTGCGAGTCATTTTCGACCGTCGCGAGGGCGACTACTATGTGGGGCGGAGTGAGTTCTGCTCACCCGAGGTAGACCCTGAGGTGCTGGTAAGTGCCAAGGAAGGCAAGGTGAACTGCGGACAATTATACAATGTAACAATAACTGAGGCCGACGAGTTCGACCTCTATGGAACCATAATGAAATCCTATGAACAATAAGGAATTTATTACTAACCTGTCACAACGCACCAACATGAAGGCTGCCGACACGCAGGCAATGGTGAACACCATTCTCAGCGTGATGACCGACAACTTCATGGAGGGCAACAGCGTGCAGCTGCCCAACTTCGGCGTCTTTGAGGTGAAGAAGAAGCTGGAGCGCATCATGGTAAGCCCCACCACGGGCCAGCGAATGCTCGTACCGCCAAAGCTGACGTTGAGTTTCAAGCCCAATCCTGTGTGGAAAGACCGCATTAAGAATGGAGGAAACGAGTAATGGGCAAGATATACATTAACGACCTGATAAGCGCACTCATGCAGAAGCATGGGCTCACGCGACACGATGCCCAGCAGTTTATCAACCTGCTGGCAGAGGTCATACAACAGGGAGTGACCAACGACCGCATGGTGAAAATCAAAGGACTTGGAACATTCAAAATCGTTGATGTCGATGCCCGCGAGAGTGTGAATGTAAACACTGGCGAACGTGTCGTTATCGACAGCCACTCCAGGCTGACGTTCGTGCCCGATGCCACCATGAAGAATCTGGTGAACCGTCCTTTCTCGCAGTTTGAGACTGTAATACTGAACGAGGGCGTCACCTTCGATGACGAGGATTTCAACGACCTCCTCACAGCATCTGACATTGAAGACGGAACAGAGGAGACAGAACAACTGGAACCGGTCATCGAAGAACAATATGAACCAACAAGCGGACTGGAGCCTGAGGCAGAGACAAAAACAGAGCCCGAACCGATTGCTGAACCTGAACCTGTCATTGAGTTTGAGCCTGAGCATGTCGTCGAACAAGAACCAGAACCAAAATCAGAACCAGAGCCAGCGGTAGAGGAGAAGCAGGCTATTGAGCATGATTATGAGGTAGCTTCTAGCTACGAGGAAGGATTGACCACTGAGCCTGATACCGAGCCTATTGAAGAAGAATCGCCATCTATCAGTACGCCCGCAGGTATTGCCAGCGAGGTATATTCATCACTCGAAGAAGAACCCGCCATAAAGAAGCATCCCGGGGAAGAATCTGAAGAAGAGCCTACGGATGAAGAGCCTACGGATGAAGAGCCCACGGATAAAGAGCCCACAGATGAAGAGCCCACAGATGAAGAGCCCACAGATGAAGAGGATGAAGCGGAAACTCCTGCTTCGCACAAATCGCGTTGGTGGCTTTGGCTGCTATTGGTACTCCTTGTCAGCGCTATCTGTTTTGGTATCGGTTTGTTCATTGGAAAACAGGACACTGAACCCATTGCCCCACAGCCTGCAAAGACAGCAACAAAGGTGGGCCCGACTCCCATCGTAACGACTAAGTCCACAGCGTCACAAACTGAAGAAGATACCACTGAACAACAAGTCGAAGAAACGCTAGAACCTGTAGCAGAACAGGCACCAGAGCCAGCAAAATCCACCCAGGAAGAGGAATGGGCCAAGTACGAAGCAATGGATGTCCGCGTAAAAACGGGCGCCTACAACATCGTGGGTCTGGACCGCGTGGTGGAGGTAAGACGAGGTGAGAACACAAGGCGCATCGCACGGCGTACGATGGGCGAAGGCATGGAATGCTACATTGAGGTCTACAACGGCATTACCGCCTCAACACCGCTACAACCCGGCATGGAGATAAAGATACCGAAAGTAAAGATGAAAGCCAGCGCCATTAGGCGCTTACGTCAGAGTAATAACCAATAAATCTATCATAACAACAATGGCAGAGAACATAGACATCCGGGAACTTAACATCCGGATTGAACAGCAAAGTTCGTTTTTAACCAACCTCACTACGGGCATGGATCGTGTCATCGTGGGGCAGAAACATCTGGTCGACTCGTTGCTCATAGGACTGTTGAGCGACGGCAACATTCTCCTTGAAGGTGTGCCAGGCCTGGCAAAGACACTGGCCATCAAGACACTGTCACAGCTCATCGACGCCAAATACAGCCGCATACAGTTCACGCCCGACCTGCTGCCCGCCGACGTCACAGGCACCATGATCTACTCACAGAAAGACGAGAAGTTCCTGGTGAAGAAAGGCCCCGTGTTTGCCAACTTCGTGCTGGCCGACGAGATTAACCGTGCTCCGGCAAAGGTGCAGAGCGCACTGCTCGAGGCCATGCAGGAGAAACAGGTCACCATCGGAAGCGAGACCTTCGACCTGCCAAGTCCGTTCCTTGTGATGGCTACACAGAACCCCATTGAACAGGAAGGCACCTATCCCCTGCCCGAGGCACAGGTAGACCGCTTCATGCTGAAGGTGGTCATTGGCTATCCCACACTCGAAGAAGAGAAGAAGATTATCCGCGAGAACATCGGTGAGTCACTACCCGAGGTACGCCCCGTCACCACCTCAGAAGACATACTGAACGCCCGTAAGGTGGTGCGTGAAGTCTACATCGACGAGAAGATAGAGCAGTACATTGCCGACATTGTGTTTGCCACACGCTTTCCCGACCGCTACAACATGAAAGAGCTGAAGGATCTCATAGCATTCGGCGGTTCCCCACGCGCCTCCATCAATCTGGCCAAGGCTGCCAGAGCCTATGCCTTCATCAAACGTCGCGGCTACGTGGTGCCCGAAGATGTCAGGGCCATTGCCCACGACGTGCTGCGCCATCGCATAGGACTCACCTACGAGGCTGAGGCATCGAACATCACCAGCGAGGAGATTGTCAGCAAGATTATCAATAAAGTCGAAGTGCCTTAAAGCCAAACTGTCGGGAACGACTGGAACACCAGGAACATCTGGGAAAAATATCTATGGAGACATCTGAGCTCATAAAGAAAGTAAGGAAGATTGAGATAAAGACGCGCGGTCTCAGTTCAAACATCTTCGCTGGCCAGTATCACACGGCCTTCAAAGGACGTGGTATGGCCTTCAGCGAAGTGCGCGAGTACCAATATGGCGATGATGTGCGCGACATTGACTGGAACGTGACCGCACGTTTCAACAAACCTTACGTGAAAGTGTTTGAGGAGGAACGCGAACTCACCGTCATGCTTCTGGTCGACGTCAGCGGATCGCTTGACTTCGGCACAAAGGTACAGATGAAACGCGACATGGTGACGGAGATAGCTGCCACACTTGCCTTCTCGGCCATACAGAACAACGACAAGATTGGCGTGGTGTTCTTCTCGGACAAGATAGAGAAGTACATTCCACCCAAGAAAGGCCGTAAGCACATCCTCTACATCATTCGTGAGATGCTTGACTTCCATGCCGACAGCAAACGCACCGACATCGGGACGGCCATAGAGTTCCTTACCAGCGTGGCCAAACGCCGCTGTACGGCATTCCTGCTGAGCGACTTCTATGTTCGGCGCAGCTTCCAGCAGCAATTGCAGATTGCAAACCGGAAACACGATGTCGTGGCCATCCAGGTATACGACAAGCGAGCCAGCGACCTGCCCAACATTGGACTGATGAAAGTGGTCGATGCCGAAACAGGGCACGAGCAATACATCGACACCAGCAGCCGGCGTCTGCGCGAGGCGTACCGACGCTCATGGCTCAAAACGCAACGCGAGCTGAAAGACACCTTCGCCAAGAGTCAGGTCGACAATGTCAGCATTGCCACCGACGAAGACTATGTGAAAGCCCTTCTGGGACTCTTTGAACAGCGAGGATAACAATAGATGTAAACCAACAGAAACGGATGAAGCAAAAGCTATTCTATATCGCACAACTCCTCTGCCTGCTACTCTTTAACGGAGCAGCTAAAGCACAGAGCGTAGAGTCGGCTATCAGCTCCACGCAGATGCTGATTGGCGAACAGGTAGCCATCAGGGTGACGGCACATGCAAAAGACACATCGCATGTATCATTCCCTGAGGAGCTGCTGCTGCCTACAGAAGTGGAACTGCTGACGGCCATACCTGGAGACGACGTCAACGAAGGCAATGGCATGACAGCCCGCTCACGATCCTACGTTCTGACATCGTTCACCGATGCGGATACGCTCTTCAGCCTGCCCCCAATCCAGGTAATGATTGACGGCAAGGAATACGCAACAAAGCCACTGGCCTTGAAACTGATGACCATTGAGGTAGACACCACGAAAATCGACAAGTTCAACGGGCCGAAAGACATACGCAACCTGCCATTCAGCTGGGATGATGACGACTGGAACCGGATTCTGCCAGCCTCCATAGCTATCCTCCTGCTCCTTATCCTTGGAGTATTCCTGCTCGTCTGCCTTATCAGCAACAAGCCCATCATATCGCGTATCCGCATCATCAAGCTCATACCCCCCCACCAGAAAGCAATGAAGGCCATTGAGGAAATCAAGGCTGAGAGGATGGCTACGGCCGAAGACCCGAAAGAATACTACACAAAGTTGACCGATGCGTTGCGCCAGTACATCAACGAGCGCTATGGCTTCAACGCGATGGAGATGACCAGCAGCGAGATCATAGAGCGACTGATGCAAGCCGACGATCCCAAGTCGCTGGAAGAACTGAAACAGCTGTTCCAAACGGCCGACCTCGTCAAGTTCGCCAAATACTCAACACTCATCAACGAGAACGACGCCAATCTGGTCAGCGCCATAGATTTCATCAACGAGACGAAACAGGAGAACGTTCCCACAGAGGAGATAATCAAGCCCGAACTCACCGCCCAACAACAACGCTCGAAGACTAACCGTCGCATACTGATAGGCGTCATCGCTATCATTGCGCTGGCGGTGATGGCACTCCTCACCTATGTGATATGGACGGTTTACGACCTTCTGAATTAAACTGAGAGACAATGGACATTCAATTTGCCAATAAAGAATACCTGTTCCTGCTGCTGCTCATCATACCTTATATATTATGGTATGTGATGTACAGGAAGAAGAGCGAGCCGACCATCAGGATGGCCGACACCAAAGCTTTCCGCAATGTATCTCGCAGCTGGCGCTTGATGTTGATGCCCATCCAGCCTGTACTGCGCATTGCAGCCTTCACCCTGCTGGTATTGGCATTGGCACGCCCACAGAATCACAACGCATGGCAAGAGGAGACAATTGAAGGCATCGACATTATGATGGCCATGGACATTTCGTCCTCCATGCTGGGAATGGACATGGATCCCTACCCCAACCGCATTGAAGCAGCTAAGCAGGTGGCGGCAGAATTCATCTCAGACCGTACCACCGACAACATCGGCCTGACTATCTTTGCCGGAGAAGCCTTCACGCTCTGCCCCATGACCATCGACCACTCGGCACTTCTGGCCCAGTTACAACATGCTGACGACTACATGCAAAACATTCTCGATGCCACAGCCATAGGTATGGGACTGACGAATGCTGTCAGCCGTCTGAAAGACTCAAAGGCAAAAAGCCGCGTCATCATACTGCTGACCGACGGTAGCAACAACTACGGAGAAATATCGCCGCTCACCGCTGCCGACATAGCTAAGGAACATAACATCAGGGTCTACACCATCGCCGTAGGCGCTAAGGGAATGGTCAGATATCCCCAGATGGTAGGAGGCACAATGCAATATATCCAACTGCCGAACGAGATAGACGAGACAACGCTCAAGCAGATAGCACAGAAGACCGACGGCATCTTCTACAGGGCAACAAACGCCCAGGAGCTGAAGCATATCTACGACGACATCGACAAACTGGAGAAATCGAAGCTTAATGTTCAGCGATTCCAAAAGGTGAGTGAGGGCTACCAGCCTTTCGCCATGGGTGCCATACTGGCCCTTCTGCTGGAATTACTGCTGAGAATAACCATCTTCAGACGGATACCATAAAGGAATCGGACGATTACCCCAAAGGAAACAGACGATTACCCCAAAGGAAATAGACGATTACTGCAATAGACGATTACCATAAAGGAATATGTTCAGATTTGAAGATCCAAAATACCTGTATCTGCTGTCGGCAGTCCTACTGCTGGCGCTCATACGGTGGTTCACATACCGCAATCAGAAGCGGCGGCTAAGGAAGTTTGGCGACCCCGAACTTCTTCAAGCGCTTATGCCCGACGTGTCGCGCTGGCGTCCTTCCGTAAAGTTCTGGCTGTTAGAAGCCGCCCTTACCCTCCTCGTTGTCATGTTGGCACGCCCACAGTTCGGTAAAAGTATCAGCGAACAGAAACGTGCCGGCATCGAGACGATTGTGGCCATCGACGTGAGCAACTCCATGCGTGCTGTCGACAAGGACATCGACCCTAACCTAAGCCGTATGGACAAGGCAAAGATGCTCATAGCAAAACTGATTGAGAAATTCGTAGACGACAAGATTGGTATTGTGGTCTTTGCCGGAGATGCCTTCGTACAGCTTCCCATTACCAACGACTTCGTGTCGGCCAAGATGTTCCTGAGCAACATCGACCCCTCCATGATACGCTATCAGGGCACGAACCTGGCCGAAGCCATACGCATGTCGAGCCACAGCTTCACCCAGGCGGAGCATGTGGGAAAGGCCATCGTTATCATCACCGATGGTGAAGACCACGAGGGAGAGGCCATTGAAGCAGCCCGCGAGGCTCGCAACGAGGGCCGCAACGTTTATGTGCTGGGCATCGGGTCACCTCGCGGTTCCTATGTCCCCGACCCCCAGCAAGGCGGTCGATTCATGCTTGACAACAACGGCAACGAGGTACTCTCACGCCTCAACGAGAGCATGTGTAAAGAGGTGGCACAGGCTGGTGGCGGTGCTTACATCCATGTAGAGAACAACGCCTTGGCACTGAACCAACTGGAGGCTGCACTCGACAAGTTGGAGAAAGGCTCATCTACCGTCTACAGCGACTTCGACGAACAGTTCCAAGCCGTTGGCTTACTGGCGCTCCTGCTGCTCATCATCGAGATTTGCATCCTCGACCGCAAGAACCCGTCACTGAAGAAACTCAGACTATTCAAGAAATAACAGCATACTGCAATGGCACGAACAAGATATATCCTATTGCTGATGATAGCCATCATGGCTGGCGGACAGGCTCTTGCCCAGCAAAGCGGACACCTGTCGAAGGAGGCACGTCGCTACGTTAGGCAAGGTAACAAGCAGTTCCGCTCGGGCGACCATGAGCAAGCGACGGCAAAATATCAGAATGCCTTCGCCCTCGACACCACCAGCACACTCATCAACTACAATATGGCTACAGCCATGTTCCCCGTGACATGGCAAGACCTGACGCTGAACGCCAAACGCGATTCCACTATGATGCGCCTTTTCCTTGCCGCTGGCAACCCTGACACAGAGCCCAACCCTGAGCGCCGTGCCATGGCCTACCATAACCTGGGAGTGATGCACCAAGTGAACGCCCTTCACCACGGGAAAGGTACTGAGCAGTGGAACAAGGAGATGGAAAATGCCATAGAAGCCTACAAGGAAGCCTTGCGCGACAACCCCACCGATGACCATACACGCTATAACCTGGTACTGTGCCTGCGTCAGATGCCAAAGAACAACAATGACCAGGGACAGTCGCCTCCTCCTCCACAGGACAAGGATAAGAACCAAAATCAGAACAGCGAAGACCAGCAGCAGCAGAATCAGCAGCAACAGGATCAGCAGCAAGACCAACAGCAGGATCAGCAGCAGCAAGACCAACAGCAGCAAGACCAGCAACAGCAACAGAATCCCGACAAGGACTGGATGGAGCAGATGATCAATGCTGCCGAGCAGAAAGAGCGCCAGACCCTTCGCCGTCTGAACGACAAGAAAGATAAAGATCAGGAACAACAGGGAGCGCAGGCCGGTCAACGGCGTCCCTTACAAAAGAACTGGTAACAATACAGAAGTAAGAACAATGAAACGTACGGGTCTCATATTATTATGTTGTCTTTCAGTGCTGAGCTCTCTGGCCCAGAATCCCAAACTGCGAGGACAAGTAGACCAATTGGTGCATGTGGACGAGAACTTCCACCTGCGCTATACCCTTAACTCGCGTGAAGGCGAGAACTTCACGCTTGGCACGCTGCCCGATGGCATTGAGAAGATTTTCGGTCCAAGCCAGTCGGTAAGCATCAGCTCACAGACCATCAACGGCCACACCACCCGCAGCGAAGAGGTGACGCTGACCTATATCCTCTCGGCATCCAAGATAGGACAGTTCACTATTCCTCCTGCCCAAGTGACGGTCAATGGCCATGTGGTCAAGTCCGAGCCACTCACCGTCCATGTCATCGACGGCCAGCAGCGTTCCCAGGGGCAGCCCCAGCCTGACGGCGCAGCTACCACTGGCCGAGCAGGAGAGTTCTTTGTGTCGGTCATTGCCAGTAAGCAGCACGTCATGGAAAATGAGCCGTTGCTGCTCACCTACAAAGTGTGCTGGCATCCCGACCTCTCGGTCAACAACATCGAGACCATCAAGCTTGAGCTGCAGAACGTCTTCATGCAGGCCTACAACGACACCCAGCAGAAGAGTGTGAAGCTGGAGGAGGTGAACGGCAAGACATACGTCACCGTCGACTGGCAGCAATACGTCATCTACCCCCAGAAGCCCGGCACGCTGACCATCCCCGCCATCGACTTCAAGGGCTATGTCCGTCAGGAGCTGCCCATCGACCCCTTCGACTTCGACCCCTTCACCTCCTCCAACTACCGCGAGGTGACGAAGCAGCTTCACGCCAAGGAGATGGCCATCCGCGTTGATGCCCTTCCCGAGCGGCCTGCCGGCTTCTCCAACGGAGTGGGCCACTTCACTATGACCGCCAGCATCGACAAGAACGAAGTGAAGGAGAACATCCCCATCACCATTACGTGCAAGGTGAAGGGCACAGGCAACCTGAGCATGGTGAAGGAGCCCGTGACCACCTTCCCCCCATCGTTCGACATCTACGACACGAAGTCCACCGAGAACTACAAACTGACAGCCAACGGACTCGACGGTGAGGTGACCTTTGAACTGGTGGCCGTGCCCCAGAAAGAAGGCAACTACACCATTCCTCCCGTTCAGTTTACATACTACGACATCTCAGCCAAGGCCTACCGCACGCTGTCGTCCGACCCCTTCGAGCTGAAGGTTGAGAAAGGAGCCCACCAGGCCAACACCGTCAACGACTTCACTAGCCAAGAAGAGGTTGAGACGCTGGGCAACGACATCCGCCACATTAAGATGGGCCCTGACTCCCCCCAGCAGCGCGGCTACACCTTCTTCGGCTCCACCCCCTACCTCATCGCCCTTGCAACCATGCTGCTGCTGTTCGTCTCGCTGTTCGTGGCCTTCCGCAAACGCGCCCTCGACAATGCCGACATTGTGAAACTGCGTGGCAAGAAAGCCAACAAGGTAGCCACACGCCGCCTGAAGAAAGCCGCCAGCTTGATGCGCACAGGCAAGGCCAGCGAGTTTTACGATGAAGTGCTGCGAGCCCTCTGGGGCTACATCGGCGACAAGCTGAACATGCCTGCGAGCCAGCTCTCGCCCGACAACATCAGCGACCGCCTGCGCGAGCATGGTGCCGACGACGAGACGATAGGGCTCTTCCAGGCCGCCATCGACGAGTGTGAATTTGAGCGCTACGCACCTGGCGACTCCACTGGCAACATGAACAAGGTCTACGAGAAGTCTATGACCGCCATAGAACAAATTGAAAAAGGAAAGAAAGTGAAAAAGCGCATATCACCCAAGGCCACCTCCCTCTGCCTCCTGTTCCTGCTCCCCCTATCCGCCCTTGCCGCCACGAAGACGCAAGCCGATGCCGCCTACAGCAAAGGCGACTACCAGGAGGCTATTACCCTCTATGAGGAGGTGCTGAAGCAGGGAGAAAGCCCCGAGCTGTACTACAACCTTGGCAATGCCTACTACCGCACCAACGACATCACCCATGCCATCCTGAACTACGAGCGTTCCCTGCTGCTCAGTCCCGGCGATGCCGACACAAGCTTCAACCTTCAGATGGCCCGCTCGAAGACCATCGACAAGATTGCCCCCGAGTCCGAGATGTTCTTCATCACATGGTACAAGTGGCTTGTCAACCGCCTCAGCGTCGACGGCTGGGCCCGTACCGCCCTGGTGGGGCTTGCCCTGGCCATCATCCTTGCACTGGTCTACCTCTTCTGTCAGACGCTGTGGCTTCGCAAGCTGGGCTTCTTCGGTGGCATATTCATGCTCGTGCTGTTCCTGCTGTCCAACCTCTTCGCATGGCAGCAGAAGCGCGCCCTTACCCATCGCGACGGTGCCATCATCATGGAGACGCAGGCCACGGTGAAGAGCACTCCGTCCGACGGTGGCACCGACCTGTTCATCCTTCATGCAGGCACGAAGGTACGCGTGGTGGACAGCAGCATGAAAGACTGGAAAGAGATACGCCTGCCCGATGGCAAACAAGGCTGGATAGAGACGAACAAAATTGAAATAATATAATGTCAAGCTGGATAGACTTCGACAAGCACCTGCTGCTGTCGCTCAACGGCAGCGACTCGCTCTTCTTCGACGGATTGATGAAGACGCTCACCACCGCCACCACGTGGATTCCGCTCTACGTGGCCCTGCTCTATCTGGTCATCAAGAACAACGACAGCATGAAGAAAGTGCTGCTCATCGTGGGCGCCGCCCTCCTCTGCGTCCTCCTTGCCGGCACCATCGACGACCTCTTTGTCAAGCCCACCGTAGCCCGCTGGCGCCCTGCCCGCGACGGCGAGATAGGCTTTCAGGTCGACATTGTGAACGGCTACCGCGGCGGCCGCTTCGGCTTCTTCTCCGCCCATGCCGCCAACACCTTCAGCATAGCCGTCTACTTCATGCTGCTCGTGCGCAGCCGTCTGCTCTCCGCCGCCCTCGTCCTCTGGTCGCTGGTCAACTGCTGGACGCGCCTCTACCTCGGCGTCCACTACCCCGGCGACATCCTCGTGGGACTCTTGTGGGGCGCCGTGGTGGGCACCTTCGTCTGGTACTTCCACCAGCGCCTGTGCAAGCGACTGGAGTTCACCACGACCTACATCTCAGAACACTACACCAAGACAGGCTACCAGTTCAGCGACGCCGACACCGTCGTCTCCGTCCTCGCCTTCACGCTACTCTACGCCGTGGTCAGGGCCTGCCTCTATCTATATGTATCATAACATGGACCCCCGACATACCCACATCAGCGACTACGACTATCCCCTGCCCGACGAGCGCATTGCCAAGTTCCCCCTGCCACGTCGCGACAACTCCAAACTCCTTGTCTATCAGCAAGGAAAGGTCAGCCACGACGTCTTCTACAACCTCCCCCACTACCTGCCCCAGGGCTCGCTCATGGTGTTCAACAACACCAAGGTCATCCAGGCCCGAATGCACTTCCGCAAGGGCGGACAGGGAGCCCTCATCGAGATTTTCCTGCTTGAGCCAGCCATCCCCGCCGACTACGAGCTGATGTTCCAGACGCAGCACCGCTGCTCGTGGTACTGCATCGTGGGCAACCTGAAGAAATGGAAGGAAGGGCCGCTGACGCGCACCTTCACCATCGACGGCCATCCCATCCAGCTGTCGGCCGTACGTGGCCCTCAGCACGGCACCAGCCTCCGCATCGACTTCCAATGGGAGGGTTCCCACACCTTTGCCGACATCATCGATGCCATTGGCGAACTGCCCATCCCCCCCTACTTGAACCGCGAAGCTCAGGAGAGCGACAAGACCACCTATCAGACCGTCTACTCCAAAATAAAAGGCAGCGTGGCAGCGCCCACCGCCGGACTCCACTTCACCCCCGAGGTGCTGGCATCCCTCGACGCTCACGGCATAGACCGCCAGGAGCTCACTCTACACGTGGGGGCAGGCACCTTCAAGCCTGTGAAAAGCGAAGAGATAGCCGGTCACGAGATGCACACCGAATACGTAGCCGTGAGCCGTCAGACCATCGAGATGTTGTTGACCCATCACTGCCAGGCCATCGCCGTAGGCACCACCAGCGTGCGCACACTTGAGAGCCTCTACTGGATGGGGGTGAAGGTGATGGCCCGCCCCGACATCACCGAGGACGAGTTGCACGTAGGCCAGTGGGAGCCCTATGAATCTGAAGCCGCCACACCGCCTGCCGAGTGCTGCGCTGCGCCAGCCACCGCACTGCAGGCGCTTCTCAGCTGGATGGAGCGCAATCGTCTCGACACCCTTCACACCAGCACACAGATTATCATTGCACCGGGCTACGACTACAAAATAGTGAAGATGCTCGTCACCAACTTCCACCAGCCCCGCAGCACCCTCCTGCTGCTCGTCAGTGCCTTTGTGAAGGGTGACTGGCGCAGCATCTACCGCTACGCCCTCGACCACGACTTCCGATTCCTCAGCTATGGCGACTCGTCGCTGCTCATACCCTAAGGGGAAAGCCGTTCTCGTGTTTTCTTTTGACTAATCGCCAGTCCAGCCATGGTGTCAGGACTGCACTATCCACCTAGAGGGAAGCAACAACTGCGTGAAGGCATGGAACGCGGAGTACTGCTTCGCATTCAGCGTGACACTGAGAGCGAGGACAACCATCGCAAAATGAGGAATGGGAAATGACCAACAGCATGATTGGCGCGGAAGAATGTAAACAAAATTCAAATTTGCGAAAAAGACTGCAAAATAAGGATTTTGGAAAAGGACAGCTTTGAGGAGGGAAAAGCACCGCTTTTTGACCCTTAAAGCGGTACTTTGCCACTTACGAAGAGGCACTTCTCTCTTTCCATGATTATCCATGTAAAGAAAATTCACACTTCTCTGACCTGCGGCCAAAGGTACTTCCGCTGGGGAATGCAAAAGAAAAACGTCTTTTCCCTTTGCATTTCGCCCGCTTTTTTGTAATTTTGCCCGCAAATTATCATCATAACACATTTCATTAGAGAATTGACCGAGAAACACATCGTATTGGAAGACATTGACCCCGTGGTGTTCTACGGCGTGGGCAATGCACACCTACAGATGCTGAAGGCGCTGTTTCCGAAGCTGCGCATAGTGGCACGCGACAACGTGGTGCGCGTGCTGGGCGACGAGGAGCAGATGGAGACCTTCAGCCACTGCGTGGAGCTGCTGAGACAGCACGTGGTGCGCTTCAACGCACTGAAAGAGGAGGACATCATCGACATTGTGAAGGGAAAGCGCACCCACGACAACGTGCCCGATGGCGTGGTGTGCTACAGCATGTCGGGACGCCCCATCAAGGCCCGCTCGGCCAACCAGCAGCACCTCATCGACGCCTACAACGAGAACGACATGGTGTTTGCCGTAGGGCCTGCAGGAACGGGTAAGACTTACCTAAGTATCGCGCTGGCAGTGAAGGCGTTAAAAGAGAAGACAGCGAAGAAAATCATCCTCTCCAGACCTGCCGTAGAGGCTGGCGAGAAACTGGGTTTCCTGCCCGGCGACATGAAGGACAAGATAGACCCATACCTTCAGCCGCTCTATGACGCCCTCGAGGACATGCTGCCACAGGTGAAGCTGCAGGACATGATGGAGAAGCACGTCATAGAGCGGCTGGAGATAGGGGTCGATCTTCTCCTTCATGTCACCGGGCAGGAATCCCAGCTTCTCACCG
>JAILPA010000011.1 GCA_024690505.1 Prevotella sp.
CGATATTGCATGATCTGATACTTAAAAAATCGCAAATAGATAACCAAAATTTGTTCAGACGGAAAAGAAAAAGGAGTTGCGATTTCTCGTAACTCCTTGATTTTTAAGGCGCTTCAGGATGGGCTTGAACCAACGACCCCCTGATTAACAGTCAGGTGCTCTAACCAACTGAGCTACTGAAGCGGGTTTTGCTGTTTAGCGGGTGCAAAGGTAAGGTAAAAATCTGAATTGCGCAAACTTTTTGGGGAAAAATTTAGGGGAAAAGCAAATATTTCTCAAAAAAACGGGTAAAACGGCTGTTTTTCGCAGATAATCATGTAATTTTGCAGCAGTCTTTCCTGCATATGGGAAGAGGCATGAACTGTTATAACTGCATAAATGAATAAAGTTGCTTGACCTGATAAAGATGCTTAGGCTATTTAAGGGGCATGGCTTGCTGAATAAAGTAGGGAATAGAATCATCTGAGATATGAGACGACCAATTGCATTGCTGTTTGTTTTGTTGTCGCTGCTTCCTCTGGGTGTGGCGGCTCAGCAGCCTTCCAGCCATAACCTGGAGGTGGGAAAGAACCTGGACATTTTCAATACGCTCTACAGCCGTTTGGATCTGTTCTATGTAGATACGCTGAACCCCGTTCAGACCATGAATGCTGCCATCAACGGCATGTTGCGTTCGCTGGATCCTTACACTGAGTATTACCCTGAGGACAAAGGCAAGGACTTGCAGATGATGCTCACGGGCAAGTACGCCGGCATCGGCGCTTTGGTGAAGTATCACTCGCAGCTGAAGCGTGTGGTTATCGATGTGCCCTACGAGGGTATGCCGGCAGCCGAGGCTGGCCTGCGTAAGGGCGACATCATCCTGTCGATTGACGATACGCTGATGGCCGACAAGACGGTGAGCTACGTCAGCTCTCACTTGCGTGGCGATGCTGGCACCACCTTCCTGCTGCGCGTGAAGCGGCCGTCGACGGGTAAGGAGATGAAGATGAAGGTGACGCGCCGCAATATCAAGCTGCCCGAGCTGCCCTACTATGGTTTCCTGGACAACGGCGGTCAGGACAAGAAGATAGGCTACATCAAGCTGGAGCAGTTCACCGAGGACTGTGCCAAGGAGGTGCGCCGCGCTTTCGTCGATTTGCGCAACCGCGGTGCGCAGGCGCTGGTGTTCGACCTTCGCGGCAACGGCGGCGGCTCGGAGATGGAGGCTGTCGACATAGTGAACATCTGGGTGCCACAGGGGCAGACGGTGGTGGAGAACCGTGGCAAGGTGCGCCAGGCCAACCATGCCTATACCACGCGCTTCGAGCCTGTTGATACCATCATGCCACTGGTGGTGCTGGTCGACGGGGAGACGGCCTCGGCCAGCGAGATTACCAGCGGTGCCCTGCAAGACCTTGACCGTGCCGTGGTGCTGGGCACTCGCACCTACGGCAAGGGGCTGGTGCAGGTGCCTATGGACTTGCCCTATAACACGAACGTGAAGATTACCACATCGAAATACTTCATCCCCAGCGGGCGCTGCATCCAGGCCGTCAACTATGGCCGCAGCGATGGCACCGGCTACAAGGAGCGCATTCCCGACTCGCTGACCCATGTGTTTTATACACGTGGCGGGCGTGAGGTGCGCGACGGTGGTGGCATCAAGCCCGACGTGGAGGTGAAGCCCGATTCTATTCCCAACATAGCCTATTACCTGTCTACGGGCGGGCTCGACTCCACCGAGGTGATGTTCGACTACGAGGTGGACTACATCAGCCGTCATCAGCAGATAGCCCCTGCCGAGACGTTCAGACTCACCGACGACGACTGGGCCGAGTTCCGTCGCAGGGTGGTGGAGAGTGGCTTCACCTACGATGCCTTGAGCCGCACCCACTTCAACAACCTGGTGAAGGCTGCGAAGTTCGAGGGCTACTACGACGAGGCTCGCGACGTGTTTGATGCTCTTGAGAAGAAGCTGAACCACGACGTAGGCCATGACCTGGACATCCACCGTTCCATTATCCAGGAGCTGATGGAGCGCGACATCGTGCAGGCGTACTACTATCAGCAGGGCGCCATCCAGCTGGACCTGCGCACCGACAATCAGGTGCGTGCTGCCGTGCAACTGCTGAACAGCAGCGATGACTATCAGGACGTGCTTCGTCCGGCTGCCAAGAAGTAAGGGGGCAGAGGCACATATTCTAAAAACAACGGATTCCGCGGATTTATCGGATTTAAGGCCTACTTGACTGATATTACTGCCCCCACCCCCGACCCATTCTTGCGTCCCTCTGGTAGCAAGCGACCACAGGTTGAGCGCCCGATCCAGCTCGCCTACCCGTAGCCCTTCCCCTTGGATGGGAGACTGGCGGGGGATTGTTGTTCAGAGCTTTTGGTTTTGGCAAACAGTGTCAATTTTCTTTACACGCATATTTCTGTAAAGAGGGAAGCACCGCTTTAAGGACGGAAAAGCACCGCTTTTTTAGTCTCAAAGCGGTGCTTTTTGACCCTCAAAGCGGTACTTTTCCAAAAGCCTTACAATATGGCGGTTTTCGCAAATTGGAATTTTCTTAACATTTTTCCGTCCCGTTCGTGCTGTTGCGATGTTTGGCTGACAGCATAAAACGTGAGTGGTGTATCCGAGCCTTTAGTTGATGAGGAATATCTTGCTCACCCCGTTGTAGGTGGCTTTCACCGAGGCCCGTCCGCCGGCGATGGGGCTCACCTCGAAGCTCACACCCTGCACGTTCGACTTTGCCTCTACCTTCGAGCCGGCCTGCAGCGGGCAGTAGAGCTGATAACGGTTGCACTCGGTGTAGCCGTTCTGGTTGGTGGCCATAATGGGCCTCTCGGGGATGTTCAGCTTCTTGCCGTCGGCAAAGATTCTGACCTCGGGCACCACAGGTGCTACGTTGGGTTTTGCCGTTCCTTTTGAGAAGGCGATGCCGTGCAGGTCGAACAGTCCCTGCGGACGCTGCGGCTCCTGCGGGCCACGCCGTCCCCACTGTCCGCGCTGTGGCTGTTCGGGCTGCTGTATCTCCGGGCCCTCGGCCACGAAGTAGATGGCGTGCTTGCCTGTCAGTCCCTCAACGTCGGGCACCTCGGCACCCACCACCATTGCTTTCCTCTGGTTGGCACTGGCCACGTCAATCACTGCGATTTCCTTGCCCTTCCACGGGTCGTCGAGCTTAACATGAATCTTGAAGGCACCCTTGCCGCCGTGGGTGAGGTTCAGCGATAGGTAGGTAGCATCGCCCTTCTTCGTGCCCTCGAATGCTTTCACGCCCTTGGTGTCCTGAGCCAGTCCGCCGAATCCGAAGTACTTGAAGCCGATGATGCCGCTGTTCTGGATGCCGGCCAAGTCCATGGAGTTGTTCCACACGTCGTGGTTGTCCTGCATGTATTGTCCGGCGTTGGGGCCATACATGAAGCAGGCAATGCCAGCTGAGTAGTAAGCATAGGGGGGCAGTCCGAAGATATTGAAGCCCTCGCTGGTCACCTCGGCGCCAGTGTATTCGTTGCCGTCAGCGGCCTTTGCCGTCCATTCGTTGTTCTTCGTGAAGGGGTCGTAGCCCACGATGCGCACCTTGCCGCCTTTTGCCACGGGCTTCTTGTCCCACTCAATCTTCACAGGAGCCACCATGGCCTGTCGTGCATTGCCGAAGCCGCGTGGCGGACGGTGGTAGAACACGTACCACTGGCCGTTGATCTCCTGCAACGAGCCATGTGTGTTGTGGCCGGCGTTGGTGGTGATGAGCTTCGTGCCGTCCTCGCTGGGCACCACGCCGCGCGAGTCGACGAGCACGCCGCCTGAGCGCCAGGGGCCGAGGGGCGAGTCGCCGTAGGCATAGCGCAGAGCGCTGTTGGTGTTGCCCAGTCCGTACTCCTTGCCTGAATAGCCGCTGAACACCATCACGTACTTATTGCCCACCTGTCGTATCGACGATGCCTCGAAGAAGTTGAAGTCGAGCGGGTTCTGTCCCTTGTACAGGGCCTTGTATTCGCTGCCCTCCTTGTCGAGCAGGCGTCCGTCGGCGCTGCTGGCGGGAATGAAGGGGTCGATGAGTTCCGTTCCCGGGCGCTTCGAGTACATGGTGTTCTGATCCAGCTCGCAGGCGGTGGAGTGCTGGAAGCCGTAGAACACGTAGGCGCGGTAGCCAATGGCGTAGTCCTTGTCCTTCTTATTGGTAATATTCTCGATGAACACCGAGGGGTCGAAGTCGATGAGCGAGCCCGGTAGGCACTGTGTGCCGTCGTCGGTGAGGTTCACCGGTGTGAAGGGGCCGTTGGGGCGGTCGCCCTTACACACCATTGGCGTGCGCCGCCATCCGCGGCTGTGGGGATAGAGCCAGTAGGTCTTCTTGCCCGTAGTGCGGTCTACGGTCTCCACCAGGTCGGGGGCGTACATGGTGTCCCACTGTCCGTTGACGTACCATGTGAAGATGGGGCCTTCGTCGCGCCACTGGCTGAGGTCTTCTACGGGAGCCGACCACATGCGAATGTCGGGTCCGCAATAGGCGGTATAGGTCACGTCGTGCGAGCCGATGATGTATGCCCTCAGCTTGCCGGGATTGTCGGGGTCTTCAAACACGCGGGGCTCGCCGTCGGGCAGGTGCTCCCACAGGGGGAGGTAGGGGTTTTGTGCGTTCACTGCTGTGGCAGCAAGAACGGAGAGGAACATGACTGATAGCTTTTTCATGTGCTTATTGGTAATTATAGGTTATTGTTGCTTTCGTGCGCTGTCATTATCTGCACAGGCGGATTTCGCTGATGCGCGGCGTTGAGGCATTGCCCTCGGCACCTATCTGCAGGCTGAAGGTGCCGCTCTTTGCCTGTGGCAGTTCTATCTGCAACTGTCCGCTGCGGTCGAAGTTGAATGTGCCGAGGCTGGTGCCGTCGATGCTTACGTTGAACCGCTCGCGGTCGGCAAAGCCTTTCAGTATCAGTGTGCGTGCCTCGGTGGCCTTTACCTGGTAGGCGAAGTTGGCCCGTGTGCGGCGCCAGTGTGTGCCCTCATCGCTGCCGTTCCAGCTCTGCTGTGAGGTGAAGAAGTGGTCGCTCTCCGACTGCTGCTCGCCGCAGAACACCTTGTCAACTGTGCGGGCCTCGAGCTCTATGCGTGCCTTCTCTTCGGCAGCCATCTGCTCCTGTCGTGCCGACCATTCGGCTTGGGTGAACAGTGGGAAGTATATCTGGTAGCGGCACTCGTAGAGCTGATAGAAGGGCACGAGCTGCATCCCTTCGTAGGCGGGCAGCGTGACGCCGCTCAGCGCGAAGGTCATGGGCTTGCCTGCCACGGGCTTCAGGTGTGTCAGTATGTCGTCGGCCGAGCCGATGATGGCGGGCATCTGCGTGGCGGGAATCTTGGGGCCGTTGGCAATGTGTCCGCCGCGGCTGTCGTCGGCGAAGAGCCCGTCCTGACGGTCGGTGCCGGTCTTGGCGGCGAGCACGACGGGGCCGTAGAGGAACGAGTACTGGGGCTTGCCGTCGGGTGTGGTCATGGCTGTGAGGTGCATGGGCAGGTCGACGTGCAGCTTGTCACCGTCCTGCCAGCGCCGTGTGACGATGAGGTAGCCGCCCTCGGCCTTGGTGTCAATGGCTGAGCCGTTCACCACTACCTTCATGCCGTTGCACCACCAGGGCTGGCGCACCTTGATGCTCATCTGGCGGGGCTTCTTCGTCTGGATGATGATGTCGGTAGATTCCTGGCTGGGGAAGCGGTTCTCCTGCTTCACGGTCAGTCCGTCCCACGTCAGGGTGGAGGGGATGAAGAGGTTCACGATGAGGTCGTTGCCCTCGTGGGCGTAGATCATCTCACCGTAGCGTGCGGGGTTCTCCAGGCCTGTTCCCACGCAGCACCACATCGACGTCTGCGGCTGTGAGTAGACGCGGTAGTGGCCCGAGCGCATGGGGGTGAAGTAGACGAATCCGCCCTGCACGGGGTTCAGTATGGAGAGGATGTGGTTGTAGAGTGCCCGCTCGTAGTAGTCCATCAGGCCTTTGTCGGCCGATGTCTGGTAGAGCATCTTCGTGAGTCGCAGCATGTTGTAGGTGTTGCAGCTCTCGGGCCCTTGCTCCGATGCCAGCAGTCCGCTGAAGTCGTTGGTGGGGTTGAAGTGCTCGCGTATGGAGTTACCGCCGATGCTGACGCTGCGCTGCTGTATGACCACGTCCCAGAAGAAGCGTGCGGCATCGTCCCACTGCGGCAGCCCCTCGAGGTCGGCAATGCGCTTGTAGCCTATGACTTTTGGTATCTGCGTGTTGGCGTGCTTGCCCGTGAGGTTGTCCTCGTGGCGCAACAGCGGCTGCAGCATCTGCTGGTCGCTGAAGCGGTGGGCCAGTTCCAGGTATTTCTTGTTGCCGGTGATGGCATAGACGTCGGCGAAGGTCTCGTTCAGTCCGCCGTGTTCACTGCGCAGCATCTGCTGCATCTGGTCTTCGGTGAGCTGACCGACCACGCCGCCCATCCAGTCGGCCAGGCGGATGAGCATGTCGCGGGCGTCCTTGCGGTCGCACATGAGCCAGGCATCGCGCAGGCCGGCATAGATTTTATGGATGTTGTACAGGGGCACCCAGCGGTCGTTCAGTCCGAAGGAGGCAGCGCGGATGTCGCCTCTGGACAGTTCGTCCCATATCTTCCGGCCGTTGGGCACGCCGCTGAGGTAGCCGTCCTTGTCCTGACAGCGACGCAGCTCGCTGAGGAAATAGTCCAGCCGGCGCCCTATCTCGTCGTTGCCCGTGGCGGCATACATATAGCTCAGTGCTGACAGGTAGTGTCCGCCGATGTGGCCGTCGAGTCCGGTGTTCTCCCAGTTGGTGTAGTTCTGGGCCTTGGGCTGCAGGCCGGCCTCCTTCAGGTAGGGCGCCAGCAGTCGGTCGGCATCCAGGCCCAGCAGGTAGTGGATATCCATCTGCTGGTTGCGCAGGAACTGGCTCTCGCCCAGTCGGACGTTGTTCACGGGGAAGGTCTCAATGCGGGGCTTCTGTTGGCCCGTTGCTGCCAGGGCCACGAAGGCCAGGCTCAGGAAAAATATTCTCTTCATGTGTGTGTGGTTTGCATTTTGCCGCAAAGTTACGCAAAAATCCCGTTTGCGGCATAAAGTGTTGTTTCATATCGTTTGCTTTTTGTTACAAACTGCTTTTATCTGCCGTAAACAGGAGGCGTAGAGACTGTCGTCTTTTCTGACAACGACCAGGGGACAGGAAACAAAGCGGTGCTTTTTCTACGACAAAGCACCGCTTTGAGGGTGTCAAAGCGGTGCTTTGAGACGAACGAAGCGGTGCTTTGGGGGTGTCAAAGCGGTGCTTTTCCGTGAGCCTTATCCTACGGACTTTTCCGTAAGGCAGAAATGTCTTTACACCTGTGCTATGGGACGGGTGGCGTGCTGCAGCCATAGCTGCTCATCGGGACTGAGGTGGTGCCACAGCGCTTCCCTCACCTTGAGGTGGTAGGCGTCCAGCCACTGCCGCTCTTCCTCAGTCAGCAGCTCGGGAATGATGGGGCGGCGGTCGATGGGGCAGAGCGTCAGGGGCTCGAAGCGCAGGAAGCGTCCGCACTCTGTCTCGTCGCCCGGTACCACCAGCAGCGTGTTCTCTATGCGCACGCCGAAGCGCCCCTTCAGGTAGATGCCCGGCTCGCAGGTCACAGTCATGCCGGCCTTCAGGGGCTGTGGGCGCCACTCCATGCGAATCTGGTGGGGTCCTTCGTGCACGCAGAGATAGCTGCCAACACCGTGGCCAGTGCCATGGAGGTAGTTCAGACCGTTGCGCCACAGTGCCGCACGTGCCACGGCATCGAGTTGCGTACCGGTGGCACCCTCTGGGAACTGCAGGTTCTGCAACTGCAGGTGCCCTTTCAGCACCAGTGTGTACACGCGCCGCTCCTCGTCGGTGAGGGGGCCGATGGCTACGGTGCGGGTGATGTCGGTGGTGCCGTCGAGATATTGGCCGCCGCTGTCGATGAGCAGCAGACCGTGGGGCAGCAAGGGGACATCGGTAGCGGGCGTCGGCTCGTAGTGTACGATGGCGCCATGGGGGCCGTAGGCCGCTATGGTGTCGAACGACGGGCCGCGGTAGTTCTCCTGTTGTCTGCGGCTCTGCTCCAAACTGTAGACCACACTGAGTTCAGTAGCCTTGCCAGGTTCCAGCCGGACGCCCTTGTGGGGGTACAGGCTGTCGGGGAAGGAGCGGTCGAGCAGCATCAGCAGTTGCACCATCGCCACGCCGTCGCGCTTCATCACTTCGCGAAAGCCCTGCTGCTCCGTCGTGTTCTTCACAGCCTTCATAGCCGGCACGGGCGACGTTGCGGCAATGACTTGGCGGGGCGATGACTTGAACAGCGTGTGGCACACCTCGTGGGGATCCATCAGGATGGTCTGCTCGAAATATCCGGCCAGCCCTTGGCGCACGTTCTGGTAGTCGCTCACGTCGATGTGCATCTCGTCTAAATACTCGCATACCTCGGGCGTGAGTTTCTTCTTATTAATAAATAAGGTGGCAGAGGTGGTGGATATGAGCAGGTAGGCCACGAAGACGGGGTTGCAGTGCACGTCGGTGCCCCGCAGGTTCAGCGTCCAGGCAATGTCGTCGAGGGCGGCCATCAACATGCCGTCGGCGTGCTGGCAGCGCAGGGCGCGGCGTATGCTGTTGAGCTTCTGGTCGGTACCGATGCCCGAGAAGCACAGGGGGTGATAGACGACGGGGCTCGTGGGGATGGGCGGACGGTCGGTCCAGATGCTGTCGAGCGGGTCGAGACTGGTGCGCAGTGTGAAGCCGCCGTGCTGCCGCAGGTCGGACGTCAGTTCCTGGGCCGTGGCCTCAGAGCATATCCAGCCGTCGATGCCCACTTCAGTGCTCGGCTCACGGTTGGCGTTGCAGTCGCTGGCTATCCACTCAGCGATGGTCGGCGTGCCCTCCATTCCCTGCCGCATCAGCACGAACTCCGTGCCCTTCAGCTGCTCCTCGGCCGCCAGGAAATAGCGGCTGTCGGTCCACAGCGCTGCACCATGTATGGTCACTACTGCGGTGCCGGCCGAGCCGTCGAAACCGCTTATCCACTCGCGTCCCTTCCAGTGGTCGGCCGTGTACTCGCTCTGGTGGGGGTCGCTCGTGGGGAAGATAAAGGCCGCCAAGTGCTCGCGGCGCAGCAGCTCGCGAAGGGCGGAAAGGCGTTGTGCTATCATAAGTCAGGAAAAATTGGTTCGCTGCCGTTTGGTTTTAATGCCGTCTTGTCCTTAACAGGAATTGTGGCCGTCACAAAAGTACAATAATTATGTGATATATGTGCAAGCGAGGGAAAAAATTATAGTTTTTTGTAAAAAACATCCTCGGAATCCAAATATTTTTTTTAATTTTGCAACCAAGCAGCAAACGCGAGAGATAAAATGAGCAAGTATAGTGAATTGAACTTCAAAATTCCTGAAGAATCAAAAGATTATGGCGAGGCATCAGATTTCGTCATTAAGACGGTTGAGGGTATTTTGGAAGAGGCTATTGTCAACGGAGAAAATAAAATTGTTATCAATACTAATCTCAGAAATGGTCTGCCCATGGAGAATATTAACAAAATAGCAGGGCCATTTGTTGAGGCCTGGGCCGCTGAGTTGTTTGATAGTATTTCTCATATAAATGGCAATAAATGGAATCTGGTTCATTCGGAAGCCTGTCATCGGTTGGGAATGGCTGATGTCATCTTGCAATTCAAGAAAACTACTAGTTTTGGTTCGGTTGTTACTGCTAATATTGATTCCAAGGCAACTGCTGAGGATTTTGAGAAATCTGGCAAGTCACCGAACATAACATCGTTTGCAAGGATACGTTCAGCCTATATAGAAGATCCAGATTTCATATTTATCATTCTTTCACTGAAGCATAAAGTGTTCTGCAAAAAGAACAATCAGTCAGAACTTATGGACGGCATTATGGAGGTAGTCAAATATAACGTATATGACATGAAGTATCTGAGCGAGCCGGATATTAGCTATAACCCAGCGCTTGGTACTGGCCAACTTCAGATAAGGGATATTCATTATGTTAGTCTGACAAAGAGATCGGCATGGGAGTTTTGTCAGTTGTTGGACGCAAAGTATCTATCGTCAAGCAAGCGAACGTTTAATGATTGGCTGTCTCTTGCTACTCAAAATGGTTGGATAAAATGATTCAAATAATTCAAGGCGATTGCATCGAGGAACTGAAATCCATAAAGGATAGCAGTATTGATTTGGTTGTTGCGGATCCACCCTATAACGTCGGTAAAGACTATGGCAATGGGAGTGATAAACAGCAATTTGAAGACTATCTGTCGTTTTCAAGAAAGTGGCTCAGGGAATGCCATCGCGTTCTTAAGCCGCAGGGCACTATTTATGTCTTTATTGGATTCAGGTACATTTCTTATTTATACCAGATTTTGGAGAAAGACTTGAATATGAATTTTGTCAATTGGATTAGTTGGCATTATACTCAAGGGGTTGGCAAGACAAAGGGCTTTTCTCCAAGGCATGATGACATTCTGATGTTCAGCAAGACGGAGAAGTACACGTTCAATTTGGATAGTGTCAGGATCCCACAGAAATTCTATAGAAAGATTAATAATATGCGTGGAGCAAACCCTGGAGACGTGTGGGAAGTATCCCACATCCACTATTGCCAAAAAAATAGGCAACCGCATCCCACACAGAAACCCGAGGCCCTGATAGAAAGGATGGTGTTGGCATCAAGCAATGAGAATGACACGGTGCTTGATCCGTTCAGTGGCAGTGGAACCACATTACGGGTGTGTCAGCAACTGAACAGGAATGCTATAGGCATAGAGCTAAATGGCGAATATATCGAAGGAATAAAAGAAAGGCTTAATGAACGCTTTAACGGATTTGACAGCATAGACGAACGAATGCTGAGGGTTCCCAATGACTTTAACGACTCAGACATTAGAGAGGACTATATTCTTAACCACATAAGTTGGTTCTTAAAGAATCATCCCGACAAGATAAACTCTTTCATTGAAGATGTAAAAGTGAAATATCCGCGAAGGCAGGCTAAGAAAGATTTGACTTATGATTTGTTTGGTGAATTGGTATGACATAATTGCTACTTCCACTTAGCAAAGCCATTAATTTAAGGATAGGGAGAAGCGATTATTCATGGTATATGTTTAAATTAAAAGCTTTTTTAATTCCTTTGATTCGTGTGTCTTGTTTTTTTTTATTAACTTTGCGGGCGATTAAGACCCGAAAATCGTACGATGAAAAGATACGGCTTTGCTTTTCGCCCCTGACCGCAATGACCCGGATGGCCGGAGGCCTGCTAACGGTTCGCAGCGCGGGGCGTGAAACGGAAGATGTAAATAAACGAAGTAAAACAATTATAATCATTTCGAAAGACTATGGCATTTTTGACTAACGACAAACTGGTCATCGTCGGCGCAGCCGGCATGATTGGCAGCAACATGGCACAGAGCGCCCTGATGATGGGCCTTACCAGTAACCTGTGTCTCTATGATGTGTTCTCACCCGAAGGCGTGGCCGAGGAGATGCGCCAGAGTGGCTTCGACGAGGCCACCATCACCGCCACCACCGATGCCGAGGAGGCTTTCACCGGTGCACAGTACATCATCTCGTCAGGTGGTGCACCCCGCAAGGAGGGCATGACGCGTGAGGACCTGCTGGCCGGCAACTGCAAGATTGCTGAGGAATTGGGTCAGAACATCAAGAAGTATTGCCCCGACGTGAAGCACGTCGTCATCATCTTCAACCCCGCCGACCTCACGGGTCTGGTGACGCTCCTCTACAGCGGTCTGAAGCCCGGACAGGTGACCACGCTGGCCGGCCTGGACACCACACGTCTGCAGAGCGCACTGGCCAAGAAGTTTGGCGTGCTGCAGAGCGAGATCCAGGGCTGTGCCACTTACGGTGGTCACGGCGAGCAGATGGCCGTCTTCGGCAGCCATGTCACCATCAAGGGCCGCAAGCTGACCGACATCATCGGCACGCCTGAGTTCCCCGCCGAGGAGTGGGAGCAGATGAAGACCGACGTCACCAAGGGTGGTGCTGCCATTATCAAACTGCGCGGACGCAGCTCGTTCCAGAGCCCCTCGTACCTCAGCGTGGAGATGATTCGCGCCGCTATGGGTGGTGAGCCTTTCCGCTTCCCCGTTGGCACCTATGTGAACACGGGCAAGTACAACCACATTATGATGGCCATGAAGACCACCCTCAACGCCGAGGGAGCATGGTATCAGGTGCCGCAGGGTACACCCGAGGAGAACGCCAAGCTGGATCAGAGCTACGAGCACCTGTGCAAGATGCGCGATGAGCTGGTGACGCTGGGCATCGTTCCCGAGATTTCAAAGTGGAGTGAGATAAACCCCAACCTGTAAGACCGACACTAAGGAAAACATCGGAGGGAGTCAGAAGGAGACGGCAGCCCCGTGGCGTGCAGCTCCCTCTGACTCCCTTTTGTTATCATTACTATCCGTTTCCCCATTATTCCCACTCATACCCTCCATTATTCCCACTCATACTCCATTGTTCCCATTCATCACCCCCATTATTCCCCCATTTCACCCCATGAAAACAATTAGACTCCTCGCCCTTTGGGCACCCGCCTTGCTGGCCGTGACAGCCTTGCAGGCACAGACCGCCATGACGCCCGCCATACCGCGCGATGCCGCCATAGAAAAGAAAATCGAGAAGAAACTAGCCAGCATGACTCTCGATGAGAAGATAGGCCAGATGCTGCAGCTGAACTTCGACATCATGGGCCGTTCCAACGGTCAGGGCTCCTGGCAGCTGAACGAGACCACCCTCGACACATGCCTGTCGAAGTACAAGGTGGGCTCTATCCTTAATGCCCCAGGCACCCGCTCGCACACCGTGGAGGTGTGGCAGCCCTGGATAAGGATGATACAGGAGAAATCGATGAAGTACATGGGCATTCCCTGTATCTACGGCCTGGATCAGAACCACGGCACCACGTACACCACGGGTGGCATCATCTTCCCGCAACCCATTAACCTGGCAGCCTCGTTCAACGTGGAACTGGCCCGTACCAGTGGCAGGGTGACGGCCTATGAGAGCCGCGCAGGCAACTGTCCCTGGGTGTTCAACCCTGTTACCGACCTGGGGCGCGACCCCCGTTGGCCGCGTATCTGGGAGAGCTTTGGCGAGGATGCCATTGTCAATGCACGCATGGCTGAGGCTGAGATACAGGGCTATCAGGGCGACGACCCCAACCACATCGGTCCGTTCGGCGTAGGTGCCTGCCTGAAGCACTACTTCGCCTACGGAGCTCCTTTCACCGGCAAGGACCGCACGCCCGCCTACGTCTCGCCACAGATGTTGCGCGAGAAATACTTTGAGCCCTTCCGTGCCGCCATCCGTGCCGGCGCACTCACCGTCATGGTGAACTCGGGCAGCATCAACGGCCAGCCTGTACACGCCAGCTACGAGTACCTGACGAAGTGGCTGAAGGAGGACTTGCAATGGGATGGCATGATAGTTACCGACTGGGCCGACATCAACAATCTGTACCAGCGCGAACACGTGGCACGCGACAAGAAGGACGCCATCCGCATGGCCATCAATGCCGGCATCGACATGTCGATGGATCCCTACAGCGTGGACTTCTGCATCCTGCTGAAGCAACTGGTGGAGGAGGGCAGTGTGAAGATGGAACGTATCGACGACGCCGTGCGCCGCATCCTCCGTGCAAAGTACCGTCTGGGACTGTTCGACCAGCCCAACACCGGTGGCAAGGGCTACGAGAAGTTTGGCTCGAAGGAACATGCCGACCTGGCTCTTCATGCCGCCGAGGAGACCATGGTGCTGCTGAAGAACGAGGACAACATCCTGCCCCTGAGCCCCAAGACTCAGACATCAGGCTGCAAACTCCTCGTCACCGGCCCAAATGCCAACCAGATGCGCTGTCTGAATGGCGGGTGGACCTACACCTGGCAGGGCTCGAAAGCCGAGGATCTGACGATGCAATACAACACCATATACGAGGCGCTGTGCAACAAGTACGGCAAGGAGAACGTCGTGCTGGAGCAGGGCATCACCTACAACGAGCGCGGACAGTACTGGGAGGAGCACGCCCCGCAGATAGAGAAGGCCGTCGAGGCAGCCAAGGGATGTGATGTCATCATTGCCTGCGTAGGCGAGAACAGCTACTGCGAGACGCCCGGCAACCTTAGCGACCTGTGGCTCTCTGCCAACCAGCGCACACTGGTGAAGGAGCTGGCGAAGACAGGCAAGCCCATCGTGCTGATCTTGAACGAGGGCCGTCCGCGCCTGGTCACCGACATCGAGCCGCTCTGCAAGGCTGTCGTCCACGTCTTCCTGCCCGGCAACTATGGCGGCGATGCGCTGGCAAACCTCCTCAGCGGCGATGCGAACTTCTCGGCCAAGATGCCCTATACCTATCCGCGTGAAATCAACTCGCTGGCTAACTACGACTACAAGGTGAGCGAAGAGGTGGGCACGATGACCGGAGCGTACAACTACGACGCTAAGGTGTCGCTGCTGTGGCCCTTCGGCTATGGCCTGAGCTACACCACGTTTGAATACTCCAATCTGCGGGCCGACCGTAATGAGTTCACTGCCGACGACGTGGTGACCGTCAGCGTAGACGTGAGAAACACCGGCAGCCGTGCCGGCAAGGAGCCGGTGCTGCTCTACAGCAGCGACATCGTGGCATCGCTCACCCCCGACAACCGCCGTCTGCGACAGTTTGCCAAGGTTACTCTGGCGCCCGGCGAACAGCAGACCGTGACCTTCCGCCTGAAAGGCAGCGAGATGGCCTTTGTGGGTGCCGATGGTCGCTGGACGCTGGAGGAGGGCGACTTCCTGCTGCGTGTGGCCCGTCTGCGGTTGCCCCTGCGCTGTACCACTACGAAGACGTGGGACACTCCCAATATCTGACCTCCAAATCGCCAAGATGCACAACATGATGACAGGGGTCAGATATAGCCAGCAAGGATATGCCTGAGAATGGGAAATGGCAGTGGCAGGAGCCTGGGACGGCATGGAGGGGTGTCGGGGTGTATCATGTCACGCTGACGGTGCCGTCGCGTGAGCCGCTGTTCGGGGCATTGGTGATTCCCGATGGCAACCCTTTGAATGCGCGGATAGAACGGACGGCCTTGGGCAATGCTGTTGTTGATGAGCTGTATGTGATGTGCAGGCACTATCCTGCAATTCGCATACTCCAATTCTGCCTGATGCCCGATCACCTACATGCTGTTATCCATGTGACGCGGGTGATGGATACAAGCATCCGTAGCGTTATTCGGGGATATTGGCAAGGAGTAAAGAAGCATGGCAGGGCTTATACTTTGTCTGTTGCTGCCGAATTAAATTCGGCGGCAACGAACGAAGGGGGAACGGCGGCAACGTACGAAGGGGGAACGGCGGCAACGAACGAAGGGGGAAAAGGCTATCCTTTTCCAATTTTTACTGAGCGCCCATTCATCCGCCCTCTGTCGCGTCGCGGGCAGTTGCATACGATGATTCGGTATGTTCAGATGAACCCGCAGCGGTTGGCTACCAAGCGCCTTAAACCAGGCTATTTCCGTGTGCAGAAAGATATAGTGATTGGCGACCGGAAATATGACGGTGTGGGGAATGTAGCAATTCTGTTGGAAGAAGAGTTCGCCACCGTTCATGTGCGGAGCATGTTGGTAAAGAACGCAGAAAACGGCGATGACATGCCATTGCGCAACTACATGAACAGTCGTGTGCTGATGGCCCGAAAGGGGGTGGTGATGGTCTCGCCATTTATTTCACCGAATGAGAAGCGGGTGATGCAGGTGCTGGTACAAGAACAACATCCCCTAGTCCTCCTCACTGACAATGGCTTCCGTGACTACTACAAACCTGCTGATGCTCTGTTCGATGCTTGTGCTGCCGGTCGTTTGCTTATCCTCAGCCCTTGGCCCTACGATGGCGCGAAACATCACATCAGCCGTTCTGAATGTATGGCTCTCAACGCAATGGCTGAGGAAATCTGCAAGAACCTTATTATGACCAATCAATAGCGTGACGGAGGAGTTGGAATGTAAAGATAATTCAGATTTGCTGAAATTGCCGTTTAATGGGCATTTTGGAAAAGCACCGCTTTGAGGGCAAGAAAGCACCGCTTTGGGGGTGAAAAAGCGGTACTTTTCTGCCCTCAAAGCGGTGCTTTCTTTTTTGCGGGGAAATCGGTGTAAAGAAATTTAACTATATTTTGGGTTGTACCTCCTTACTTGAACAGGTGAGGTATGAACTCGTGCAGTCCGCGGCGCCAGGTCAGGAACTCATGGCCTGTGCCTGCCGACTCGCTGGCGTCGACCTTGATGCCCATTTGGCGCAGCTGGTCTACCAGTGGCTGGCCCTTGATGAAGTCGTCCGAGCCCCAGTTCATGTAGAAGTAGTGAATTTTCTTGTTGAACTCGTCGGCATTGGCGAAGACGCCGTTGTAGGCTGTCTTCACGTCGAGTCCGAAGATGGCTCCGCTGAATGTTCCCATCCATGCGAACTTGTCGAGGTTCTGCAGCACGACGTCGAAGGTCTGGTGTCCGCCCCAGCTCAGTCCGGCCATGGCGCGGTGTTCGCGGTCGGCCTTTGTGCGGAAGTTCTTGTCGATATATGGGATGAGGTCGTTGAGCAGTACGGGATAGAACGATGCGCCGTACTCGCTGCGTCCCTGCTGGTTCGAGCCGCCGCCAGCGAAGTTGAAGGGCGCCTTGATGTCGCCGCTCTCCATCACCACAATCATCGGCACTGCCTCTCCCTTGGCGATGGCGTTGTCCATGATGTGCTGCATCTTTCCCTGCAAGGCCCAGCTTGTCTCTCCTTCGCCCATGCCGTGCTGCAGGTATAGCACGGGATATTTCTTCTTGCCCGTCTCGTACTCGGCAGGCGTGTAGACCAGTGCGTGTCGCCATTCGCCCAGCTTAGAGTTGGGGCTGTGGTAGTAGATGCTGCGCACCTGACCGTGGGCAATGCCCAGTTGTGGACGGTAGTAGTCGCCCTCGGGCCCTTCGGGAATCTCTATGCCACCAGCCTCGCGGTTGCATCCGAAGAAGGTCTCCGAGGCGGGGTCGATGAAGTTCACACCGTCGATATTCATAAAGTAGTAGTGGAATCCCACGGGCAGGGGGTCGGTGACGGCCATGAAGCCTCCCTTGCCGTCGGGCTGCATGTCGTACTTCTTGCTGCACACATCGACGATGACCTTTCGTGCCTGCGGAGCCTCGATGCGGAAGTAAGCCCGGCGCTCTTTGTCGACCTTGGGGAACTCGTTGCCAGGGATGGTGGTCTCGGCAGTGACGGCATCGGCAGGCACCTCAATCTTCTTCGGCATGTCGATGTGTGGGCGTTTCGGCTCGAAGCCAAGGTGGCGCGCCACAGCCTCGGCATAGCGGCAGCCCAGCTCGCGATAGCCGGCAGCGTCGAAGTGCAGGCGGTCAGGGCCGTTGCTGCAGTCGTCGCTGGAGATGACCTGACAGGTGTGGATGGTCTGAGGCAGCTCGTCAATCTGCTTCTTGCAGCCGATGCACACACCCTGGCCGTTGGCCTGCACGATGTTGCCTACATAGAGGTTCACCTCCTCGGGCTTCAGCTGCAGGTCACCGCAGAGGTTGTCGTACACCTGCTGCACCATGCCGGCCCACTTCGGGTCGCCGGTGTTGGTCTCGCCCTGATGCATCAGGATGCCCTTGATGACGCCGTCCTGCTGGGCCTTCTTCGCCAGAGTGACCAGACGTTCATAGGGGTTGTTGTCGTAGGCCTCCAGCATGCCTTTCATCCAGCTCGGAGCCCTCTTGATGTAGGTGGGTATGCTGTCGGGCAGGAATCCCTTGATGTCGATGCCGCCGATAGCCACGTGGATGACGCCAATCTTGATGTTGTCGGGCGTGGAGGCCACCATGGTGCGGCCAAACCAGTCGGCAGGCGTCAGGCCGGTGTTGGGGCGGCACAGCGGAGCGGAGGCCTCGCACCACTCGCCCATCTTGCGGCCCTTGTCGGGAAAGTCGACAGCGGGCATCAGCAGAAATCGCGGGCCGGGGCTTTTCAGATCCTGAGCCTCAGGGCGAGCATTGCCCTCCATGTTCGACTGTCCGAAACAAAG
>JAILPA010000078.1 GCA_024690505.1 Prevotella sp.
TTTTTTTCAATTATTTCGGTTGTTTACAAAAACATCAAACGCTCGGCTCTGCCGCTTTTACAAAGGCTTCAGCCGACTAAAAGAACCCCTCTTTCGATGTCTTAGCTCTCCGAGCTTCTGTGCTGCAGGTACTCCCCTCCCCTTGGAGGGGTCGGGGGAGGCTTCCCCCATTTTTCCTTCGTTTTGTTTGGCGTCTCAGGATTTTTTTGTATCTTTGCAGGCAGACAACAAAATATATTGCCTATGAGCACACAAGCGATGACACAGCAGATAGCCGAATACTTCAAGACACAACCCGTCAAGAAGGCTTGGCTGTTTGGTTCTTTCGCCCGTGGTGAAGAAACGCCAGAAAGCGATGTGGACGTGCTGGTGGAGTACGACGAAGACGCTCATATCTCGCTACTCGCCATCTCGCACATGATAGGTGAGCTTGAGCGTAGCACGGGACGTCGCGTGGATTTAATAGAGGATGGTTGCCTGTTGCCATTCGCCGTGGAGTCAGCTAATCGTGACAAACGACTGATCTATGAGAGAAGAGGTTAGAGATATTGAACGGCTGCGGAAACCATTATCCATGACCTACCTGCATTGAAACCGACAATAGAGCGGCTGATAGAAGAAATTCAGAATGTTGAACCCTTAAAACCGCAGAAGCCTATGGGCTGAGAGAAATAGCCTATCGCCCTGCAAAATAAATCCTGAGATTCGTTTGGTGTCTAAGGATTTTTTTATATCTTTGCAAACAAAATAATAGTCGTTATGCCAAAGATATTCGAATATTTCGGTTTTATTTTCTATTTTTACTCGAATGAACATGAGCCAATTCATGTTCATGTAATACATGCTGGGAAAGAAAGTATTTTTGACATCATTATGATGAATGGAGCATTGACCGGTATTTCTGTCAGAGAAAAGAAAGGTGCAGAACCATTGACAGAAAAGGACAAACGGACAGCAGAAAATTTTATTCGTAAATATCACAAGAACATTATCGAGAAGTGGGTAAAGTTCTTTGTGCTGAAGCAAAGTGTACGCAGTACGAGTATTAAGAAGAAATTGTAAGGAGGATACGTTATGGATAGCATTCACATTATCAAAGCAGAAAATACAGGTAACTTGACAGTCTGCCTGACATTCAGCGATGATTCAAAACAGACAATAGATGTTGGCAGCTTTATCCGCCGCCATCCTCATCCACAATACAACAAGTACCTTGACCCCAGGAAGTTTAGCCGTTTCACCATAGAGAACGGAAATATCGTATGGGGAAAAAATTGGGACTTAATCTTTCCCATTGAAGACTTGCACGCAGGTGCGATAGTGTAATAAATATTGTTGAACCCTTAAAACCGCAGAAGCCTATGGGCTGAGAGAAATAGACAAAAAGACATATAGGATGCGCTCGACCTCCGGTCGCTTGCTACCAAAAGGGACGCAAGAACATCCGCTTTTAGATTCTTATCCCTAATATTTGGCATAAGTACACACTTCATAGCATCTTAAATCCTACAGACCTCTTTTTCCCCCGTAATCATAATAAATCCTGAGATTCGTTTGGAGTCTCAGGATTTTTGGTGAGATTACGTTTCACTTGAGAAATCAAATGCAATGCAATATTGCAATATGAGCCACAATATTACATCAGTTTACGGAATTTTCCTTTGTCCTTACCACTGGTAATCTTCTGCGCCAGCCCTTGATCCTGCAAGCGCTTCAAGCGACTGCAAATGCTGCCCGTTTTGCCCTCGTAACCGAAGCACGAATCCACATCTTCCGACGTGAAGGGGTTCGGCAGTCGGCGATAGCCCAGCCACGTCTTCTGTTTGTGGCGCACGTTCGACGACTGTGCCGCAGCCAGGTCATCGTAGTGCTTTTCGAGGATAGCCTTACAGTAGTGCTCCTGGAACGCCAGTTGCGCGTTGGCAATCAAAATGGCCAGACGAACGTCCCTCTGGTCAACCTTGAAGTCGGGGCCGCACTTCCAGCGTCCGTCGCTGTCCTGAACCATTTCCGACCAATGTCTTGACACCACGAACGGCAGCACAAAGTTGATGGCGTGCCAGCACGGGCGCTTCACCAAGTCCTCCTCGGCATAGTCCTGGTCTTCGCCGGCATCGGCCATGTGGTGCTTCGTCCACAGCTGCAGGGCCTTGCTGATGGGCTCGCACGGAATCTCACCCTTACAACTGTCCAGCTTATAAGCCAAGTCGCGCAGGGCGGCATCGCGCTCCATGGCGGCCTCGTCGTAGGGAGGTGGCTCCAGCATCTCAAAGTTCGAGTCGGCATTGGGCACAATCGTAAAGCGACTCATCAGGCCGTTCACATTATTTTTCTCTGTGTTCAGCGCATTCAGAGCGTCCTCGGTGCCCGTGTAACAACCATTGAAGTGCACGGGCGATTCCCCGATAGGAGCGTTCGATGTCTTCAGGTAGGCACCGTGTTTCTCCGAGTGGTAGCTCTTCAGCCAGTACGTCTGCATGGCGTCCATGTGGCTCTTCTTCATCTGGTTCAGCGTGTTCTGCAGCTCACTGTCGAAGATGCTGCAATGCTCATACCATTCCTCGCCGTCAATCGTCTCGTGGTTGTTGGCCTCAGCCTCGCGCAGGGCAGCCGTCGAGGTCTCAGGTGGCAGGGCACGATACACACCCGTAGGACGGGGCTTCTTGTTACCCTTACCGCCGTTGTTTTGCTCGCGTTCGGCATTGCTGGCGTTCAGGGCGGCTATCTGAGGCGCATCGGCCACGTGCACAGGCTCCATCATGATTTCCTCCAGATCCACGGCCACCGACTTCATGCCACCCATACGGCCGATGAGCATCACCAGCGAGTTCAGGCGGTTCTTCTTGCCCGGCTTCGGCCAGAAGTGATACCAACACCTTGTCATCAGCGTCATGGCAAAGGCACCGCCCACAAAGAACACGGCCGGGTAGTACTTCTGCTTCATGCGGAAACACAGCAGCTTCAGCAGCGGGAAGTAAGGTATCAGCTTCGCAAACTCGGCACCGATGTTCTCCAGCGTCTGCAGAATCTCCAACTGCATAGCTACGGCCTGACCCTGTTCCATGCCCAGCTGTTCACGCTTCAGCACGTTGTACTTTCTGCCGCTGACCTGCTCTATGGCCTTGCGCATAGCCTTCGATGGCTGCAGCGAGGTGTAGTTCTCGCTCTCGCGCTTCTGCAGCAGCTTGCGACCACCCTCCACAATGCGGTCAATCTCGGTCATGCCGCGCTCGCTGATAAGGTCTTGCACCCATTGAAACATCAGTAGTTTGTTACGAGCCAACTCCCAGTTGCCGTCGTACATCACGATGAGGTCGTTGAATACGTCGCGGGCAGCATCGTGGCGACAGTTGGGGCCGTTGGGATAGAGCACGTTCACAAAGTCCACTGGGTCGTAGCCGAACACCAGGTACTTCTCCTTCTCCACGTCCTTCAGCACCACCTGCCCGGCCAATTCCTTGGCAGCCTCAGCGCTGGCAGCGGCTTCTGTGGTTACTGACTCGGCGCCCTCCTTGTCCACAGCCGCATTGCTGGGCAACTTGTGGTCGGAGTTGGTGGCGTCGCTGTTTCCTTCACGGTACGAATCGCCATACTGACGGTCGAATTCGCACCCTTCAAAAAGTTCTTGTTCTTCCATATCGATATATGATTAAAAATGAAACAATTTATCTTCATCCACAAAGAGCAAATCTTCCTCACGGGGACAGAACGAAAATTTGTCGCAATTGACACAGGAATTATCGGTGACGTGCTTGCCCGTAGTCCCAATGACGTTTAGCATACCAAGTTCCTGCGCCTGCAGATACTGCTGGTCGGCTATGTTCCCGGCACCTATCAGACACTCGCTCACCAGTCGCAGACCTTCGCCACTCGATGTCAGGTGAGCCAAGCGGGTTTTCCAAGGATACCCCGGCTTCAGCGTCTTCTCATACAGCTCCTGCGGCGGAAATGGCAGGTGGTCGTAGTCGCTCATAAACAGT
>JAILPA010000069.1 GCA_024690505.1 Prevotella sp.
GGCGCCGCTCCCGGATGCCATCCGCTTCCGACTCGCTGCAGTCGGGGCCGTGGCCGTCGATGAGCTGCTTGAGCTTGCGCTGCGTGAGGGTCTCGGTGTGCACCACTCCGCCGTAGGTCTTGCCCAGGGTCTTGTTGTTGATGGTGCTCACGTGCTTCTTGATAATGATTGCCATAATTGTAAAGATTTAAGAATTAAACATTGTAGTTAATGAAATTACGTTTTGTCGCTGTCCAAATTACGTTTCGCGAGGCCTCATATTACGTTTCGTTTTTCCAGCAGCACAAACGGAGGGTGGATGGTGTGCACTGAGCGGTGGGTGCTCCCGTGGGAGATTCGCTCTCCATCTTTCTCGGTGCAAAGATACAACGACTTAACCTTTCGGCAATGCAAATTTCGGTATTTTTTATTTTGGGCTTTTTTGGAAAAAAATTTGCTAAATACAAAGTGTGAATTTTGTGAATTGTGAATCGGGGGTAGTTTTAGTTGCGAAATTGCATTATATTATATGTAATGATTAAATTATAGGTAATGATTATATATATATATAAAATCCCCCTACATACATTACCCCCGCGTGCTCCAAAACGCCCCGCAATTCACCGTTCACCAAATTCACCATTTTATAGCAGAATTTAGTGAAAATATGTGAAATCTTATTAAATAAAATTAGCGTTTTTTTTATTTCTCTTGACTCTTCGTGTATTTGCAAACGAATTTCGGAGTGCACGCCGAGTCATTAACATTATTTAACTCCAAAAATCACATGTTTTATGACAAGTAATTTGTAGAAATTAGAAGTTGGTAAGCTGATTAAATGTATCATAAATCTATGGGGAGCTAAGTAAAATGCCATCGTCGATGAGAAGCCCGCCCTCCGTCAGCGCTCGGTGTCCTCTGCCCTGGATGAGACATTAACCATGAACGATGTATATGCTGTCTTTTTCTTGCGGGGTGTTTCGCTCCGCTCCTCTTCAAGGAGAATAGAAAGCTGGTGGTGGATGTTGACATCCGCCGAGTTTATCGCCGGACGCTGGAGGCGATGGTGAGCTATGCCAACCATGGCAATCTAGACTCCCCGCTGTTTGTGAGCACAAAGGCCACCATACCGTTGTACAACCTCACATTCTCTCGTGCACGCACTTCAGTAGTGCTCACTTTCTCGAAGCCTGGGACACGTTCAAGGCAGATACGCAAGAATTAGCTAAAGATATGTTATAATGGTCGAAAAATGAAGGAAAAAACGAGAATTCTGATAGGGTTAATCATAAAAGCGTTCGTCATTTGGACTGTTTTTATGCTGCTCCTGTTCTGTATCCTGCTGTTTGTCAGGTAGTTGTGTGAAAAGGTGAATTTGGTGAACGGTGAATTGGGGGGAGTTGCGGGGTGGGGGGACAATTTTGGGCTTTTTTTAGTTGTGTGTTGGGTTGATACATGCTGACAAGAATAATGGCCGCCTGCGAAGGTGGCCATTGTTCTTTGCTAATTGTCGGTTCGGTGGCGTGGGGGGGCTTACTGCATGTTGTAGACCACCTGCATGAGCCTCTTGCCCAGTTCGTCGGCTTCTTCGGCGGTTTGCGCTTCGCTGTAGACGCGTATGATAGGCTCGGTGTTCGACTTGCGCAGGTGCACCCACTTTGTGGGGAAGTCGATCTTCACGCCGTCGATGTCGTTCACGGTGGCTTCTGGGTCGGCGGCAAACATCTGCTTCACCTTCTGGAGTATGGCGTCGACGTCGGTCTCGGGTGTGAGGTCGATGCGGTTCTTGGCAATCTGATAGTTGGGGAAGGTCTTCCTGAGCTGGCTGGCGGTGACCCCCTTCTGTGCGAGTGAGGAGAGGAAGAGACCTATGCCCACAAGTGCGTCGCGGCCGTAGTGGCTCTCGGGGTAGATGACGCCGCCGTTGCCTTCGCCGCCGATGATTGCTCCCACGGCCTTCATCTTCGTGGTGACGTTGACCTCGCCTACGGCGGCGGCGGTGTACTGGCCGCCGTGCTTCGTGGTGACGTCGCGCAGGGCACGTGTGGATGAGAGGTTCGAGACGGTGTGATATGCCGTTGCGGCAGTAGCGCCATGCAATTTAACTTCTTCGCTTAAGACGTAGTCGGCTACAGACACCAGGGTGTACTCTTCGCCGAACATCTTGCCGTCCTCGCAGATGAATGCCAGGCGGTCAACATCGGGGTCGACCACGATGCCGAGGTCGAAACGGCCCTGGCGCATTGTGTCCATGATGCCCGCCAGGTTCTTCTCCAGCGGTTCTGGGTTGTGGGCAAAATGGCCTGTACACTCGCTGTTGAGTATCTCGAACTCTACGCCCAGGGCATTGAATAGTTCGGGAAGGATGATGCCGCCGACGCTGTTGATGGTGTCGGCACAGACCCGGAACTTGCGCTGCCGAATAGCGTCTGCATTGACCAAACGGAGGTCGAGCACGCTCTGCACATGGCGCTGGTTCATGGTGTCGTCGGTAATCACCCGACCTAACTTCTCTACGGGGGCGTAGTCGAAGTCTTCGGCGTCGGCTATGCGCAGCACCTCGGCTCCGTCGGCAGCTGTGAGGAATTCGCCCTGGCTGTTCAGCAGCTTCAGGGCATTCCACTGGGTGGGGTTGTGGCTGGCGGTGATGATGATGCCGCCATCGGCCTCGTGCCAGCGCACGGCGAGCTCTGTGGTGGGGGTGGTGGCCAGTCCGATGTCGATGACTTCGTAGCCCATTCCTACGAGTGTGCCGCAAACCACGTCGCGAACCATGGGGCCCGAGATGCGTCCGTCGCGGCCCACCACGATGCGCTTGCCGCCGATGAATGTGGCAAAGGCGGTGGTGAACTTCACTATGTCGAGTGGATTGAGTGTATCGCCGGTGCGGCCACCGATAGTGCCACGAATGCCGGAAATGGATTTGATGAGTGTCATGTTGTTTATGAGTTTATGAGTTTATGAGTTTTGTTGTCTGGGGAGTTAGTTGTTTGGTTGTGTCGTGAAACTTGAGTTACTTTTCTAAACGAGCAAACGACTAATCTCCTGAAATCCCAAACTAAGGAACTCAACCGTTAGTTGTTCAGGTCGGTCTGCCGCTGGAAACTGATTTGGTAGAAGAAGGGCTTGACGTAGCCCGATGCTACGCTGTGGCCCTGTGTGTGTGGCACGATAAGACGTACCAGGGCAATATGGTCGTCGGCGGAGCGCAGGCGTCCCAAATTGATGTAACTGAATGGCACCAGCAGTCCCGAGGGCACCATCTCGCCATAGGTGGAGAGCCATGTGCCTTCAGTGAAGGAGGCGGTGTAGGTGGAACCGCTGCGCTTGATGTGCATCACGTCGACGTTGTAGGGGTTCGTGTCGTTGTAGACCACCGTTGTGTCCATGATGCTCAGTTCCAGAAATCGTACCAACAGATCAGCGCTCTCACCGTCCTGTAGTGGCTTGCCGCAACCTTTGTGCACTATCTGCATGTAGACGCCAGTGTTGTCCATGTACACAAATTCGTTCTTGGCTGTATCGGTTACGTCACCATTGGCATGGAACTGCGACTCGCTGATGACGGTAATGGTCGAGTCGGAGATGAAATGGCGTATAGCCTTGCGCTCCTTGTCTTTTTTGTCGCCATAGGTCTCATAGTCGTTGCAGGCAACTAACGATGCTATCCCTATGAGCGCGAGGAGCAATAGTGCTGTTCTTCTCATATTCGTTGTGGAAATTTGCTGCAAAGGTACGAATTTTGGGGAAAAGTGAAGAGTGAAGCGTGAACATTTTGCTTTTACTCTACATTTATTAACTTTTCAATTTGTCTTCAAACGCTTGGATGGCTTGGAGGGTGGTCTTCACTGCTTCGTCAATGGAGCAGTACAGACGTCCGCCCGAAGCATTCAGGTGTCCGCCGCCATTGAAGAACTGTTCGGCCATCTGGTTGCATGGGAACTGGTCGACACTCCTCAGGCTCACCCACACCAGGTTGTCCTTCTCAGTGTCCTCGCGCAGACTGACGGACAGTTTGTGGCCTTTTATCTGCAGGGGCATGTTCACCAGTCCCTCGGCATCGCCCTTCACGAAGTGGAAGCGCTTCATGTCCTGCCGTGTGATGGTGAAGTAGGAGGCATGACGCTGAGGGTCAACCACCAGCCGTTGCAGCATGACGTGGCCCATCAGGCGCAGCCTGTCTTCCGAGAAGTTGTGGTAGACGTTACGGTAAATCTTGTCCTTATTGATATGCTTCGTCAGCAGTTGCGAAATGATGAAGAAGATGTCGGGGTCGTTTGAGTTGTAGGTGAATCCACCCGTGTCGGTCATCATGCCACAATAGACTGGCACGGCGAAATGGTGTCCTAACTGCTCGAAGCATCCCAGCTGCCAGGCCAGTCGGAAAACGAGCTCGCTGGTGGATGAGGCTTGCGGGCGCGAGATGGTGAGGGCGGTCTCTATGTCAGGGTTCAGGTGGTGGTCGATAAGCACTTTCTTGGCAGGGGATGCACACAGGGCAGAGGCCATGTCGGCCGTGCGACTGGGCGTGTTGAAATCAAGGCAGAACACCAAATCGGCATGTGCCAGCATGAAGTCGCAGCCTTCGCGGTGTTTGTCGTAGCGAATGATCTTTTCGCTGTTGGGTAGCCATTGCAGGTAGTCGGGGTATAGGTCGGGTACGAAGAACTGCGGCTCTTTGCCGAAACAGGTCTTCAGCACTTCCATCCATCCCAGACAGCTGCCAATGGCATCGCCGTCGGGGCTCTGATGGCACACGCACACGATATTCTCGCTGGTGGTTATCAGCCCCTTCAGCAGCGATGCCTCATCTTGGGTCAGAATGTTGTTAAGCATTGCCGTTCTTCAGTTACAGTTCAAGGTCGCCGTCGTGAATCTCGTGCCAGGGGAGGCCCTGCCTGTTCAGCTGCGCAAGGAAGGGGTCGGGGTCGAATTCCTCGACGTTGTAGACGCCGGGCTTCCTCCACAAGCCCTTGCAGAACATCATGGCGCCAATCATGGCTGGCACACCGGTGGTGTAGGACACGCCCTGCATCCCTGTCTCTTCGTAGGCGGCACGGTGGGAGCAGTTGTTATATATATAATAGGTGTGCTCCTTTCCGTCGTTGCCAATGCCCCGGATGCGGCAGCCTATCGATGTCTGCCCCTCGTAGTTCTCGCCCAGGTCTTGCGGGTTGGGTAGCACGGCCTTCAGGAACTGCAGTGGCACAATCTTTACCTTTGCCGTACCGCTGCCGTCGGCAAGGGGGGCTTCATACGTGACCTCGTCGATGCGGCTCATGCCGATGTTTTGAATCACTTCAAGATGTTTCAGATACTGCTGCCCGAAGGTCATCCAGAAGCGGGCACGACGTATCGTGGGGTAGTTGACGACCAGGCTCTCAATCTCCTCGTGGTGCAGCAGGTAGCTGTCGCGCGGCCCTATCTCGGGATAAGTCAAGTCCTTGTGAATCTGCAGTGGCTCGGTCTCCACCCATTGGCCGTTTTCCCAGTAGAGTCCCTTTTGGGTGATTTCACGAATGTTGATTTCAGGATTGAAGTTCGTGGCGAAGGCCTTATGGTGGTCGCCGGCATTGCAGTCCACGATGTCCAGATACTGTATCTCTTTGAAGTGATGCTTGGCGGCGTAGGCAGTGAAAATGCTCGTCACGCCGGGGTCGAAGCCGCAGCCCAGGATGGCGGTGAGCCCAGCCTCCCTGAAACGGTCGCGATAGGCCCACTGCCACGAATATTCAAAGTGTGCCTCGTCCTTCGGCTCGTAGTTGGCCGTGTCGAGATAGCTGCACCCACAGGCTAAGCAGGCGTCCATGATGGTCAGATCCTGATAGGGTAGCGCCAGGTTGATGACCAACTCAGGCTTGTAGCTCGAGAAGAGTGCTTTCAGCTGCTCCACATCGTCGGCATCAACCTGTGCCGTTTCTATGGGCATGGTGTATCCCTTTGCGTGAATGGCCTCTACAAGCGCATCGCACTTTGCCTTTCTGCGGCTTGCAATCATAAACTCAGTAAACACGTCAGCGTTCTGCACTATTTTGAACGCTGCCACCGTAGCGACGCCTCCGGCGCCAATCATCAGTACTCTTGCCATGTTCGTTGTATTTTTATTTGTGGTTTCTATTTCTGTTACAAAGGAAATGCTTTTTTCCCAAACTGCCAAATTTTTGCCCTCTTTTCTCGTCGTTCGGGGTGGTCTAGTTGAAAAGTCTGTTGGGGATTGTCTGCCCTAGTTCTGCTCTCAGATAGGCTGGGGTGAAGCCCAGCTGACTCTCTGCTACTTTCTGTGGCGTCCCCGCAGACAGGATAGTGCCGCCACGCCGTCCACCCTCGGGGCCCATGTCTATGATCCAGTCGGCCTGGCGGATGACGTCCAGGTTGTGCTCTATGATGATAACCGTGTTGCCCTTATCCACCAGACGGCGCAACACCTGCATCAGGATGCGTATGTCCTCGAAATGCAGACCTGTCGTGGGCTCGTCAAGAATATAGACCGTGCGGCCTGTATCGCGCTTGCTCAGCTCGGCGGCCAGTTTCACTCGTTGGCTTTCCCCGCCGCTCAGTGTGGTTGAAGGCTGCCCGAGCTTGATATAGCCCAATCCTACGTCCTGAATCGTCTTGATTTTGCGTAAGATTTCGGGTACGTTCTCAAAGAACTCGCAGGCTTGGTTAATGGTCATGTCGAGCACATCAGCTATCGACTTGCCCTTATAGCGTACCTCTAACGTCTCGCGATTGTAGCGCTTGCCGTGACAATCCTCGCAGGGCACCTGGATGTCGGGGAGAAAGTTCATCTCAATCGTTTTGTACCCATTGCCGCCACAGGTTTCACAGCGCCCCCCCCTTACGTTGAACGAGAAACGTCCTGGCTTATAACCGCGAATCTTGGCTTCGGGCAGATTCACAAAAAGTGAACGAATGTCGGAAAACACACCGGTATATGTGGCAGGGTTAGAGCGGGGAGTGCGCCCAATAGGACTCTGGTCGACATTCACCACCTTGTCAATAAATTCCAGCCCTTGAACGGACTCGTAGGGTAGGGGACGTTGCAGAGAATGGTAGAAGTGCTGCGACAGGATAGGCTGAAGTGTTTCGTTGACAAGTGTCGACTTGCCACTGCCACTAACGCCAGTCACTAAGATGAGCTTACCTAAGGGGAACTCTGCAGTGATGCCCTTCAGGTTGTTTCCCGTACAGCCGCAAATCCTTAATAGGTTGGTTGAGGGTTGGGGCTTTTCGGATTTCGTCTTCCCCTTGGGGGCTTTGCCGGAGTCCATGGCTTCAATCCTGCATTCACCGTTTAAGTATCTTGCCGTCAGGGTGTCTGCCTTCAGCAACTCTTGTGGTGTGCCTTGAAACACTACCTCGCCGCCTTTACGGCCGGCACGTGGGCCGATGTCGATCACATAGTCAGCAGCCAGCATCATGTCGCGGTCGTGTTCTACCACAATCACCGTATTGCCAAGGTCGCGCAGCTCCTTTAGAGAATGTATCAGCCGCTCGTTGTCGCGCTGGTGCAGACCTATGCTCGGCTCGTCGAGTATATAGAGCACATTTACGAGCTGCGAGCCTATCTGGGTTGCCAGACGGATGCGCTGGCTCTCCCCGCCTGAGAGTGATGCCGAAGGACGATTCAGCGAGAGGTAGTCGAGCCCTACGTCAAGTAGGAAGTCAAGACGTGTACGAATCTCTTTGAGTATCTCAGATGCAATCTGAACTTGCGTGTTGTCTAGCTTGCCCTCTCCATTCTCTAATTCGCTGAGCCATTGGCGCAGTTCACCGATGTCCATAGAAGCCAGATCGGCAATGTTCTTGTCCCAGATTCTGTAAGATAGAGCTTCGCGGTTAAGGCGTTGACCGTGACATTCCGGACACTCACACTCGGCCATGAACTGTTCGGCCCACTTCTGGCTACTTGCCGAGTCATCGCTCTCCAGCACGTCGCGCAGATATTTCGTTATGCCGTTGAACGACACGAAGTAGTCGCTGCTGGTGTGTATGACGTCCTTGTCAATGCGCACTTGTTCCAATGAGCCGTAGAGAACTTCGCTCAGAGCCTCGTCTGGCAGTTCCTCGATGGGGGTCTTCAGTGTGCATTCGTACTTCTTTAGCAGCGCGTCTATCTGCCAGAAAATCATCTGGTTCTTATACTTTCCTAAAGGAATGATTCCACCATCGTAAATGCTTTGGCGACGGTCTGGGATGACCTTTTTAATGTCTATCTCGCTCACTGTCCCCAGGCCCTTACAACGCGGACAGGCACCTTGTGGCGAGTTGAACGAGAAATTGTTGGGAGCGGGTTCGCTATAGCTAATGCCCGAAGTGGGGCACATCAGACGTTTTGAGAAGTGCTTGATGATGCCAGTGTCCTTGTCGAGAATCATAATGAGACCTTCACCCTGTTTCATCGCCAAAGCCACGGTTTTCTTCAGCCGCTCATCGCCCTCCTGGGTGCCCTTCTCTTTGCTGGAGACTGGGGGGAGGCTTAATTTGTCAATCACCACTTCTATATTGTGGTTCTTGTAGCGGTCTACCTTCATGCCCCTGGTCATTTCCAATATCTCGCCATCGACGCGCATCGTCAGGTATCCCTTCCTGCGCATCGACTCGAACAGTTCCCGGTAATGTCCCTTGCGACTGCGTACCAACGGAGCAAGAATGAAAATCTTGTGTCCGGCATAATCCTGCCGAATCATGTCTACTACTTTCTCCTCTGTATATTTTACCATTGGCTCACCGGTCATGTAGCTATAGGCTTTGCCGGCACGGGCGAAAAGCAGACGCAGGTAGTCGTAGATTTCGGTTGTGGTGCCCACGGTTGAGCGTGGATTCTTGTTCGTGGTCTTCTGTTCTATGCTGATAACGGGGCTCAGACCTGTTATCTTGTCGACGTCTGGCCGTTCCATGCCCCCCAGGAAGTTGCGGGCGTAGGCAGAGAACGTCTCAATATATCGACGTTGACCCTCAGCAAAGATGGTGTCAAAGGCCAACGACGACTTTCCCGACCCCGATAGGCCGGTTATGACGGTGAGTGAGTGACGTGGTATCTCAACGTCGATGTTCTTCAGGTTATGAACGCGGGCACCGTAGACTTCTATCTTGCCCTTACTTTTGGTTGTCACTGTTTCTTCCTCCTTCCGAATAGCCTCTGAGTAGGTTTACGTCCTTGCGGATATGATAGTCCTTGCCGTCGGCACCCTTGGCAATGACCTGTACGAAGTAGACCCCGTCTTTCACGGGGTGTCCGTTGTAAGTGCCGTCCCATTCGCCGGCAGGGTTGTCCCACTCATAGAGCTTTTGTCCCCAGCGGTTTACGATAATAGCATGGAACTTCACAATGGAGCGCCATCCCTTCTTGGCATGGTACGTGTCGTTCAGCCCGTCGCCGTTTGGTGAGAAGGCATTGGGGAAATCAAGCTTGCTTTCGTCTATCGATACGCTTATCAGAATGGAGTCGAGTTCATTGCCATTATGGTCGAGTTTGGTCTTGAGCACTATTTCATACGAGCCCGACTCCGTGAATGTATACTGTGTCTCCTCCTCGTATCGCACAAAGAGTTCACGCGTGGGGGCCTCGCCTTTGCTCGTCTTGCGGAAATGCCATTCGTACGAGGGTGAGAAAGCCTCCATTTCCGAAGGGTTGGCACGAAACGTCACAGGTAGTGGAGCCTGGGCGCTTTCAATCATTCTCGTCACCTGGTCAAAGCCGTCATCGTTTGTGTAGTATGCCTGTGGGTCAACCTTTTGGGCCTGCACCGCCATGGTGGCTAAAAGGGCCGAGGAGAGCATAAATAGCAGTTTCTTTTTCATCTTACTTTAGAATTTTAGCTGCAAAGTTACAAAATATTTCTTGATTCATCGCTTGTAATTCATAATTATTTTGTACTTTTGTAGGCTGAAAACGAAAAATAACATAATATGGTACGTTCACTACGTTATTTACTGGCATTAGTCATGTTGCTTTTTGCAGTAGGCACAATGTCTGCCCAGAGTGTGAAAACGCATAAAGTGAAGAAGAACGAGACTCTTTACGGCATAGCCCGCGAGAATGGCATCACTGTGGAGCAGCTTCGGCAGGCCAATCCTGGCATGGAAGCTCCCGGCTATACGCTGAAGAAGGGCGATGTCATCAATATCCCCGTCATTGACGGTACGGCTGTCGTTCATACCGACGATCCCAATGCCGATGTGCGACAGCGAGCAATCCGCCTTGGCATCATGCTGCCGCTTCACGATGCCAATGGCGAAGGGCGCCGCATGGTAGAGTATTACCGCGGTGTGCTGATGGCCTGCGACAGCATGAAGAAAGAAGGCATTTCGGTCGACGTACATGCTTGGAACACCCCCGAGGATGCCGACCTGAGCCGTGTCCTGAGCGAAGCCGGTGCTGCACGTTGCGACCTCATCATTGGCCCTCTCTATTCCAAGCAGATGGAGCAGCTCTCGTCATATAGCGAGCGTAACAAGGCCTTGCTCGTCATACCGTTCTCCATCAACGCTCCGCAGATATACCTCAACCGCAATATCTTCCAGATATACCAGGTGCCCAACGAACTGAACGAATCCACCAGCCGACGCTTCACCGAGTGGTTTGCCAACTATCACGCCATTGTAGTCGATTGCGACGATCCCAACAGCACCAAGGGAGCCTTTACGGCAGTGCTCCGTCGTCAGATGGAGACCAAGGGGATGCAGTACAGCCTGACCAGCATGAAGTCTACCGAGGCCAACTTTGCCAGTGCCTTCAGTGCATCGAAACAGAATGTCGTGGTTCTAAACTCAGCACGTCCTGAAGATCTGAAAGCCCTGTTCAACCGGCTGAACAATCTCCTGGCATCACATCCCAATCTGCAGATTTCTGTCTTCGGCTATCAAGAGTGGATGGAGCTGGCCGATAGTCAGAAAGCCAGCTTCCACAAATTCAATATGTATCTACCTGCGCCATATTACACTAACCTGACGACCCCTGTGGCAGCAAGCTTGGTCAAGAAATATCGCGAGAACTTCCATCAAGACATGAGTTCTTACATGCCCAAGCTGGCCCTCACCGGCTTCGACCATGCTGTCTTCTTCCTTCGCGGCCTGCACAAGTATGGTGCAACGTTCGACGGCGCAGCAGGACGTTTCGGCTACCAGCCCGTGCAGACCCCGCTTAAGTTCGAGCGTATAGGCAATGGCGGACTACAGAACCGTGCCTTCATGTTCGTACACTATAAGCCCAACGACCAGATAGAGACCATCAATTATTAAGTGACCCACCCCAAAGACCCGCCCCAGCTCCATCCCCATTGCCGCGCCTACCCGTTGCCTTTCCTGTAGGGAGGGGGCAGACTTTCTCCTAAGGGGAGCCAGAGGAGATCTTTAAAAGAATATGATGAGTGATATGCAAATAACCAAAAAGGCAATGATGAGAACCCTGGCAGTGCTCGTCGTTTGCCACCTGTCATTCACCACTTCTTTTGCCCAGGTGGGCGATCACCGCAGCGAGCTGGCCGTTGGTTTCAATGGCGGTTATGTTCTGAGCAATGTCGGCTTTATGCCCAAGGTGCCACAGACCATGCACAAAGGCCCGACGGGCGGTATCACCCTCCGCTACACCTGCGAGAAATATTTCAACAGCATCTGTGCCATAGTGGCCGAGCTGAACTACGCCCAGATAGGCTGGAAAGAAGAGATACTCACCCCCGACGATGCACCCGTTATCAATGCCGTTACAGGCTTGGCCGAGGCCTATCAGCGCGACATGACCTATCTGCAGCTGCCCGTCTTTGCCCGTTTGGGGTGGGGAAGAGAGCGCAAGGGCCTGCAGGTCTTCTTTCAGGTAGGCCCCCAGTTTGGCACCTTCCTCAGCGAAAAGACCAAGATGAACTTCCCATGGGATTCGCGTACCCCCGCCTATTCCGATGGCACCGGCCGCACCTCGGGCATAGTGGCCCAGGACACCATGGCCGTTCAGCATCGCATCGACTACGGCATTGCTGGCGGTCTGGGAATAGAGATGTCCGTCCCCCGTGTGGGCCATATCCTCCTTGAAGGACGCTATTACTATGGACTCGGCGACATCTACGGCAACTCCAAGCGCGACTACTTCGGCCGTTCCAATTTCTCTAACATTGTTATCAAGTTAAGTTACCTTTTCGATATTGTAAAGACCAAAAACTCTAAAATCAAATAAGTATTATGTTCAAAAATCATCCACAAGGACTGCTACAGGCAGCCCTCAGCAACATGGGAGAACGCTTCGGCTACTACATTATGAATGCCGTGCTGGTGCTCTTCCTCTGTTCTAAGTTCGGACTCTCTGACGAGACAAGCGGAGTCATCGGAGCCGTGTTCCTCGCTGCCATTTACGTCCTCAGTCTGCCTGGCGGCATGATAGCCGACCGCACCCGCAACTACAAGGGCACCATCTCCTGGGGCCTTATCGTCATGGCCGCCGGCTATGCCATCCTCTCCATTCCCATCCTTGCCACCCCCGACAATAAGTCGTGGCTGCTGCCCCTCACCGTGCTCGCCCTCGCCCTTATCGCCTGTGGCAACGGCCTCTTCAAGGGCAACCTGCAAGCCATTGTCGGCCAGATGTACGACAACTTCGAGGCTGAGGCCGCCAAGGAAGGCCCCGAGCGCCTGAAGTGGGCACAAGGCCAGCGCGACGCCGGTTTCCAGATATTCTATGTCTTCATCAACATCGGTGCCCTTGCAGCCCCTTTCATCGCACCCCTGCTGCGAGGCTGGTGGCTGAAGAGCCACGGGCTCACTTACAACTCCGACCTGCCAGCCCTCTGCCACGAGTATATCGACAAAGGCCTGCAGATGGATCCCGACCATGCGAGCAAGCTCACGAAGCTCGCCGCAGAGGTGGGAGGGGATGCCGGCCAGCTCGACACCTTCTGCCAGCAGTACCTCGACATCTTCAACACCGGCGTGCACTATTCCTTCATCGCCTCCGTGCTGATGATGCTCGTGTCGCTGCTCATCTTCAGCCTGTCGAAGAAGAAGTTCCCCACACCGGGAAAGAAAGAGGCAGCCGCTGTACACGAGTACACCGCCGAGGAGCGCCAGACCATGGCCACCGAGATCAAGCAGCGCATGTATGCTCTCTATGCCGTGCTCGGCATTGCCGTCTTCTTCTGGTTCTCGTTCCACCAGAACGGACAGTCGCTGTCGCTCTTTGCACGCGACTTTGTGCAGACCGACACCATTGCCCCCGAGATATGGCAGGCCGTGAACCCCTTCTTTGTCATCGTGCTCACCCCCATCATCATGTGGCTCTTCAGCACCCTTACCAAGCGCGGCCGCGCCATCTCCACACCGCGTAAGATAGTCTACGGCATGGGCATCGCCTCGCTGGCCTACCTCTTCCTCGCCGTCTTCTCCCTTGTGCAAGGTTACCCCTCGGCCGAGGTGTTCAAGGGCATGACCGACGCCACGAAGGCCGCTCCCTGGGTGCTCATCTTCCTCTATTTCCTGCTCACCGTGGCCGAGCTGTTCATCTCACCACTCGGACTGTCGTTCGTGTCGAAGGTAGCCCCCAAGCACCTTCAGGGCCTCTGCCAGGGCTTGTGGCTTGGAGCTACAGCAGCCGGTAACCTCATCATCTGGATTGGCCCTGTGATGTACAACGCCTGGCCCATCTGGATCTGCTGGACAGTGTTCTTCATCGTTTGCATCCTCTCGATGGCCATCATGTTCGGCATGGTGAAATGGCTTGAGCGAGTCACACAGTAGCAGCAAAGTGAGAAGTGATAGGGCTGAAGACCTCGTTATGAGCTGGTTTGGGCTTTTCATTGCAGCGTGGCTGTGCTGCGCTACAACAAAAGCCCAAACCTCTGCTATCACACCGTCGTCCACCACCCCTCATCCTAGCAACTCCTTCGTTCTCGTAGAGTTGAACTGCGAGAACCTTTTTGACACCCGCCATGATGACGGCAAGGACGACGTGGAGTTTACACCCGATGGCGTTCGTCGTTGGACGCGTACCAAATACTGGCGGAAACTGAACACCATAGGGCAGGAGCTGCTGTCGTGTGCCGACGAGCTTCCTGACTTGGTGGCTCTTGTCGAAGTGGAAAACGACAGTGTGTTGCACGACCTCACCCGTAGGTCTCTGCTACGAAATGCTGGCTACAATTATCTGATAACTTGCTCACCTGATGTTCGCGGTCTTGACGTTGCCCTCCTTTACCAGCCCATGCGCTTTCGACCGCTGTGCTACGACGAGCTTCCGGTAGAGCCGCTGCCCCACATGCGTCCCACTCGAAGTATCCTCTATGTTCAGGGCGAAACACAGCATGGCGACACCCTTCATCTCTACGTAGTTCATGCCCCCAGTCGCTATGGCGGTGAACTCGAGACGCGGCCCTTTCGCCGCAGAGTCGTCTCAATGCTGTCAGAAGCCATGTCAACGCTGCCCGCAGATGCCCTTGTCATTGTTGCAGGTGACTTCAATGACTATGCTGACAGCCCGTCGCTGCGTATGCTGACAAGCTGCGACCATCCACTGCAGAACGTCTCTGCCTGTTCACGCGGGCGATATGGTCATGCCCTTGCTACTTATCGCTTTCAAGGTGAGTGGAAGTCAATTGATCATATCCTGGTGTCGGGGCCCTTGGTAGATTCTGTCGACACCGTCTACATAAACGATTCTCCCTTCTTGCTTGAAAAAGAACCCGTCTATGGCGGCATGAAGCCCCGGCGCACATTCCTCGGCTATCGCTATCAGCGAGGCGGATTCAGCGACCATCTCCCCCTTGTAATGAAGTTTAGGCATTGAAGTGTCTCTTTCTAGCGCATTTGGTATTTGCGTCGGACTCTTTCGTACACCCTATCAAACCGTAACACGGCATGTTACGAAGCGTAACGCGCCGTGTTATGGTTTTAACAATTATTCTTTGTTGTTACCAATGTTAAGTGAGTTCGACCTTTGTAATACTATCTTGGCGATGTAGGGGCTTGGCTGGATAAAGACTGGTTTGAGTTAGAATTTTCTTTACATTGATATTTTTGCAAAAAAGGAAGAATAGCTTTGAGGGCGGAAAAGTACCGCTTTTTGACCCTCAAAGCTGTCCTTTTCCACCCTCAAAGCGGTGCTTTCCCAAAAATTCCATTGCGAGGGGCTTTTTGTGAATTAGAATTTTCCTTACATTTTTCCATCCGCATTACATCTCTCATTTCTCGTTTACTTTACCAGCGGTCTCTCGTTTGGATGTCATCTGCCCAGCGATGGTCTTTGGGGAAAGGCTGTCCCCCCCATGCTTTGACCTGTGTCCATGGCTGTGGAGGGTCGGTCCAGAAGGGGTGTGTGGCAGGCAGTCCAAGGGGCATGAATGATAGTGAGGTCATGTATAGCGAGCCGTTATTGGTATACCAGTCGGCAGTCTCGGGCTGTGAGCCGCAGAAGCCGATGGTGAGGTAACCGGCATCGTTGAAGTTCTGCTGTGTGTCGAACATGCGGTGCATCACCTTTGTCAAGGCGGCACGCACCTGGCCGTTACTAAGTTCGGCAGGCAACTTCTCATACCATGCCATGAGGGCCAGCGGCTGCATGGCGGCCAGTCGGTAGGGGGTGGAGCGTCCTATGACGGGGAAGGTGCCCTCGGGGGAGATGAAGCGTTCGAGGATAATGGCGAACTTCTGTGCCCGTTTCAGTGCGCGGGCGTGGTACTTGGCATAGTCGAGGCGTGAGCTGTAGCGTGAGTCTACCATGGCCTGGAGCGTTTCAAGGTACATGGCGTGGAAGACGTAGCTGCTGTAGTAGTCGAAAGCGAAGACGGGGCCGTCGGCATACCAGCCGTCGCCTACGTACCACTCCTCGACCTTGCGGCAGGCGGTGTTAACACGGAACTCATCGAATGGCGCCTTGGCCTTGGCCAGCAGGCTTTCGATGGTGGAAGAGAAGAGGAACCAGTTGGTGTAGGGCGGGTCGATGCGGCGCATACGTTGGAATTCCTTCACGTAGCGTTGCTTGGTAGTTTCATCGAGGGGCACCCACAGCACATCCCATGCCCGCAGGAACGACTCGGCTATATAGGCGGCGTCGACAAGGTTCTGACCTGCCTTGCCCCAGCAGAGGTAGTCGGGCGAGTCGGGGTCGACAGCATTCTTGTAGGCAGCGAGTGCCCATTCCCTGAGCTGGCGTCGCTGCTTCCCCTCGGAGGTGTCGTCGTCGGGGAGTGTGAGCCAGGGGGCGATGCCAGCCATGAGTCGTCCGAAGGTCTCCATGTAGACTACGCTGCGGTCACGGTTGTCGAACGATGGTGAGAACTCGGTCTTCATGTTCTTCTGTAGTTCGCCTTTGGCCATGTTTTCGAGTACGGGCTGTGCCATCTTCCACGCTAAGGTGCACCAGTATTCGCGATCGGACTGTGGTGCCTGCTTGTCTTTCTTGGCAACGGTGGCCGATGGCAGCAGCAGGAGGACTGCCGAGAGGAGGGTGATGATGATTCTTTTCATTTCACGGTGTATTTGATGGTTGTGTTTGTCTTGGTGGACTTGACGGTGAGGATGATGCGGTACATCTCCTTTCCCCAAATCTTCTGGAGCACAGGGTCGAGCATCTGACTGATGTCATCGACGGTGGCTTCCAGCTGTCGACCGTCGTAGCTGATGCCGTGTGAGCCCAGCTTGATGTTACCTTTGGCCACGCTGGGACGCAATGGAGTCATCAGTATGAGCTGGGGGGGCTGGCGGCATTCGGTCAGCTTGTAGGTCTCGGTCACGGTGACGGCATGACGGTGGATTGACAGTGTGCGTTGCCACGAAGCCACTGCTGCCTCGGGGGGATAGGCAGGGGCGATGTCGAGTGTCAGTTGCCCCTCACGATGGCTGAGCACCTTGGCTGCATACTGCTTGCCGTCGTGCTGGCATGTGCCGTTGATGATGGGCAGGTTGTGATACTGCGACTGCATGGTCCAAATGTCGTAGCGGTCGCGGCCAAAGGTCTTGGCGGTATATTCGCCCACGCCGGGATCGATGAGCAGCGGCTCGTTGTCGGCATAGACGATGAAGGAGCCCACATCATTGTGGTTGTGGCTCTCGCCGTTGGTGCCGCCTTTCATGGCAAGGAAGAGGTTGCCCCTGCGGGCGGTCATAATCTGCAGGTTGGGCAGCCAGACGTCGCTCAACAGCGGTTCGCGTGGCTCCTCAGCCATGAACGAGCGGATGTGACGTAGGAAGAAGAGTTCGCGGCCTAGGGTGGGGAAGTTGCCGCTCTTATCGTAGAGGGCGGCAGGGCGTTGGAGTATGTTCTTCTGAAGTCCCAGCCATGCTCCGAACTGTGTCATCGTCCGGTCGTTTAGCCACAGCCCCATGGGGTAGACGATGTTCACCTGCTGCACAGAACGGTTCTCGTGAGCATCGGCAAAGTTGACGCAGTAGTCGTGACCGATGTAGGTCTTGTAGGCATATTGTGCCATCCGTCTGATCTTTGCCTCGTCGCCACTAAAGTCGGGCAACAGCCGGAGCACCTCGAACATTGAGGCGGCTGCACGATCCCAATATCCGGGGCCTTCGTCGCAGCCGCCATCATCGGGATAGGCATCGATAAAGGCTTGTGTGGCTTGTCGAATTTGGGCAATAGCTTCTGTCTTGCGTCTTTCGTCGGTTTCACTGATGAGGATGCATGTGAGCCAGTTAGAGCATATCCAGGGGTTCCAGTTCATACCAGCTGTCTTCCACCAGTAGTTGCGTGTCAGGGCGGGCTTTAGGATGCGCTGTTCTATCTCGCGGTCGATGCGTCGGCATAGGTCGGGCGAGAATTTGTCGAAGTGTGTCTGGAGCATGTACCTTGTCCAGGCTATCAGGCTGGCGGTCTCAGCGTTGAAGAGGTCTACTTCTTGTTGTTCCCTGAGTGGAATGCGCTTGTTGTAGTGGGCTGGTATGCCCCACCATGTCTCCTCGCAGAAACTTCCCATGCCATTGATGATGTCGGGGAGGAAACGCCCCTGGCCCTCCATGATCTCAGCCATGACGAGGGCGGCCAGCTGTCGGCGCTTATCGAAGCAGAGGTTCTCGTAGTTCACGCGGTTGCCATTAATCTTGTTCTCTGCGAACGATGTCCAGGGCAATGACGTCCAGGACTTTCCTTGATATGTTTCGCCATATTGAATATAACTTTGCCGCATCTCTGTGGGGATGGAGTCGTGCCAAAATGTATCATCCGCTTGCGGCGGCAACACCGATGACTGCGCCTTTGCAGCCAGTGCCACGGTGACAGCCAGTATCTGGAGAATGGTTTTCTTTGTCATTGTTTGGCGTTTATCTGGCATAAGATGGGCTGTTGCAGACTGGCCAGGAATTCATCGATGACCAGCTGCCATTGAGCCTGCGAACGAACGTCGTATTGGCTCCAAGCCGAGCCAAAATAGTAGGTGTAGGGCGTTCCCTGATAGTCGCTCACGATGCCGATGCCATGACTAGTCTCACCCTGCAATAGTCGGGTCTCGCTGACACCAGCGGGGAAGAGCGTGGCAACGTAAATCTGCGACTGGTGGAGCCGCGGGGTATCGGTAGGGTCGGCATACTGTACGTAGTTCTTCCCAAGGATGAGGTTGTCGGCGCCATGTTTCACCACCACGCCCGAGGCAAGGTTAAGGGGCGACGTGATGCCGTCGTACCACACGGTGAGGCGGTTGAAGTGTGACCCCTTGTCGAGGCTGATGATGCGGTGCTCGGTGATACCGTCGGCGGTGGTGCCATAGGTTAACTCCACGGTGAAACGAAGGGGGCCGTTGTCGTGAATATGATAGTTCTGGTAGCAATAGGGGAATATTAGCTTCCCGCCTTTCATCAAGGCTGGCGCACCGCATCCCAGCGACGGCCCTACGCTGTAGGCATCCATGCCGTTACCATGATCACGGTGGAACGACGTATGGCGGTCTATCGCCTCAAGTCCCACCTTCTGACCGGCTTTCCTGAGCGAGTCCTCGGCCAGGTTGCCTTCATAGTCCAATAGATAGCGTTGTTCCACAACAAGCTCGGGCGTGTTCTTCACCCAGACGTCAGTGCCGAATGTCCGTTCACCAGTCTTTTGCAGTGCAGGGCCATAGATGCGGTAGGCGCCGAAATCGTTCTCCCAGGCGATGTCGTCCTTGCGTATGGTGTACATTTTGCCGTTCACGGCAGGTTTATAGTCTGCGGGTTTGCCTGTGGAAACGGTGTAGGAAACTTTGCTGTTGGGCTGGAGCGAGACATAGAGCAACAGTTTGCCGTTGTAGGTCTTCTGGCTGGCAATCTCCTGTCCAGCAGCGTTCTCTACCACCAAGGGGGCATCAGTGTCAACACCCAGTTGCTGGCAGATGGACGGCAGGTCTACCTCAACGACCTCCTGTCGCTGCAGGGCGCTCTCGTTGACAAAGGTCAGCGTGGCCTTGCCTGTCTGCAGGTATCTGTAATATTCGCAGGCGGCCAACAGGAAGGCACCAACGCCGAAGTTTGCCTGACTGTTGGCATCTACCGTCTGTCCCGGGATGGCACGTTCGCCAATGGGCTGCACATAGCCCACCTTGCCATTATCTTGAAGGGCGATGGTGGCCAGATAGTTCCATGCCTTCTCAATGGCAGGCTCGAACGCTTTCCTTGGCAGATAGCCGTTGTTGACACCCCATAGCAGGCCGTAGCAGAAGAAAGCTGTGCCCGACGTCTCATAGCCGGGAGCTTGCTGGGGATCCATCATCGAGCGAGTCCAGTGTCCGGCAGGTTGCTGAAGGGCCTTGACGGCGTATGCCAGCCTGACGAACCTCTCGGCGAAGAAGGGCTGGTGGCTGTAGCTCTCGGGCATGTCTTTCAGCACTTTCGCCAAGCCGGCCAGCACCCATCCGTCGCCACGGGCCCAGAAGTCTTTCAGGCCATTGGCGGTCTTGTGCTTGGGATAGACGTACTTGCCGTCGCGGAAATAAAGGCCTGTCTCCTTGTCGAGCATGATGCTGTCGCTATAGAGCAGGTTGTCGTAGAGCTTGTCAAGGTATTTCTCGTCGCCGGTGAGGAGATACATCTTTGTCATAACAGGCATCACCATGTAGAGTGCATCGGCCCACCACCAGTAGTCGCTTGACTTGGAGTCGGCTTCATAGCCCATGACTTCAAGGGCTCTCTGAACCTTGAACCTTGACTTCTTGACGGTGCGCTTCGCTGATTTGGAGAACAGGTTGCACTGCTTAAAGTCAAGCGACCCGAGGTCAATGGCAAACAGGTCGATATAGGTCTGGAAGCATATCTGCCAGTCGCCAAAGAGCACGTAGTCCTGCCCCTCGCCATAGTGTTTGTACTTCCATTTGGCGGGGTCGGGCTCGGTGGCGCCTTGCCATTGGTTGTGGTCGGCCCAGTGTTGGCTGTAGTCCAGCATCGCCTGGTCGTGTAGAAGTCGGTAGACTTCGATGTTGCCTGTATGGTAGGCGGCGTTGTCCCAGAAGGAACGCACCTCAGCACGGTTGTTCGACTGCCAGTAGGTGTTCACTTTCCTGATAATGGCTTCCACTTCAGCCGTAGTCCATTGCTTCGCTTGGGTGGTAATCGCTGTCAGCAGGCAGGCAAGTAAAAGTAGTTTCTTCATCGCTGTGTCGTTTATATTGAACATCGGAAAACACTAAAGCACAAATAGAACTTTTCTGTTCTTTCGGGTATTTAGATGTAAAGGGGGTTTTAAAGTTGAAGGAGTGTGGAGCCGCCCCATGACTCCTGTGAACGGAGGTTGACGGCATAAATGCCAGCAGGCAGATAGGGCAGGCTGAGAAGGAAGCGACTCTGACCGGAGGGCAGTGTAGCCGTATATACTGGCTGGCCCTGAAGGTTGCAGATGGTAACGGTGAATGGCTGCTGGGCGTTCTGTGGCAGGGCAATGGTGAGCTGACGCTGGACGACGGTCAGCTGTGTCTGGCAGTGGCGCTGCTCAATGGCCTTCACTTGTGAGAGCCCGAGGATGTCGAGCAGCCCGGCATAGATGTCAATCTCGCCGTAGCCATAGTAGTTGTTGGGATAGCTGAGTGTGGGGTCGTTGTGGCGGCTGGTGCGTGCAATGACTGCCATGACGTCAGCAGGCGACAGTGTGGGGCAGGCCTGCAGCCAAAGGGCGATGCCGCCAGCTGCTGCGGGGCAGGCCATCGACGTGCCACTATTGGAGTTCCAGGCGTAAGTGCGGTCGTTGAAGGTGAAGTGCTCAACGTCCCAGTTGATGTCTGCCGCAGTGGGGTGGCTCTCCAGATAGAAACTGCTATAGGAGGAGATGATATTTACTCCGGGAGCCATCACGTCGGGCTTGATGCGCCCGTCAAAGGTAGGCCCGACGGAAGAGGCCGATGAGCGGAGCCCGTCACCTCCCACCTCGTATGTCTTCCAGCTCCCCTCGTGGTTGTATATGCCTTGACGGTACATGGTGGAGCCCACGCAGATGACCGACGGGGCGCTTCCCGGGGAATGAATGTTGAGGATACATTCACCGGCATGAAGTGACGCATTGAGCTGATTCTCTACGAAGGAACCATTGACACGATAGACCTCCACATCGGCATCTTCTCCTAGCACTTCAAACGACACGGGCTGCTTGTTGCCAATGGTGCTCGACGCTGAGTTGCTCAGGGTGACGTCGTAGCACATCTCTTCTTGGTTATAGCACGAGGGGTAGGCTTCTACAATGACGGTCAAAAGGGCCTGCCCTGAGCCTGTCGAATGGGAGAAGTCGATGGTGAGCGTAGAGTCTTCCTGCTCAAGAACCTGGCCAGTATGGATGAGCAATGTGTCGTACTGTTCACCATAATTGACGAGACGCAGCGTGAAGTCATCGGTCGATTTGAAGGTAGTCAGCATCTGGGGGGTACCCGACAGGATGAAGGTTCCCTCGGAGTACTGGCCCTTTTCTTTTCTGAACCACGACTTGGTGCGCCCTTGATTTCCCGCTGCAGCTACAAGAATTCGCCCGGGCCCAACAAGGCTGTCGAGTATCTCGTAGTAAAGTTGGTCGTAGCCCAAAAAATCTTCTGCGCTGCCTTCGCTGAATGACACGACGCAGGGCTGTCCTAAGGATTTGGCGTAGTCGAAGATATACTTAAAGCCAAGGGCATCAGTGGCAAAGGTGTATTTATAATAGTCAGCCGAGTCAATGAGGGCAATGTCGTCGGTGGTGGCGTTGGCCACTATGCAGATGTCGCTTTCGGGAGCAATGCCACGATATGCCGACTGATAGCCGCTGCCTGCTGCTATGCCCAGTGTGTGGGTGCCGTGCGTCTGGTCGTGGCCATCGCGTGAACAGCCCAGTGACAGTAGCTCTTCGCGGCCGCTGTAGTCGCGTCCTACGTAGAGCTGGCTATTGACAGTGTCGGCCGACAGCATATCCCAGAAACGGTGTATGCGATACTGCGTGGTGTCGCGGCTATAGAAATTAGGGTGGGTGAGGTCGAAACCAATATCCATAACGCCCATCACTACACCCTTCCCGGTGAAAGCTTGTGGAAGTCCGATGCCGTCATGTGCGCGGTCGGCATTGAGATGAATCGCCGTAGAGTCCATGAGTGCATGGCTGCTGGGGCTGGCTTCGATGCGTAGCACACGGCGGTCGTTGGAAAGTGCGTTCAGTCTCGCGATGGGTATGCTGGCAATATGGATATCTCCAAAACGGGCAAGAGATTGACAGCCGTTCGCACTCAGCACATCATCGCCTTCAGTAGTGATACGGATAAATGCACAAACTGTCCCCCCATGGCCCCCTCTTGCTCCCTCGGAAGGGGGAACGTCTGCCCTCCTCCCTACAGGGAGGAATGGGGTGGGGCTCAGGGCAGATGCGGGGAAAACTTTTACCAGCTGCCGCAGCATGGGTGACAACTTGCCAAGCTGTGGTCGCTGGGCTTGCGCTGTTAATACTAATATAAATAGTAAGGTGTAAAGGATGTGCTTCATGGGCTATACGTCGAATTGAATGATGGCATCGCGACATTGCTCCATAAGCCATTTAGGCGTGCTCGTGGCGCCACAGATACCTACGGTCTTGATTCCTTTGAGCCATTGAGGGTCGATTTCCGCGGGATCTTCCACCAAATGTGTGCTGGGGTTCACTCGCAGGCACTCGTTGAAGAGCACCTTGCCGTTCGAGCTCTTTCGGCCGCAGACAAAGAGGATGAGGTCGTGGCGTGCTGCAAACTGTGTGATGCTCGGCATACGGTTGGCCACGTTGCGGCAGATGGTGTCGAAGCTCTTGAAGGTTGCCGTAGGTGCGATATGGCTTTGGATATAGTCGATGATACGGTGGAACTCGTCCAGGCTCTTCGTGGTCTGCGAGTACAGGTAGATGTCGCGGGAATAGTCGAGACGTGTGGCTTCCTCAAAGTTCTCAATAACGATGGCGCTACCTTCAGTCTGGCCCACAAGTCCTAAGACCTCGGCGTGGCCTTTCTTTCCGAAGATAACAATAGATGGAGCCTTGGGAAAACTATTGGAAGTAGCTTTGGGAAGACTGTCGGAGGTGGCCTTAGGAAGACTCTTGGAGGCAGGTGCCTCATATTGCTGTTTGATGCGTTTCTGCAACTGCAGCACCACCGGACAAGTGGCATCTATGATCTCAATATTGTTCATTCGGGCCAACTCGTAGGTCTCGGGCGGTTCGCCGTGGGCCCTCAGCAGCACTTTTACGTTGTGCAGCTGTCGCATGTCGTCGTGGTTGATAGTGATGAGCCCCATCTTCTTAAGGCGCTCGCACTCCATGCCATTATGCACGATGTCGCCGAGACAATACAGTTGATTGCCTTTTGCAAGTTCCTCCTCAGCCTTGTTGATGGCTGTGGTCACACCGAAGCAGAATCCACTGCCGCTGTCAATCTCAATCTGTAGCATAGTCTCGTTGTAGGTTTCTGAAATAGGCGTCAAGGAGTTCCTGTGCTGCCACGAAGCTAGTCTTGTGACCAGCAAGCACGGTCTCTTCTGCATGGTGCATCTGTTGCCGAATCATGGGATTGTTGTAGAAGTTCAGACGCAGGTGCTCGTTGATGCTCTCATACATCCAATATTTAGCCTGTTCGTTGCGGCGGAAGTCGAAGTAGCCATTGTGCTTAACGAAGTCAACGTATTCATAGATCATATCCCAGATTTCCTTCACGCCTGTGCCATAGAAGCCGCTGTAGCAAAGCACGCGTGGCATCCATCCGCTTTCTGGCATGGGAAAGAAATGCAGGGCGTTGCGATAGTTGGTGGCTGCCATGTGGCAGCGGTCCACGTTGTCGCCGTCGCACTTGTTGATGACGATACCATCGGATATCTCCATGATACCGCGTTTGATGCCTTGCAGCTCATCGCCTGTGCCAGCTACTTGTATCAGCAGGAAGAAGTCGACCATGGAGTGGCAAGCCGTCTCGCTCTGTCCCACACCTACTGTCTCTACAAAGATTTTGTCGAAGCCGGCAGCCTCGCAGAGGATGATGGTCTCGCGAGTCTTGCGGGCCACACCGCCAAGTGAGCCAGCCGATGGGCTGGGACGTATGAACGAATCGGGGTGTACCGACAGTTTCTCCATGCGCGTCTTGTCACCGAGGATGCTTCCCTTGGTACGTTCCGATGAGGGGTCGATGGCCAGCACGGCCAGTCGTCCGCCACGCTCTTTCAGAATGTGGATGCCGAACTCGTCGATGCTGGTCGACTTGCCCGCTCCCGGTACACCGCTGATGCCCACGCGAACTGAACGTCCACTAAATGGCAGGCATTTTTCTATCACCTCCTGTGCTCGGGCATAATGCTCGGGATTGATGCTCTCAATGAGGGTCACCGCCTGCGACAGAATGGTGACATCGCCCTTTAGGATTCCTTCCACCATCTCGCCGGGACTAAGCTCTCGACGACGAAAGCGGTTGCGCTTCAGGTAAGGGTTGATGATTGAGGGTTGTTCAACGCCGCTGTTCACTTGCAGTCCGGCATATTCAGAACTGTTCTCGGGATGTTCCATTGTTTCAGTGTCTATTCTAAATTGATGTTGACGACCATCTCTATTCTACATTGATGTTGATAACTACCTTCGCGCGGTCGGGGTCGTTGGTAATCATCAGCACGCGAGGCTTTGAACGTGCTTTCTTCAGCTGGTCGGGACTGACGGTGACTTTCATCTTCGTTGACTCGCCTGGTGCAAGGTCACGCTGTGGCAGTTTGACGCTCATGCCGCCAGTGAACATTTGCAGCGATGATATGTTGAGCATGCTCTGTCCGGTGTTGCTCAGAGTAATGGTGCCCGACTTATGGCGTTTGTCCAAGGTCAGTGCGTCTGCCGATAATTGCAGCTGAGGCGCATTCTGGCGGTTCTGCCCTTCAAAGTCGGTCATGTCGGGGAGCAGTACCACCGAGACAGGAATCTCAATGTTGCGATTCACCTTATCACCCAACTTGCGTGCCAGATAGACAGGCACCTGAGTCAGTCCGTATTTGCCTACCTCCTCTGAGTTAAGAATCAGTGTTATCTTTCCCGACCGGCTTGGCTCCAGTGTCTCTGGTGTTGCCAGTGCCGACAGGTAGGAAGGGAGGTGAAGAAAATTGGGGGTCATCACCTCCTCTGTGTTGTTGAAGAGGAGAATTTCCGTCTCAGGCGACTCACCTTTCAGCACGTCGTCGAACTCAACGTTGTTAGTGCTGGCCAACAGCCCGTTCATGTCGTATGGGTAACGGTTTGAGTAGTCTACCAGATCTTCCAGTACCACACCCTTCATCTTCAGATAGACGGGAGCCTTGGTGGCATCGCTATAGACGGCTACCTGCTTCACGAAGTGTCCCAGCAGTTTTGCATCGTAGGTTAGCGAGATGGTGAATCGGTCGCCTGGCGCAACAGACGTGGGGCCATCGACTGTGGTACACCCGCAGTCGGTCTTCAGCTGACTGATGGTCAGTGCTTTCGAGCCTTTATTGCGTAGCTCGAAGGTGGCGGTGACGGGCATCATAAAGCCCGTCTTTCCCACGTCGATGGTTGTCTTTCGTATGCTCAGTTTCTGTGCACATGCGTATTCGGCGAACAATGGCCATTGTATGGCGAACAAGGCCAACAACACCATCCACCGCTTATCAATCCTCTTCTTGCTTAATGTCATGTTTTCTTCTGTTTCTTGTTCTATTTTAGCGCAGGACGACAGCGTCCACGCGTCACTATTCTGTTACTTCTCCACTCGAAGTGTTACCGACTTTGTCGTACCACGGAATTCTGGTGAGTAGGCGCACTGGGCAGAGCATGTCCCCGTCTCATAGGTGCCTTCGCGGTCGATGTAGTATTCTGTCGTAATGACGTGCTTGCCTTTTCTAAGCATGTCAAAGTAGAAGTTTGTGCTGCAGTCCTTTGGCGCATAGTAGTAGCCTTCACGCCATTGGTATCCACTTCGCTGACTGACAGGCTCCATGCAGGCTGCCCGCTTGTCGACCACCTGTACGAAGTCGTAGTCGCGGTCGGCAACAATAGTGAGACGTACCTTGATGCGGTCACCTACTTTGAGCGATGCTGTGCCTGAGGTGAGGGGTGACAGGTCGTTGCCTACCAATATTTCACGTGTCACTGTGATGCCGCTCTGCAGGTCGGTAATCTCCGATGAAGGTTGCATGAACTGAGCATAGACTGCGCCCCAGCTGGTGCCTGTCGATGTCTTCTCTGCTTCAAAGGTTTTCTGCCCCTGTATCGGCACTGCTGTCTTTATATATCCCAGTCCGGCTGTTGCCTGCGGCGTCTCCAGTTCGCTGCCGTCAATGCGTAGAGAAGTCTTTGGCTGAGCCTTCAGCACTTCAGGTCGATTGTTCATAAAGGCATAGGTGGCGTTGACGCTGTTGATGGGTGTGTCCCAAGCCTGTGTGCGCTTCGACTGCAACAGCCAGCGACGCATCTCGTCGATTGTGATGCTGTCGTCGGGCGACAGGCGTTGCAAGGCCTCGATGGCTGCCACCTGAGTAGGAATGCGGTAGTCGAACCATGAGTAAAGAGCACGCCCTGTGTCATAGTAGCGTCCGATGTCCTCGCGGTAGACGGTATACTCTTTCAGACTCTTGATATAAGTCTTGTCGTTCAATATGATGGCAGCCATCGACTTGCCGTAGATGCTCAGACGCTTGTTCTCTTTCTTCAGCAGCTTGATGAGATACTCGTTGGCACTCTTCACCTTGGAAGGAAGGTCACGCCCGTCAATGGCGCAGATGTAGAGCCACTGCAGTGCCATGTTACTGGGGAATGACTGCTTGTAGCCTTTCTTCTCGTACTTCTTCATCTGCTTTACCATCTCTACGATGTCGTCACCAAGGTAGTCAATAGCATTCTGCAGCATGTTTTCGGTTTCCTTCTGCATTCCTGCCATCTGATTCAGGCGAACCAGCATCTCACTGACTTCCAACGTCATGTAGAACGAGCCGGGCATGTCGGGCCACCAGCTCCATGAGCCATCGCCACGCTGTAGCTTCTTCAGTTTCTCCACGGCCTGGTTGATGCGATTGCTCATCAGATTCTTGTCGAAGAAGTCGGCCAGCAACTGTTTCTGCTGTACCTCGCGGTCAGCATCGCGCACCCAGGGTGTCTCGTTCAGCACCAGGTCTTTCAGTTCCTGATTCTTCTGCAGGTTGCTCATCAGCGTTGTCTCCTGACCAGTCTCGCGTGTCCACATCTCGAACACGTCTTTGGCTTGCGGGTTCTGATTCAGGATATGGCGTCCTAGCGCGTTGGCATAGAACGATGTTGCCTGACAGATAGCACAGTCGTCGTAAGGATGGCCTACCGATGGCAATGCCTGAATCATCAGCCATGCCGGGTTGTTGGTATATTCCACCGTGAGCTTGCCTTGCGTAGCGTTATTGGGCACCAGTGCGCTGAGGTCGATTGTCTTCGTGCCGGGTTCGTTCTGAGTGAAGGGCACGGTGACGGTGACGCGCTCTTTGTCGGGCAATATAGGCAGATAGTGCTGCTCGCCATCACTGAATGTCGCTCCGCTGACCATCATCTTGGCAATCAGCAGCGACTGGTCGAACTGCGAGCAGGGCACTATGAAGCTGACGCCCGATGTTCCTCCTGCAGCGATGCTGACCTGCTGCTGCTTGTCGTACACCACTTTTTCCGTCTCTGGGTCGATGAGTTGCAGACGTGCTGTGCCATTTTGTGCTTGCTGGCTGGTGTTGAAGACGCGTGCGCTGATGGTGGAGTTGTCGCCGTGTCGCACAAAGCGCGGCATGTTTGGCTGTATCATCACATCCTTCTGTGCGACGGCCTCGTCCTGCATGGTGGCATACATCATATCCTGTGTATGTGCCACGCTGAGGAATCGCCATGTGGTGAGACTCTCAGGCAGTGTGAACTTGATAGCCACACGTCCGGTGCTGTCGGCCATGAGCTGCGGATAGAAGAAAGCGGTTTCTTGCAGGTTCTCGCGCATCTGCAGTTGCTCTTGCTGTTCCTTGGGCTGGGCATCATCTTTCTTCATGCTCCCTTCATCAGTGTCAGCAGCACTCTCTTCTTCCACTTTTCTTTCGGCAAAGTCCATTGTTGCACCAGCGGCAGCGCCTAACAACATAGGTGCTTCCTCTACGATGTCACCACGCATCCGCATCTTCTTGAAGAGCATGTTGCTGGCATAATAATAGGACGGATATACTTCGTGGTCGAAATGATTCAGCCTGAAGTCGGGCACATAGCGCGACTCGGTGCGTGCCGAACCATTGAGCGAGAAACCGCTCCACGCCTGCATGAGCCAGCGGGTGCTGGGCTGGGGCAGATACTGGTGGGGCACCATGCTCCAGTCATGGGATGCTATCTGGTCAAGGCTCTTGTCGTAGAGCGCTGCCATGAGCTGGGCATTATTGGCAGGTGTGCCGTCGGGGTGTGTGATGGTGAGTGTCCATTCCTCTTGCTGTCCGGGAGTGAGACGGTTGCGGAAGGTTTCCCATTTCATTTTCATCAGCACGTCAGGAACGGGACGCTTGACGGTGGCCTCATGGTGATAGGCCTTGCCGTTTTTCACCCAGGCATAGGCAATGAGCACGCCATTTCCGTATTCCTCCTTGTAGTTCAGCTTGCGGTTCACCAGCTCGTTGGTAAGGTTGACGGTGCCGCTTTCCAGCAGTTTTTCGCCCGCCGTGATGGCATAGAGCACATGCACGTCCTTGTCCGACGAGCCCACCTGATAGGTGACCGGAGCTCCCGTGTTGGGGAACTGGCGTTTGTGGATGTAGAACCAGTCGTCGGTTTCTATAGCGGGACGCTTGTCGTCGAGAGAGAATACGATGAACTCACGCTCAGCCGGTTCCATGTCATCGGTGGCATTGGCCGGCTGTGCTGTGATGCGATAGCGTCCGCTTGCCATCTTTGCCAATGTCACGGGTGTATTCGTCTTTGCCGTGATCCATCTTACGCTGGCTGTGTTCCCTGCTGCAGGTATCTTCTCTATCTTGTATTTCACGTTTGTGTCGATGTCGTTGCCAGCGGCATTGAGCAGGTGGAAGGTGACCTTTCCGCCTTCCTCGACGAGCACCTTCTCGGCAACGTCGATTCTGAGAGCAGTCTTGCGGTTGCCCAGCGGCAGGGCTATCTCTGCCTGATGGGTCTCACCGGCCTGATCGGTG
>JAILPA010000090.1 GCA_024690505.1 Prevotella sp.
CATTGCCGACAACCGCTTCTGGGCCATCCACCTGGGCATCAGCGGAACACCGCCGCCTGCCCCTGGCCTGCACTACCGACTGCTGGCCACCTGGCAGAAAGGCTTCGGCACCTACATCGAGCCATATCCCGACCCGCGACGCAACTTCAGCCTGCTGGCCGAGGCCGACTATGCCTTCCCCCAGGCATCGGCTCTTGGCGGATGGAGCGTGAAAGGCGCCTTTGCCCTCGACCGTGGTTCGCTGCTGGGCGACAATGCCGGTGTGCAGTTCACTGTCTGCAAACACTTCAAAGTCAAATAAATACAGCAAGATCTGTGGCACGAAGAACTCTTCTACATATCATCCCTGTTTTGGTGGCAGTGCTCATAGCCTCTGCCTGCGACAAGTTCCATACCTCCGACAATGGCAAACTCGACGGTAACTGGCAACTCATACAGGTAGACACCCTTCAGAGCGGACAATCGGCCGACGTGCGACAGCAGCTGATATTCTGGGCTGTGCAGGCCGACCTGCTGCAGATGCGTGCACGCGACCATTTCTCAGTGTTCTTCCGTTTCAGGCACAACGGCCAAACACTGACGTTGACCGACCCTGTGGCCGACGTTCGTGAAATTTCCGACAGCATCATCGCCAATCCTGCCACCATTGCCCACTTTGGGCTCAGCGGGCTCACAGAAACCTTCCAGATTCTGCAACTGACATCTTCGAAAATGACGCTTCAGTCCGACCTCCTCCGGTTCCATTTCCGTAAATACTAATCTTTCTGCTTATTCCATGAACTTCGCTTCCCACCGGCAGACAGGAAGAGGAACTGTGTGAGGAAAAGTGGGTAGTCCGCCAAAAACCGTAACACGGCTCTTGTCTCTCAGAATTTCTTGCCGAAGACAATGTTCAGAAATGTCTTGCCAAGAATCTTGATGTCGAGCCACCAGGAACGGTGCTCTAAGTAATAGAGGTCGAGCTCCAGGCGCCGCAGCATCTTCTCAATGGTGTCGGTATAGCCGTTGTAGAGCGTGGCGTAGGAGGTGACGCCCGGGCGAATCTGGTAGAGGTAGACGTAGCGTGGGTCACGCTCCATGATTTGCTTGATATAAAACTCGCGTTCGGGCCTAGGGCCGATAAAGGCCATGTCGCCTTTCAGCACGTTCCACAGTTGCGGCAGCTCGTCGAGGTGATGGGTGCGCAGGAACTTACCTATTTTAGTCATGCGTGTCTCGTTCTCGTGCTGATACAGTGCCGGGCCGTCTTTCTCGGCATCCACGCGCATGGAGCGGAATTTGTAGATGTTGAATGGTCTTCCGAAGCGCCCGATGCGCTGTTGCTTGAAGATGGCAGGGCCTCCGTCTTCGCGCTTCACCAAGATATAGCAAACGAGGAAGAGTGGCGAGAAGATGACGAGCGATATGGTTGCAACGAAAAAGTCCAGAATGCGCTTCACGGTGCGTTCAATCTCGTTCATGCCATCGAGCACGTATCCGTTTTCAAGTTTCGTCATGGGCTATTGTTCTTCTTTATATCATAATAACGAAGTGCGGACTGTATTATTATGTAAAGAAGATTTTTTTTTCACACACCGTCTGTCATGGGCAGGAAACCGTTATTTCCTCCTGACTCCTGTCCTGAGCAGGTGCTTGTAGACAGAGCTGCGCAGACTGTTGGGGAGCAGTCTGACGGTGATGCGCTGAATATCGTTGATGATGAGCCTTGGCAGGGAAATATAGCCGATGGCACGGAGCTTTTTGAAGAAATGTATCTCGTGGCGGATATAGTTCATTCCGCCACGTCGGCCTATCATCTGGGGTGAGCGGCGGAAGAGCAGTAGGGGTTCTTGCAGGTTGTGGAAGGTGTAGCCCTGCATCATCATGCGTGCCCAGAGGTAGTAGTCTTCAAAGAGCAGGCAGGGTTGGTAGCCTCCTGCATTGAACACGGCCTGTTTGCGGAACATGGCCACGGGATGGTTGATGGGGTTGCGCTTCTTGCCGAATTTGAAGATGTCGTCGTGGTTTTCGGGCAGGCAGCGCATACTGACGGTATTCGTGGGATTATTGTCGAACTCGGTAATCCAGGCACCAAGGACGTCGGTCTCGGGATGGGCTTCCATGTAGGCCAGCTGCACTTCAAAGCGATGGGGCATACAGATGTCGTCGGTGTCCATGCGGGCTATGATGTCGTAGCTGCAAGCCTGCATTCCTGCGTTGAGCGCAATGCCCAGTCCCTGGTTCTTTTCCATAACCACCCGCTTGATGGTGGCGAAACGCTTCTCTTCCTTTGCAATGGCTTCGTGAAGCTCAGCCGACAGCGGACCGTCCTCCACCAGAACAATCTCGGTGGGACGCACAGTCTGCGCTGCTATGCTGTCGAAGCACATCGTCAGGTAATCTGCCCGCTCGTTATTGTAAACGGACATGAGAAGTGAAAACTCTTTCATGCCTGCAAAGGTAGGCATTTATTTGGATATGGGCAAACTATTTCGCTATTATTTCAACTTGAAGAGCAGAATATCACCAGATGGAATGGTGTAGCTGCCTTTCAGTTCCTTCTCCTGCAGCTCCTTTGTGACTTGGCAGAGGAGGTCGGATTTCATGGATGACAATGCCTTGTAATCCGTTGTCAGGGACTGGATGGCTGCGGTCTTCACCTTGATTTTGCGCTGATAGTCCTTGTTGACGATGACAAGATAGTCCTGGCCGTTGCTGTGAAGCTGTGACACGATGATTCCCCGGCTTCCAACGGCATCGGCATGGTTCACGGCAACAATCTTGGCGCCATAGAAGAGTGGAGATACGGTGCGCAGCTCCTGGTTCATCTTCTTCACCAGTTTATAGGTCTTGGTCTTCTTGCCGTTGGCGTCGACAGGACCGTCGTGGTAGTCGTTCACTGTTTCCTTGGGAGGAGTCCAATAGGTGTAGTACTGGATGGCTTGGGCACCGTAGGCCAGATTCGAGTAGACCTGCAACCGCAGGGAACCTTTCGTGGGCTGGGGATAAACGGCGTGGGGCACAGAAAGAACGAAGCCCCAGAAGGGCGTGCCCGACTGGATGCTTTTCTGGCGGAAAGCCTCGAGATTGCTGAACCAGCCGTTGCGAAGCCCATCGCGGGTAATCGGGTAGAAGTCGAAGGACAGCTGCTTGCAGGAGGTGGCAAGGGCGGCCTCTAAGTAGTCGTCGTAGGTCTTGGTCTTGGTGTGCTGCAAAGTCCAGTCGGCATAATAGGGGTGCAGATTGATGTAGAAGCAGTGGCTGTTGTCGACCCTCTTCAGCCTTGTTATCTCCTTTTGGCTTTCCTGCAGCTCTTCCACTGAGGGCTCGTCTTTCAGCACGTAGCCAAAGAAACCGGGGTGCCCCTTCAGAACGGCGGCGGCCACCTCGGGCGAGTTGTGGGTCTCAGGGCAGTGCCCTAAAATCCTGATACCGTATTGTCGGGCCACGTTGCAGGCTGTTTGCATCTCCTTGAGCGAGGCGTAGCCGTAGAGGCTCACGTTGAAGCCGCAATCGCTGAGATTCTTGAAGTTCTGCGCTGTGGTCTTGTCGTTAGGCACCCCCATATAGGCAATGATGGGCATCTCGCCCTGAGCCGACAGAAGGGTAGGGCAGAGGCACCACAGGACTGTAATAATGAGTAATTTATAATTCATATTTTCATACCTTTCACTTCTCACTTCTCACCTCTCACCTCTAAATAAATCTGTTTGTATTTCCCGGCAATGGCCTGTGGGTCGAAGATGTGGCGGATACGGTCTATGCTGACGGTTTGGCCAAGGGTTTGTTCTACCTTGGCAATAAAGTCTTTTGTGTCGCCGTAGCGGTAGACTGCCCATCCGGCAGTGCCGGTCAGATAGTCGGCAATGCGTACCCTCTCCGACATGACCACAGGCACTCCTTGCGAGAGGGCCTCGAGGGCAACGAAGCAGAAGGCTTCGTATTTCGATGGGACGACAAGCAGCGAGGCCTTTTGGTAGAGGGCTGTCAGCTCTTCGGTGGGGATGTTGACGTGATGGGTGATGTCGCTACGCTCGGCAGGCAGTACGCCCTTTCCCACGCAGTGGATGTGGTAGTGCCCTTCGGGCAGGGCATAAATCTGTTCGAAGCCTTTCACAGGGTCGTCAATCCTGCCCACGAAGAGAATCATCTGCGGGTCGCGCTGTCCGATGCTCGCCTCTGAAGGCTCGTCTGTCCTGCACTGTTCGTTGAGCGGATGAGGAATCTGTACAACGTTAGGAAAGAAGGAACTGAAGAAACGGGTATCTTCGTTATTTATGGTGGTAACTACGTCGGCATAGCGCATGATGGCCCGTTTCATTTTCATGTTGAAGAACAGCTTTCCCAGTGCCGGATGGCGCAGGCAGCTGAACGGATGCCAATGGCCGGTATATACGATCTTCTTGCCTAAACGATGGGCAAGGCGCATGGCGTCGATGGTGCCTTGTGCGGTGTAGCCGTTCACGTGGACGATGTCGGCCTGTTCGATATAGGGCCTGAGCACTTGTTCCTCATATTTATAGTGATAGAGTGCCGACTTGACGTGGGGAATGTCCGTGACAGGCAGCACCTGGCAGTCGTTGTCGTGGCCAAGCAGTCTGTGCAGCACTTTGCAGTAGTTGTCGGTACCGCCTTTCAGGTTCTCGCGTATCAGCAGTATCTTAGGCATTTGTTTTCTTTATTAGGAATGAGTGCATCTCGGGGCGGCAATAGAAATAGAGGCTCTTGAGGAACATGACATAGCGCTTGTAGCCCAAAACCTTGAAGAGGAACCGGTAGAAGCGTGCCAGCTGGCGCTTCTTGGTGTCCATGCCATCGAGGTTTCTGCGTGATACGCCGTCGATGCTTTCCTGAATCACCATGCCTTTCTTCCTGATGAGCTCGTGGAAGGTGCCGCTTCCTGTGGCAAACGGGTTTGCTGGCGGTTCGGCCAAGCCGTGATAGAGGCGGCGGTGGAAGGCTGCAATAGGACTTCCGTCGTCGTAGGCGGCATAGGAATATGTCTGAGAGATGAAAGCGTCGAACAATTGCGACTGGCTGACGATGGCATCGCGGTAGATGGCGTTGATGATGTTTACGTCGTCGTATTCCTTCAGGTCTTCGATGCGCTTTCTGGCAATGATGCCTTGTTTCAGTTTGGAATAGTCGTAGCCGGCAAAGTGTACAAACACCAGGGTGTCGTCGCGCTGAGGCTGGTCTGCGGACCGGAATGTCACTCGCAGTTTCTGGTCGGCGTCTTTGTAGATGCGACGCTCGAAGTAGTTCCATGGGGCGGCGTTCATGCCTAATGACTGCAGTACGCAGAGCCGGCTGCCGAGAAGGGCGGGCACCCAGTCCATCCATTTCTGGTCGGTAAACTGTCCTACGGCCCTGTCGGCAAAGGCCTGGTCGCGCAGGCGTTCTTTCCACCATTCCACGATGCGCAGGCCCCATTCGTCGTTGCGTATGGCGCAGAATCCCAGGTTGAAGATGCCGTTCACGTTCATGGCCCATTCGGGGTGTTCGCCGTCGTAGACGGTGTGTATGCCCAAAATCTGTGGCGTCAGGGCCATGCTGTGATGGTTCAGTGCCGTGCTGATGTCGCCGATGCTTGAGAAGACGTAGATGTCGGGGTCGAAGTAATAGGCTTTGTCGTAGCCCTGAGCAAACACGTAGCTGAAGCAGAACGGCTTGATGGCAGTGCAGAACTCGGTGAGGTCGTATTTGAACGACATGTCGGTCCATTGCTGGGGCTTGATGCCGCTCAGCACCTCCTTGGCCATGATGACGCAGGATGGCAGCTGTGTGGGAATATCCTTAAACTCGTCGGCCACGAAGATGCGGAAGTCAATCTCCGGATTATGCCGTTGTAGCGACTGGCCCAGGATTTGCCCCAGACCGATATAGTTCTTGGCTACTATGGTGAATGCACACTCTCTCATAATTCATAATTCATATTATCAAAGTAGTTAAAGTAGTTAAGGTAGTTAAAGTGTTTTTTTGGTAGTTAAAGGAGTTAAGGTAGTTAAAGGAGTTAAAGGACATTACCGCCCTTGGCTGTATTCTAAGGAGTGGAAGTGTCAGCAGCAGAAGTGTTCTAAGGAGTGGAGGTGTCAGCAGCAGAAGTATTGTCCTTTAACTACTTTAACTACCTTAACTACCAAAATTAACACCTTTAACTACCAAAAAACTCCTTTACCCCCTTTCATTCCTCTCACCTCTCATCTCTTTCCATTTTACCAGGACGAATTCCCGCGCCTTGTTCAGCCAGTAGGTTGTCTTCGAGCCATAGCCTGCTGCGTGCAACATTCTGTAGTTCTCTTTGTGGGCGTTGAGCAGATATTTGCAGCGTGCCAGCTTCTTTAGCCCAGTGATGGTCTTATAGCAGCTCTCCACCCCAATGGCATTGTCGGTGTGCTGCCGGTAGTCCATCAGCTGTTCGGCTAAAGGCATCACTTGGCCTCCGGCTGCCAGCGTGCGCACCGTCAGCCAGTAGTCGTGCATGATGGCATTCTCGGCATTGCCTACTATGTCCTTTACCTTGTGGTTGAACAGCATGGTGCACCCAGGGATGATGCTGCTGACGCGGTGCTTCAGGCTATGATAAATCTCAGGGTGCAGCTGGCAGGCATCCCAGAACGAGTCGTGGATGATGTTCAGCTGTTCGTCGGCAATTCTCAGGTTGCAATGCACGATGAGGGGCATTTCTTCCGGGCTGTGTCCGTTTGCCTGTACTTCCTTCATCTTCTGCAGGCAGTGCTCCACTTTGTTGCTGTGCCACCTGTCGTCTTGGTCGGCAAACATGTAATAGTGAGCCTCTACCCTGTTAAGCATACTCAGGAAGTTATGGCAGGCACCGCCTTGTGGAGGATAGCTGAGCGTGGTTATCAGTTCGGGATACTTGCCTGCATACTTCTGAATGATAACCGGCGTTTGGTCATTCGACCCGTCGTCGTGGATATACAGATGCCAGTCCTGGCTTGTTTGTGCCAGGATGGATTCTATTTGTTCGCGCAGAAACCTTTCACCGTTATATGTTGCCATCAAGATGGCCACTTCGTGCTGTTTCATCGCTGCAAATGTACGCAAAAAAATCCAAGTACACAAATTTGCAGGCCATAATCTTCACTTGTCGTGCTTTTGGCCCCATTCATTGAGGACAATCATTCCCTGACAGTTCTTACATCAGTTCGCTGCAAGAGCGTTCCAAGCTGGAGCAGATTGTGAATTTTCTTTACATGGATATTTCTTCGAAAAGGGAGGCACCGCTTTGAAAGTGGAAAAGCACCGCTTTTCGACCCTCAAAGCGGTGCTTTTCTGCCCTCAAAGCGGTGCTTTTCTAAAATTCCTGTTGCACAGCTCTTTTCGTGAATTTGAATTTCCCTTACATTTTGCCGTTTCAAACGAGCTTGTCCCGAACCGGGGCCTTGTATCTGTACCCTTTGACGATTCCTTTCATCAAAGCCCACATGCGGCGCAGCTTGTCGGGCTCGGCCAGGATTATCCTGAAGAATTTGCGGCGTATCACTTCCTGATACAGGTAGTCTCGGTCTTCCTTGGTGGTGACGGCGCGATGCATACGGTAGCAGATGATGTGGGAGCGCGTCATGCTGTAGGTGCGATGCCGGTCATAATTGGGCGTGAAGATGCGGAAGGGGCCCATACGCTGCGGCTGCCCCAGTGCGTGGCACAGCTTGTGGGCAGTAAGGCAAAGAATGGAAAAGCCATGCTCGCGGGCAGCGAACGACAGATGGTGGTCGATGGCATCGAGTGGGAAGGCGTCTTCATCAATGCCGCCAATGGTGTTGAAAATCTGTGTCGGGATGATGGTTCCCGAGTTGATACAGAGGCGTTTCTCCTGTTCCGGCAGCTCAATGCTGAACTGGTCGCAGCCAGGTATGTATGGCGTAAAAAGAGCTGTTATGCCCTGTTCCATGTGGCTTTCTACGTCGTGGCGATAGGCGGGGAAGTCGTCCCAGCGACTGTCGTCGTCCATTAGCAGGATGGCGTGGAAACCGTTCTCCTGAGCATGGTGCCAAGCATGGTTGATGGCTGGAGCAATGCAGGTGTTCTGTCCGGTGCCCTGCCATACCACCTTGTCCCACTCTTCGGCCAGCTGCTCGCGGAATAACGGCTGGAGACGGTCGTCGAGTGGAGAATTGTCCCAGATGATGAGACGGTCCAAATGGGGCAAATAGGTTTTGACGTTGGCAATAGCCTCGTCTTGGTTAGGATGATAGAGCGTCACAACGCCCAGTATTTTGTATCTGCTCATGCTTAATCGGTGTTGTTACATCTCTCAGCTTTCCAAATGCCCTTCGCCGTGCCTCCCAGTATCTTGTGGAACTGGATGATGTTGACAACTATTCCAGGCAGGTTGCACAGGCACATCACAGCCATGAACCACATGATGTTGTGGGTGGTGTGGCTGACGAGCCAGGCCAGGGGAATGAAGAGGAAGGCCGAGGCCGTCATGTATATCTGCAGGCGCAAGGCTCCTATGCCGTTGAGGAAATAGGAATATCGCATACTGAGGACAAGCAGGAAGATGTAGGTGGCCATCAGGGCTGTCATGCCAAAGGGTACGTGGCATTTATCGCCAATCCACAGGTCGTAGACCCAGGGCGACACTGCCACCATGACCGCCAAAAGCAAGAAGACCAGGAGGGTGAGGAGGTTCATCTTGTGGCTGGCATTACGTATCCACGTCATGTCGTTGCGTTCATAGGCGTCGGTGGTGGCGTTCCAGAATGGCATACAGACCACGGTGAAAAACACCATGACTAAACTCATGTAGCGGTAGGCAATCTGATAGGGGGTCACCATCTCCGGGGTGAAGAACTTGGAGATGAGGATGTTGGCCGACATGAACTGTATGATGGCAGCAATCTGAAGCCAGAAGAACCTGACGCCCAACTGGCCCAGCTGCAGGGCGGAGCGCAGGCTGACGCTTCGCCATGTGGGGCGTAGCTGGGGGTACTTGATGCGGAAGGTGTAGGGATAGGCAGCAAGATAGATGAGCAGTGGCGCCAAAGTGTTGGCAATGACGATGTTGAGGAAAGATGCCTTGCCGCTAATGAAGAGCAGCCACGTAAAAAGCATGGCAAGGGTCTGACCTAAAGACATGATAAAGTTGCTGGCAGCGGGCAGTTGCATTCCCATGTACACGTTCCCGATGAACTTCAGCACGAATGTGATGCATACCAAAGTGACGGCACAGAGAAGGGCTGTGCGCAACTCGGGTATCTGCCTGGCGTCAACATTGAGGAAGCCGTAGACATCGCCAAACCATACCAACATCGCCAAGAGAAGATAGACAGGGAGAATGATGCAGGTGAGCATGGCAACGGTCGAACTGACCGCTTGACGTGCATGGTCGGCCTGGTCGTGGGCGCGGTGGATGGCAAGACGGTTGCGAAGACCGTTGCCCAGGCCAATGTCCATCTGGTCAATCCATACAAGCATACTGCTTATGGTCAGCCATACGCCGTTCTGATAGCTGCCCAGGCATTTCAGCGTCAAAGGCACCATCAGCAGTACTACCACGGCACTCCAGCCTTTGATAAAAAACGATAGCAGGATGTTCTTTATCAGCAGACTGGTGCGTCGCTGGTTGATGGTCTCGCTGGGCGTCGACTGGGTCATGAAGCAAATCCGAATTGGTTCACCCTACACCCGTAGAGGAATATGTACAGTGCAAAGGCTATGGGATAGAGCTTGCCCAGCCATATCGGCTTGACAGTGTAAATGACTGAGGCAAAGAGAATGATTTCAGTCACCTCGAACAACTCGGACATCCTGACGGCGAAAACCGACATCTCTGACAGTCCGAACCAGCAGAACAACCCTAATGCCTCGCATACTAAGACGATATTCAGACATTTCAGGTGTTCATAGATGAGGTCGTAGAAATAGAGAACGTAGAACAGCGTGATGAGACGTAGCAGAACGATGGGGTGCAGCACCAGGATGTCGGGATGCTCACCATTGCTGATAGCCAGTTCGTAGAGAGCCATCTTGGCCTCGATATAGGGAATGGGGAGCGTGGTGATGGGATTGATGTGTATAATCCAGCAGATAATTCCCACCACGACGAGGACTATCAGGCCAATACGCCAGCGAAGGCTCATGGCTTTTTGGGGAGTGATGAGCAAGGGCAGGATGAGGGCCGTGGCAGTATGGTGTAGCGAAATGGCTACCAGCCAGAACGGAATCCACGTCCATTTCTTGCCTTCCAAGCGCAGCAGGAAACAGTACATGCCCATTGCCAATGCAGCTGCCACACGCATCTGCTCACAGTCGTGAAGCTGGAAGAAGTTTCCCAGATAGATGGGAATGGCCAGCAGCATAATCTGGGGCGTTGCCATTCTTGACAGCGAGTAGACCTTCAGGGGAATAGAGAGCAGGGCATAGAGCCAGATGACTGACCTGATGGTGCCTCCGTGGTAATAGAAGAACTCACAAACCCACAGGAATGTGCTCTCTACAGCTAACTGGTTCTTGGTCGAGTCGAAATTATAAAATATTTCTTCGTATACGAGGAAGTCGCTCACGCTCGTCCCCGGTCTTGTTCCCGAAATCACCACCATCAAGAGGATGATTCCCCACATCACATATCGAAAGAAGTCTTGGGGAAGGCATTTCTCTATCAGTGACAGATAGAAACAAGACAGCATCAAAAGAAATATGAATACCAGTATCATTGTTCACCTTTCAATAGCACGCGGGCAGACAGGATGAAGAATGCCAGCATCATCATGCCGATGGAGATGAACATGCGCTTGGGACCGGCTGGCTTCACTGGCACCGAAGCTGTCTCAATCATGGTGAAGGCGGGCGTGGCTTCTTGCAGCTTGGCAGCAGCAGCCTGCATCTGGGTGTTCATAGCCATGTAAGCGTTGTATTTCAACTGCATCTCGTTCTCCAGCGATTCCAGTTTTGTCTTGTAGCTTGCCAGGATCACATTTTGGTTGGCATCGGCAACGGCGGCGTATGCCTTGCAGGCCTCGTCGTATTGGACTTTGCTCTCCTCGCACAGCTTCTTGTAGTATTCGTAGTCTATGCGGGTTTTGTTGGTGCGGTAGTCAATGATGAATTTCTGAAGATTCTCACAGGTAGCCTTAGCCATCGTGGCACACACCAAAGGGTCTTGATCCTTTACAACAATGGAAACGATGTTGGTCTTCTTGTCTACCGAACATTCTATCTTTCCTCGTACCCCCATGAAAATCTCATTCTGGAGTTTGGTAAGGTTGAAAACATCTATCTTCTCTTCTCCGCTATAGTTGTCGGCTGGTGGCGCGGAAGTAAACAGACGTTTTGTCTTGTCTAGCAGAATGTTCCACCATGCATCCTTCTGGTGGTCACGCAAATAGGTGTAGTAGTTAGTCTTCACCTTGCCGTCCATGGTTTCCACCTCCACGGTCATCAGCTGGGCAATGAAATCATAGGAACCGATGACGTCCGGGTAAATCTCGGCAAAGATGGCATCTTCAGAATTCATCTTGGCCAGCGAGCCGCCCAGTCCGAACGATGATGCCAGCGAGCCCAGCGAGCCTGAGAGTGATGAGGTGCTGGTCTCGGGTGCCAGGCTGACGCCACAACTGTAGTAGCGTGGCACGAAGAGGGTCAGCACGTAGGTGATGATGAGGGTGGCAGGCAGCACGATGAAGAACTTCTTCTTGTGTTGCAGCAGCTTCCTTGTTATAGCAGTAAAGTCAATGGGCTTCTTCTTTGTGTTCTCTTCCATATTCTTCTCCGTTTTTTCCGGGTTAGGCATCGGCAGTTTTTCCTGTCCTTGTTACTTCAGCAGGTTCACCAGCGTGGCTATCATGGTGGCTATAGATGCCGAGGTGGAGCCGATAGTCAGCAGTTCGGCGGTGCTCATGCGGTTTCCGCGCTGTTTGGTCGGCACCACGATCTCGCAGCCAGGGGCAGGCTTGTTCTTGCGGCTTGCCTTGGCCACGTTGCCGTTCATGTATATGATATATGTCTGGCTCTTCTTGGCGTTGGTGTTGTATCCACCGGCCTGGTTGATGTAGTATTTCAAGCTCTTGCCTTCAATGAATCCCGTGGTGTTGGGGTACATCACCTCGCCATTGATCTTCACCGTTCTCAGGTACTCGGGCACCACGATGCGGTCGCCCTCGCGCAGTTCAATGTCGGCGTCGCTACCTGGGTTGGTCAGGGCTTTACCCAGCTCAATACCAACGGGATAGGTTGCCCCGACGTCGAGCTTCGAGACGTCGATGGAGTCCTTGCCCTTGCCGCCCTTCGAGCGCCTGGCAGCCTGTAGCAGAGCCTCCTGGCGGGCCATCTCCTCGGCGGTGCGCTGGCGTATGAGGCGGGCACCGTTGGCGTAGGCCGTCTTTGTCAGTCCGCCGGCCTTTTGGATGATTTCGCTCAGGCGTTCACCTTTCTTCGACAGCGTGTATGTGCCTTCAAACAGCACCTCACCCTCCACATAGACATTCTGCTGCGTGGCGTAGCCGGGGCTCTTGCGGATGTAGACCTCGTCGAACGGCTCCAGGTGGAAGCTTTGGTCGCCCTCGATGACGAAGCCGTCCTTCAGTGCGAAACTGAATGTCTGGGCAATAGAGTCCATGCTGTTGGTGGCGTATGGGTCTGAGATTCGGCGAGCCACGTCGACCTTCACCATTGATGCGGCATCGGTCAGGCCTCCTGCTTGCAGCACGAAGTCCTCAAGTGTCTCGTTCTCAGCGTATTTGTAGATGCCGGGGTATTGCACCTCGCCGTGTATGGTCAGCGTCTGCATCTGCAGCTTCTCCTTGCGTGTGGGTACGTAGAGCACGTCCTCGTTGCGCAGGGGCACGTCGGCCACGCGGCCTTCCATGATGCCGGCGATGTCGACCGACAGCACTTCCAGCGTGCGGTCTTCCTTCATGCGGTGCATCACGCCGTGAGGACTGAAGGCGTCCTCAGACATGCCGCCTGCTACCTCTATGAGCGAGCGCACCGACGTGATGTTTCCTCCTACCTGATACATGCCCGGATGGAACACGGCGCCCTTGATTTCCACCATGTTACTATAGCGGGCCACGATGGAGTCGACGGACACCGAGTCACCGTCGGCCATGTGGAACGACGAGAAGTCGAACTCATCGACAGTATGCACGGAGTAGAGTGCTCCTGACTTTCGCATGACGCGCACCGACTTCCTGTAGGCATCGCCAGCAAAGCCGCCGGCGTATTTCAGCAGTGCGCCAAGGCTCTCCTCGGTCTTCATCTCATAGAACATGGGACGTTTTACACGGCCTGTGACGTTGACCAGATTCTCGTAGGAGCCTACGATGATGACGTCGTTGTCGGTCAGTTTCACGTTGCCCGTGGCCCGCCCGTTAAGGATATAGTCATAGACGTCGACGGTAGATACCAGTCGGTTGTTGCGATACACCTTGATGTTGCGCAGGGTGCCGATGTCGGTCACGCCCTGAGCCATATAGAGCGCATTCATCACCGTCGAGAAGGCCGACAAGGTGTAGGTTCCCGGGGCTTCCACCTCGCCCATGACGTTTACGGTGATGGTGCGTGTCTGTCCCACCGAGAGCCTTATCTGACTGTCGCTGTAGCGCGAGCCCACCTGCGAGCGCAGACGTGCATTTGCCTGAGCCACAGTGAGTCCGGCCAGCTGAACGGGGCCATAGCCGTCGATGGTGACATAGCCGTCGGGGGTGATGGTGGCGTCAATGCTCTCTTGCGAGGCACCATAGATTTCGATGGCTACGGCGTCGCCAGGGCCCAAGCGGTAGTCCTGGGGCGTGGCGATGTTCATGTTCGACTCGAAGCTCAGCGTCTCGTTATTGAAGATGTCGTGACCATAGATTTTCGACTTCTTCTTGTTCCGCTCCTCCAGCAGCTCCTCCAGTAGTGCAATGGAGTCAACGGGCAGTATGCCCCCCAGCTCGGCCTGCATCATCAGGAAGTCGGGGTCTTCGTCTTTCAGTTGCTGTTGCTGGTTGCGTGTGCCAGTGATTCGCTGGCTGGTGCCTGTCTGGGCATTCGTCTTGGTGTTGTCTCGCCGTGTCTGACCGTTGTTCTGTCTCATGCGGTCGCGTGTGGAGGTGACAGCCTCGTCGGCAACGGCACCCATGCCTGCCTGCTGAATTTGGCGCTCATATTTGCGCCGCACACGCTGAATCTGCTGAATGTCCACGCCGCGCTGCAGCAGCTTGCTGACAATCTCCGACTGCGTGGAGCCCTTCTCGTGTTCCTCCAGGATAAATGAAATCAGTTGCTGGTCGGTCATTGTCGACTGAGCCATGACGCCCACACCGGTGAGTATCAGAAGTGAAAGCGCCAAGATGAGTTTCTTCATGTCTATTTTGGTTTGTTTCAATACATTAATATATATTATATAACTCCTAAACCGGAAAATTATTGCAAAGGTACACATTTTCTTGTAAAAAAAGATGGTTAATCCATAAAAAGTTACTATCTTTGCACCGCAATACCGAAAATTCCTGTGGAATGCCGGTTTTTACTCTCTGGGGTTGACTGGATTTGACGGCGGGATGAAATGGTACGTAAGCACGCGGAGCTGGGCGATGGGAGGCTCCTTAATCTCTTCTGTCGGAAAATTAATTGGCAACAACGAGTATGCTCTCGCTGCTTGATCGAAGTACAGTAGATCACGAGCTTAATTTCTTTACAAGGTAGAGAAACGAGACGTCGCTCCAAGGATGTGGTTCCGAATCTGAGGATCAAGCGGCGCAGGTAAATCGGAAATAGTTTCAGTAGGCCTCGATGCTGGGATGAAGTTTTAGGGGATAAGGCGTCGGTTGGTGGCTCAGGTCTTGCCGCCGCACGAAAATGAAGTCTGGGATAAGCGTGTAGAAAGCGTATGGTTTCCTCGTGCGGACGAGGGTTCGACTCCCTCCAGCTCCACAAAACAAAATAGGTGTACAGTATGAGAGAGTTAGATTTGCACCTATTTAATTGATGACCAATTAGTTACAGGAAAAATTAAAAAAGCAAAAACCTGTACACTTTCTTGGATTTAGCAGTGTTTCCGCCAAATTTGTGCATATTTTGTGATTCATTTCACAGTGTGTAACAAATTGATAAACAGCAGTTTTATGGTAAACATTAACTATCAGTTATTCGGAAACAAGGGGTTTCAACTTAGATTAAGGCTCTACAAAGACGGTGAAACCAAGTACATTAACGTGACGAAAATGCTTGTCGGTGACATCCAGAAGAAGCACTGGAACGCCCGTAGGCAGTATTTCATCCCAAGCTGTCCCTTCGCGGACCAGAACAACGAGATTATCTTTTCCTTCAGGAGGCAGGTAGAGGAACAGGCGGCCAGCTGGAATGGCAGCTTGTATGGTCTGATGGCCTCTATGCGCTCAGAAAAGCCCAAGGAGAAGATTTCTATGCTTGATGGGCTGATGTCCTATGTCATTGACGAGAAACGCAAGGAGAGGCACGAGGATGGCACTCCCAAGGGAACCTATGAGAATTATGTCAAGCTGAAGAAAAGGCTGGAGGAATATTGTGAGTATGCGCATATCAAATACAAGAAGCTGGCCATATCTGACATTACTGAGGACTTTATCAACGGCATGTTTCTCTGGATCGAGGACGAGAGAGGTGGCAAAGGTGCCATGTACATATCAAAGACCCTACACGCAACACTTCAGATTGCATCAACAATGGGGTGCTTTGACATGAAGAGTGTTGAACGGTGCAAGTGGAAGAAGGACAAGCGTGTCAGCGAGGAGAAGTTCAAGACGCTTACCGATGAACAGTGTGAACGTCTGAAGAAAATGCCGCTGAGTGAGCTGCCAAGGAATCCGAAATCCAACATCTATAGGGATTTCTGTGTTTTTCTCATGTGTACTGGCCAGTCGCCTTGTGATGCGATAACGCTGAAGAAGTCAGATATTAAAATGGTTGATGGAAAGGAGCATATCATCTTCAAGAGGCGTAAGATTGCCCATAAGCAGGATAAACCGTGTGCCTTCCCTATCAATGATACCATGCGTAAGATTATAAACAAGTGGGGGAAAATATCTTCTGACGGCTACATATTCCCAATCAGGAATAAGAAAAAACTCGCCAGCCAAAAGACGGATAATGGTGATATTAAGCACTTCAACGGAAGGCTTAACAATTGGTTGAAGAAGGTAGGTGTAATCCTTGGTTGTGACTTTGAACTGCATACATACACATTTCGTCACACTGCGATTACACGATATATCAGTAAGGGCGTATCAACGTCCTATATTTCTGAGATAATGGGAACGAGTGAGGAGAATTGTAGGGAAATCTACTACAATAGCCGTGCGGACAAACAGAACAGGGATTTGCTGCTCGGTGTTTCGCTATAAAAAATAAGGGGTGGTCTCACGACTGCCACTTACTCGGTTTTTAATCTTAATTCGTATGAAAAAAAGTTCATCAATTAGTTCGCTTTATATTTATTAGGGCCATTCTCCCAATGGCTTTCCGAATCCAAAACCATCAAATACTGGGTCGTTGGCCGTGACGTTGCCTGTTACCGCATCCACATATACCTGGCTCTTTATATT
>JAILPA010000034.1 GCA_024690505.1 Prevotella sp.
GGGGCTCTATTTGGAACCACCTTCCCCATGACCAAGGCCGAGCGTATCAGTACGTTCGACAGCGGCTCTACCCACGCCATGACCCTCACCGCCGTCGACCTGGACTCCAAGGGGCGTGCCACGAAGTGGAAGGTGGAGAACTCGTGGGGTGCCGACTGGGGACAGAAGGGCTGCCTGATTATGACCGACCGCTGGTTCCGCGAGTACATGTTCCGCCTGGTGGTGCCCAACGAGTTCGTGCCCGAAAAGGTGATGCAGGCTTGGCAGACAGCACCCGTCATGGTGATGCCAGAAGACCCGCTCTTCCTGCTTGACGAGTAGATGAGGGGTCTGGCTCTAAATGGGCCTCAATGCTTTCGCTGTCTTTTTCCTTGTAGGTGCGGGTGTAGACGTTGCCATTGCCGCGGTCGGTGGTTTCAATACGCTCTGACTCCATTTCATCGTTCTGCAGCCATTCCAATGCGGGCCTGTCGGTCTGTAGGCCGATGATGGTGATGCTGCCCTTGCTTTGACAGCTGCCTGTGGCTTTGACATGGACTTTGTCGCCGAGGTTATCGGTCTGGGTCACATCCAACTGCCGGTCGCCAACTACGGTCCATTCAAAATCTATCCTGTCGTCGGTCACGGTATAATTCTTCTCCGTCACGACGTACCTCCAGCCGTCGTATTCGCGTTCACCGTCGCACCAGTAGCCTGTGAAGTAGTATAGTGACCGCAGTTCGTTGTCAAGGTCGATGCTGATGGAGCTGCCTTCCCCACTGAGTATCAGACTGGGAAGCCCCTCGTCGCTGATGTTGAGGCCCATGGCTATGAACTCGGATTCGTCGTAGTTCTCGTTGGACTCCTTGCCGTCGACCCAGTGGGTGAAGCTGCCCTTGTACTTCAGCGTACCGGTGAATACGTAGTCGGCATCGATGTCGGGCTGCTCAGGACCTTCGTCGCACCACTGGAAGACGCTGATGCGCTCGGTCTTCTTCTTGCCGTTTGAGAGATAGACCGTGATGACAACTTCCCCGTCGCGCTCCTCGTCGGTCTCGGGAACGGTGATGGTAATCGATGTGTCGTCTTCTTTGACAGACACCCACCAAGGATTGTCAGACACAAACCACCCCACGCCCTCAGGGGCTTCCACCTCGATGCGCTCGGTGCCGCCCTCGGCATCGAACTCCACTAAGTAGGACGAGAGCTTGATCCCGTCGGCGCCAGTCTTGAAACTGACTCCCTTGCTCATAAACATGCTCGACGAAGACGAGGGTGACGAGAGGTAGGCGTAGGCGGTATATTCGGATTCGGGCTGCAGGTCGCTCACCTTGAGCGGCGTCAGGTCGAAGGCCTCATAATACTGCTTGCCTTCGGGACCTACGAGGACATAGCCCATCTGAAGGATGGTGGCGTTGTTGGGGTACACCTCCTTATAACTGCCGTTCAGCATGACCGATGTCGGGGTGACGTCGCTGACGCTGACCTCCACCTTGTAGGGAGGCTGGTCGTTCAGGTTGGGCTCGCCCATTTGTTTGATGTGGAATTCCTTGGCCCAGAAATCGCCGATGTAGGGATCCATAACGATGGTGTAGGAGGGCTCGTCGTCGTCTGAGTTGATGAGTTTCGTGATGTCCTCCTTCATCTTGTCGGGCCAGTCGGAGTGGTTCATCTTGATGGCGAAGAGGTGCATGGCCACCTTCCCCAGCGCGTCGTTGCCGAGCATGTATTTGATGAGACCCTCGCTGCCCTCGTCTATCAGGTATTCGGAGGCGGTAACACCTTGGGAGAGACCTTTGTAATGGTTTGACACCCCGCCGAACAGGGTGGAGATGACGTTGGTGGCCTTGGAAGGGGTGGCGGCGGCGGGGGTTATCGTCTCCACGATGCCGTAGCCGTGGGAGAGGTCGGAGACACCAGTTGAAATTTCCTCAAACATGTTCCCCATCGTCTCGTAGATGACTTTCTCGCTGTCAACACGCCTCGTACGGGCAGACTGTGCGGAGGATGTGAGGGATACGACGGAATCGCATACCAGCGTATGGTTGTTCCAGTCTACGTCGAAGACGCCAGCCATACGTTGCTGACCGTTCTCGCAGTAGATGGCACGGCTGCCCAACTGCTGATTCTCGATGTCGTAGGTGGTCAAGAAGAAGCCCTTGTCGGTGGGACAAAGGATGTATGACAGGTCGTTGACGTAGTCGCACAGCAGCATTACCGTCTTTCCTCCCTCGTTGATGAAGCCCATGATGCCACAGTCTTTGTTCGCCGCAGTCATGAAGGGCTTGTCGGTGCTCCATTCCGATGCCTCGGAGCATACGCAGAGAAGGTCGAGCTCTTTGGGGCCTTCGGTGGACTGTAGGATCATCTGGACGATTGCCGTCACGTCGGCCCCGTCCACCGTGCCGTCGCCGTTGACGTCGGCAGCAGTCTCGTCAAAGCCGTTCACGTCTTTCCCTCTGAGATACTCGTTGATGGTCACGATGTCGGCCAGGGTACAAAGTTTTCCTTTGGCAAGTCTCCCTCCTGCTCCCTTCAGATGGCGGGGCGATGGTGATACTGCTTTACTGGAGGAATTATCTGTTTGGTAATTACTTCCTTCTTCACTTGGAAAGGATTGTGGGTGGATTTCAGATATAGAGGGGAGGGAAAGGATTTTCTTACCATTAATAATATAGATGCCGCGGCCCGCCTTCGTCACCTTCTGTCCCAAGAGGTTATACAGGGTGTTGGGTGTTAGGCGTTGGGTGTTGGAAAGGTCTTGGGTGTTGGGAAGGTCGTGAATGCCGGACGGGTTGCTCATGGTGATGGTGAACTCGGCATTGGGGAAGCCGTATGTATGGGCGAAAGGTGCGTCCGCCTCACTATACCATGCCGACGGTACGTAGTCGGTACCGACGACTCCCAATACGGCATCACCACTTTCCTTGTCGGTGAAATCGGTCGTCAGGCTTCCCGTCTGTTCTCCGTTGACAATGTCGGGCGCTGCTTCTAATGTCAGCGTGAGGAGTGTTCCCGCTTTGTCTACAAGGCGCTGGTTCTTGTCGTGGAAGCCCACCACTCTGTAGCAACCGTCAGCCCGTTGCGTCACGAACAGTTTGTAGCCATTGTCGGCGGTATGCGTCGAGGTGTAGTCCACCATCAGACTGCCGTTCTCACCCTTTGCGATGCTGATGCCCAGCGGCAGGCGCAGGTCGAAGGCAAAAGCGGTGTAACGATGTGTCTCGCTGGTGAGCTCGATGCTCATCTCAGCCCTCTGGCCAGCCTCAATCTGCACGTCCGAAACCCTCAGCCCGTCGTCGGCCACGGCCTTTATGCCCATTGCCATACAGGCAACAGTGAGCAGTAGATACTTTGTACTCATACGTAATAGGATTTTTAGTTCTTTTTCTCTGATATAGCTCGTTCTCTCGTAGGAACTTGCTGCAAAGATATGGAATAATAGTCGAACAACCAAATTTTTGACCAGAATTCTTTTTCTGAATTCCATTTCCTTGAACGCGTAAAAAATAACGCGGATTCTTGGCGGTATCAGAATTATTGTGTATCTTTGCCGCTGACTTGCTAACCTAAAAAATATTGCAGAGTATGTCGAATAAATTGAATCAGTTTGCCAACAAACTTATCAGGCGCCTGCTCACCGTCTTGGGGTTCAGTTCTACCTTCGCCTTCATGGCTTGCTATGCTCCTGCCATGAGTGGTGATATTATCGACGTGGAGCCCGACACCATACGTTTTGAGGGAGATGATGTGGAGGAAGTCCGCGTCGAGGTGAACAGCAGGGATAAATGGGAGATAGTAAGCATCCCATCGTATGTCAATGTCAGCACCACCAGTGGAAAAGGCAATGACGTGGTCACATTGTCTGCTCTGCCTAATGATAGCCAGATGGAACGGAGCGACATCGTGGTCTTTCAGGTAGACTTGGACTCCCTTGGCACCTTCCGTGATACCTTGGTAGTCATCCAGAAGCCAACGTCACGTTCCTGATATGAAGGCTATTCCGCTGACGCCGCGCAAGAAGGTGGCATTGGAATTGTGGCGGGTGCACGAGAACAACCTGCGGCGCGAACATGTGCTGCAGCAATTGTTCTGGGAGTGTACCCTGCGCTGCAATCTGCAATGCCGTCATTGTGGCAGCGACTGCAAACAGGCCTCTGAGCAGCGCGACATGCCTGCCGAGGACTTCCTGCGTGTGCTCGACAGCGTGGCGGCACGCCTCGACCCTCATCGTGTGTTTGTCATCATCTCCGGTGGCGAACCGCTTATGCGTAAGGATCTGGCTGAGGTGTGTACGGAAATCAGCCGAAGGGGATTTCCATGGGGCATGGTGACCAACGGACTGGCGCTGACCACTGAGCGCTACCGCCAGCTGCTGAAGGCTGGGCTGAGGTCAATCACCGTGAGCCTTGACGGTTTGGAGGCTGACCATAACTGGATGCGCTGCAACCCCTTGAGCTTCCAGGCTGCTGACCATGCCATCACCATGCTCACGCAAACCACCAACCTTACCTATGACGTGGTGACCTGTGTGAACCGCCGCAACTATCCCCATCTGTCCGACCTTCGCGACTATCTTATTAAAAAAGGTGTAGGGCGGTGGCGCGTCTTCTCGGTCTTTCCCGTGGGGCGTGCGGCCGAAGTGCCCGAGATGAAACTCACGCCCGAAGAGTTCCGCGGCATGTTCGATTTCATCCGCCAGACGCGGCAGGAAGGGCGCATCCGTGTGGACTATGGCTGCGAGGGGTTCCTGGGCAACTGGGAGGGTGAGGTGCGCAACCATCTCTTTACCTGTCAGGCAGGGGTTACCGTAGGCTCGGTGCTGGCCGACGGCTCCATCTCGGCCTGTACCAGCATCCGAGGCCGATACTATCAGGGCAACATCTATCACGACGACTTCATGGACGTCTGGGAGAACCGTTTTCAACCTTATCGTGACCGTGACTGGATGCGCAAGGACGAGTGCGGTGATTGCAGCTATTTCCGCTATTGCAGGGGCAACGGGATGCACCTGCGCGATGAAGAGGGCCGTCTGCTCTTCTGCAATCTGAACAAACTACGTGAAGGATTGGGGTGAATTCATTCTGCACTCTCCGTTTCTTTCATCTTGTCGAGCCGTTGGCGTGCATTCTGCCGTGCCAGATAAATCTGGTAGCGGTAGACCAAGCAGGCCAGGAAGAAGTAAACAAGGGTGTGAATCCAAAGGATTTGGTACTCGGGTAGTACGTCGCTGACGGTGGCGCCCATCTCGTTGATGCGTATGAAACCACGCACACCGAAGGTGGAGGGGAACAACCACGATATGCCCTGCCAGAAACCGGGGATGGACGATTGGGGCCAGCTGACCCCCGTGAGGAAGAGCAGAGGCACGCTGAGGAACACCACCAGCAGCATGACATTCTCGCGATAACGGATGAGACACGACACCACCATGCCGAAGAAAATGCAGGCCAGCAGGTAGGGCAGAATGAAGATGGCAATGTCCTGCCAGCGACCTATGGCGGTGAAGTTGAACATGTAGGGGACGACGAGCAGCAGGTAGGCTGTCATCACGGCATAAATCATAAAATAGGCCAGGGCCTTGCCGCTGACTATGCGGAACATGCCCCTGTAATGGCGGCTGATGGGAATGAGCTGGCGGTAGCGGTTCTCCTCGCGTGCAGTACCTGCCGAAAGTCCGATGCCCAGCACCAGCGTCTGCTGTATGATGAGAATGAGCACGGCGGGCAGAATGAATGTGCCATAGCCGCCTGTGGGGTTATAGATGGCCACTTCGGCATAGTCTATGGGCTTCGCGCTGACCACCTCTTCGCGTTTGGTGTAGTGCTGTCCCAGGCGGGCGGCAATCTCACTGCCCATCTCCAGCGTCACGAGTCGCGCCGTCTGGTAAATGGCCTTGTAGGTGAGCATCAGGCTCATGTCGCAGTATACGCTGACGGTGGCCTGCTGCAGACGGTTGATGTTTCTGTCGAAGTCGCTGGGAATGAGGTAGATACCCTTCACAATCTGTCGGCTCACCAACGAACGGGCCTCGTCCAAATCGGCTGCATAATAAGCCACATGCACGTCGGGCGTGGCATCGCACTGGCGGATGAACTGCCGCGAGAGCGACGAGTGCGACTGGTCGACCACGGCCACAGGCACCTCGCGCACCACCTCGTTGTTGTATATCCACGAGTAGAGCAGCGGATAGATTAACGGCACAAGGATGAAGAAGATGAGCACTCCCTCGTCCCTCACCACTTGCCGCATCTCATCACGCCAGATGTGGGCAGTATCTTGTAGTGCCTCGCGGGCATTATGGAATATAGACATAGGTCAACATTGCATTCTTAATCTTTTTTAGTACCAGCCAAGGCAGCAGGAGGAAGGCCACGAGGGCAGCCAGGTGGAACCACGACTCGAGCAGCGAGTAGCCGTTGAATACACAGGTCTGGTATATCATGTAGTAGTGGCGCAGGGGGAAGAGCCACGACAGGCTTTGTAGCGGGCCGTCCATAGCCATGATGGGGAAGGCGCTGCCGGCCATGGAGAAACTGAGCACGGCCCAAAGCGAGCAGATGCTCATCGACATGCGTAGCGACGGCATCAGCCCGAAGACGAACACCCCGAATCCCTGTGCCGCCAGCACTTGCAGCACGGCCAGCAGCACAATGACGAAGACGCCGCCAGGGTGGGGGAAGTTCAAGACACCGAACACGTAGAAATTGTAGAACGCATTCACCGCCATGAAGACCATTGTCTGTGGCAGCAGTTTGCCCACTAGTGCCTTCATAATGTTGTTGCCAGCCAACGACATCCATTGTTTCGATGTGCCGAACTTCAGTTCCGTGCCAATGGAGTAGGCGGTGATGAGGAAGATGAAGAGCATCAGCACGCCAGGAATGAGCATGGTTGAGAGGTAGATGTTATAGTTCGTCCAGGGGTTCTGCACTTGGTGCATGTCTAACCGGATGGGCTGCAGCAGCGTCTGTATCTGCTCGTCTGTGAAGCCATGTGCCTGCATGGTGGCTTGTCCTACTGCGGCCGACCCTAAGACGGCAATGGTCTTCATGTCCTTGAACACCATGTTGCCGCCAGCTATCGACGTCAGCGAGTAGTAGAACGATATCTTCGGTTGCCTGCTGGCCAGGATGGCATCTGTAGTGCCGCGTGGAATGTAAAGGAATCCATAGATTTTGTTCTGCTGAAGGGCACGCCGGGCCTCGGTCACGGTGGGATAATAGCTTGTCACCTCCGAGTTTTGAAAGGCATCGAGCCGTCTCACCAGAGAGCGTGTGGTCGATGTGTTGTCCTGGTCTACGATGCCCACGGGCAAGTCGAGTGGCTGTCCGTCACTCATCATCGAGGTGAAGAAGATGGTCACCAGAATGGGGAAGATCACCATGCAGAATCCGTAGATGGGATGCTTGAGCATGGTGCGGGCTTCGCGGAGTGCTATTCTGAGGATGGTGTTCATTTGATGATTAGGCTCATGCCGGGTCGCAGCCCTTCAAGCTTATCCACCGGGCGTGCTTTCACCTCGAATGTCTTCAGGTCGTATTGGCCGTTGGCCTTGGTGGCCTTCCACACGGCAAAGCTTCCCTGATCCTTTATGTAGTAGACTTTCATCTTGATTTCCTTGTCGAAAGCTGGAACGTAGGCCGTGACCTCCTTTCCCATCTGAATATCCTTCAGCTCGTCTTCGCGGACGTTGAAGGTTCCCCAGATGTTGTCCATCATTGAGATGGTCATAATGGGACTGCCCGTTCCCACGAGCTCACCCTCCTTGGGGTAGATGCAGCTCACCTCGCCATCTTTCTGTGCTATCTGCACCGTCTCGCCGATGTAGGCGTTCACCTCTTCTACGGCTCCGCGAGCGCGGTTCACCTGAGCCTCAGCTGCCAGGCGTTCCTCTTCGCGTGCACCGTTCACAGCCATGTCGTATTGGCTCTTTGCGGCTTTCATACGTGCCTCGCTGGCTTTGTAGTTGGCTTGGGCCTCGTCGCGTTTCTGTGCACTCACCACGCCTTGCTCGTAGAGGTGAGTGGTGCGGCGCAGGATGGAGTCGGCCAGTTCCAGTCCGGCCTGGGCCTGAATAAGCAGCTGGTATGCGCCTTGTATCTGCTCTTTGCGTGCGCCGTTCTTGGCCATTTGCTCCAATGCGGCAGCAGCATCTTCGGCACCCTGTGCCTGCTGCATCTTGGCTATCACCTCTGGTGCCTCGAGGATGGCCAGCGTGTCGCCAGCACGTACGAAGTCACCCTCCCTGACACGCAGTTCCTTGATGCGTCCGGGCACTTTGCTTGATACTCGGTATTCGTCAACCTCTACCTGCCCTTGAATGATGGAGGGCTTGCGGTCGATGATGAGGAAGCCGATAAGACCCACGATGATGGTCACGATGATGAATCCCAGAATGGCCAGCAGAATGTTGTTGTGCTGCTTCTTTTGTTGATTAGTTGCCATATTGCTGAATTACGATTGTTTATTAGTGGTTTGGTGGTTTGGTCGTTTGATGGTTTGGTGAGGTAACTTACCTAAACGACCAAACGACGAATCTCCCAAGTGATATCTATTCCTCATAACTGAGCACGCCGAGTGCTTTCTTCAGATCTACCTGACTGAGTCGCACGTCTATCTCGGCATCAATCAGTTGCGACTGTGCCTGCAGCCATGCTGTCTGGGCTTCCATCACCGTTGTAGGTGTGATGACGCCCTCTTTGAATCCGACGTTGGCCATGCGGAGGTTCTCGTTGGCGCGTTCAATGCTGGACTGAGCCATTGCCAGGCGTTTGTTTGCCTCGTCCACCCTGAAGGCTGTCTGGTTCACCTGCAGCTCAATCTTCTCGCGGGCCTCAGCCAGTTCCAGGTTGGCAATGGCGGTGGCGCCTTTCGATGCTCTCACTTTGTACATCACGTCGCCCCAGTTCCATAGGGGGATGCGTATCAGTAGACCGATGTTCCACATGCCGCCGAATTTCTTTTCAAAGCCGTTGAACACGCTGGGATTGCTGATGGCATAGCCGCCCATCAGTGCCACCTGCGGCAGGTTGCCTGCCTTCAGGATGTTTGTTGTCTGGCGTGTCAGGTCGATGGTGTTCTGCAGCATCTTCAGTTCGGGGCGGTTGTCGATGGCATGGTCGACGTCGGCTACTGGGTGGAGTGTGGTGACGGCCAGCGACTCGGAGTCCTCGTCGGCCAGTGCCACTTCTGTATGGATGGGCAGTCCAATCATCTGGCAGAGCAGCATACGCGAGAGCACTAGGCCGTCGTTCACTTTCTGAAGTGTCATCTCGGCTTCGTTCACCTTCACGCTGACGCTCAGCCCTTCGCTACGGGTGGCCAGTCCCTCGTCGATGAGTTTCTGCACATCGCTGTCGAGTTTCTTCACCACGTCGAGATAGCTCTGTGCCAGTCGTTGCTTGTGTTTCAGCGACACTATCTGCCAGTAGGCTTGGTCGGTGGCATAGACAATGTTCTGCCAGCGTGCGTCGGCCGAGTTTTGCATCATGTCCTCGTTGATATCGGCCATGCGGTTTAGTGCTGTAATGGCACCGCCGAGGAACAGAGGCTGTGTGACGAGAATGGAACCGGCGAAGAGGTTGCGTGTGTCGGTTCGGAATGCATCGACGATGCTCTGTCCGGTGGCGTCGAGCCGGGCTGCTGTACCCGTCATAGTTTGTCCCACCTGTTGCTGCATCTGTCCGGCCATCTGCATGAACTGGTCGAGCGGTGCCCCCATTTGCCCCAGCATCTGTCCTATTTGTCCCAATCCTGATTGTAGGGTAGGGGCCAGCTCCTGGATACTGCCAATGGCGTTTGTTCCTAAATGGCTCAGATGGTCTTTCTGTTCGTTGTTCAGCAGCGACATCTCGCGGCTGGTGAACTGGTAGGTGCCGATGGCGCTTACGTGTGGCAGGTACTTTGTGCGTGCCGACTGCCGCAGGTTCTTTGCTATGTCCTGCTTCAGTCCGCTCACTGCCATTTGCTTGTTGTTCCTCAGGGCCATAGCACGGCAACTGTCGAGCGTGAGCATCTGCTGGGCTTGCAATGCCAGGGGTAACATAAGCGCTGCTGCAAGAACCGCCAGTGCTCGGCTTTTGCGTTTTGTCCCAATTGTCTTAATATGATTCGTCATAATAATATCAATTATCTCTCCTCTTAGCGGGGGTAGTGATGGTAGTATTCCTCATTCCCCATTCCTCATTTAAAGGTAAAGGTTCGCGAGTCGAGCAGGTTGTTCTCGTCGAAGATGCTCACCAGGTACTGGCCGTCGAGCAATGTCTCGTTCACCTTCCAATAGGTGGTGACGGGAGTCTCTTCGCCGCCGTATTCCACTGTTTTCTTCATGGAGTATTCCAGTTGACGGTTCTCGTAGTTGAAGGTACCTGCGGTGAGTATGGCCCCGGTAGGCGTCTGAATGCGTACGTAGATGGTTCGCATACCACTCTGTGCTGTGACGTTCGGTAACAGTGTGAAGCTGACGCGCAGGTTCTCACACTTCTTTATCTTCTCCGTCTGTCGGCCACGCTTGTTCTCGGCAATCATGCTGATGCCCGACACCCTCAGCTGGGCAGCTATGTTCAGCTGTTCGGCCTGTGTGCGCGTCTGCTCTTGCAGGTTCTGGTTCTGGCGGCTGGTTTCTTCCAGTTCGCCCGTCAGCCTGAAGTTCTCGTTGCGCAGGCTCTGGTTCACCTGGTTCAGCGAGTCCACCTGGCGTATGTAGGTCTTCAGCACTTCGCGCACCGTTTTCAGCTCTCGACGCAGACGGCTTATCTCGGCGGCATTGTCGCTGCTCACTTTCTTCAGCTCTTCTTCCAACTGGCGGGCACGAAGCTGTTCGCGTGTCAGCTGGGCAATGAGCGAGTCGTTTGATATCTGCTTCATCAGCTCGCCATACTGCAAGTCGGTCTGAGCATAGTCGTCCAGCATGTCCTGCTTGCTCTGCTCCGCCACTTGTTTCATGTCGTTGTTCTGCAAGGCCAGTTTCGTGTTCTCGTCTGCCATACGCTGGCGGTCTAGCATCAGCCATACCACCACACCAACCAATGCCAATGCCGTCACGATGGCGATACCAATCAGAGTCTTCTTTGTTGTATAATTCATATTCTAATGTTGTTTGTTCTAATTATTAACTTGAGGCAGCATATCAGAACATCGAAGTACCCGAAACGACAAAACCATCGTGCCTTTCGTGCTTTTGGATGTAAGAAATGCTGCGCCTATGCTCATTTCGGCTTGCAAAATTACCATTTTTCTCCGACAATGCAAAGCGCAGTCTGTTTCTTCCACCTACTTTTAATATTATTAAAATGATAAATAACTTTTTTTATAACTAGCACCCCAGTTCTGGATAAAGAATGGGGGCTTTGTGGCAAAGTTGTCCTTCTCCGGTCTCAAAGTTGTCCTTCTCCGGTCTCAAAGTTGTCCTTCTCCGATCTCAAAGTTATCCTTCTTCGGTCGCAAAGTTATCCTTCTTCGGTCGCAAAGTTATCCTTCTCCGGTCTCAAAGTTGTCCTTCTCCGGTCGCAAAGTTATCCTTCTTCGGTCTCAAAGTTATCCTTTGCGAGGAAAGAAGTTTATGATCATGTGTTCCCAACCGAGGCTGCTCTTGTCAAGAATGAGTAGCAAAAAATAAATGTAAATATATTTGGCCGTTTCCACATTATTGATTATATTTGCAACGAAAAAGCCACGATAACTAAAAAGCTGATGAATCACAAGAACTTCCTTTATAGAGTCTTTGACTTATATTATGACGGGTTCCGCCACATGAAGCTGGGGCGTACCCTTTGGCTCATCATACTGGTGAAGCTCTTCATCATTTTCGTGGTTCTGAAGCTTTTCTTTTTCCCCGACTTTCTCAGTGGACATGCCCCGAAGGGCGGTGAGGCCGACTTCGTGGCTACGGAGCTGACGGAGCGTCGCGTTGCTGAATAATCTTAAAACAAGAATAGGATATGCAAGATTTATTGTTAAACATCGATGCCGGTACCATTGACTGGTCGAGAGCACAGTTTGCCCTCACGGCAATCTATCACTGGCTGTTCGTCCCGCTGACGTTGGGACTGGCTGTCATCATGGGCATCTGCGAGACCTTCTATTACCGTCGGCGTGACGAGTTCTGGAAGCAGACGGCGAAGTTCTGGCAGAAGCTCTTTGGCGTGAACTTCGCCATGGGAGTGGCGACGGGTATCATCCTCGAGTTCGAGTTTGGCACGAACTGGAGCAACTACTCGTGGTTCGTAGGCGACATCTTCGGAGCACCGCTGGCCATTGAGGGCATCGTGGCCTTCTTTATGGAGAGCACCTTCGTGGCCGTGATGTTCTTTGGATGGAAGAAGGTGAGCCCCGGTTTCCATCTGGCCAGCACCTGGCTCACGGGCATAGGAGCCACCCTCTCGGCCTGGTGGATTCTGGTGGCCAACGCATGGATGCAGAATCCTGTGGGCTGTGCCTTCAACCCCGACACCATGCGCAACGAGATGGTCGACTTCATGGCCGTGGCCTTCTCGCCATTCGCAGTGAGTAAGTTCTTCCACACCGTCATCTCGGCCTGGATTGTCGGAGCCGTCTTCGTGGTGGCAGTCAGCTGTTGGTATTTGCTGAAGAAACGCCATGTCCGTATGGCCAAGGAGAGCATCAGGATAGCCTCGGTAGTAGGACTGGTGGCAGCTCTCGGCGCAGCCATGACAGGCCATAAGGCAGCCTACGATGTGGCTCAGGTGCAACCCATGAAGCTGGCTGCAATGGAGGGTCTCTACAATGGTGGTACTGACCAGGGGCTGACCGTGTTCGCACTGGTGAACCCCTTGGGGCAGTCCGACTATGAGCATCAGCCCGAGCCGCCGCTGAAGGTGGCCGTCCCCAATGCTCTCTCGTTCCTGGCCACAAACAGTTTTCATGGCTACGTACCAGGCATCAACGACATATTGAACGGCTACGTGAGGCCCGACGGCACCCGTGAGCCTTCGGCCGACGAGAAGATTGCCAGTGGCCGGTTGGCCATCAGTGCCCTGAGCGACTATCGCAAGGCTCGCCACGAAGGGCGTGATGCCGATGCCCAGGCAGCCCTGAAGGTGTTCAGGGAGAATCAGCAGTACTTCGGCTATGGCTACGTCAAGGACAAGCACCAGTTGGTGCCGCCGGTGGCCATCAACTTCTACGCCTTCCGAGTGATGGTGGGGCTGGGGTGCCTCTTCATCCTGTTCTTTGCCCTGGTGGCTGTACTGGCGTTCAAGATTCCCTTCCTCTCTATTTTCACACGCCGCCTGCTCGCTGCCCTTGGCCTGCTCGACGAGGCTGAGGCCGACGTACCGGCATCGGGCAGTCAGCCACGATGGCTCTGCTGGGCTGCCGTCATCATGGTGCCATTGGCCTATATTGCCAGTGAGAGCGGATGGCTCGTGGCCGAGTTCGGTCGTCAGCCCTGGACTATTCAGGACATGCTGCCCACCTGGGCTGCCGTCAGCGACTTGAACTCTGGCAGTGTGGCCCTCACCTTCGTGCTCTTCCTCATCCTGTTCACCACCATGCTTGCCGTTGAGATTAACATCCTGCTGAAGCAAATAAAGAAAGGACCCGAACTATGACATACTCGTTTCTGCAACACTACTGGTGCTTCATCGTATCGCTTTTAGGAGCACTGCTGGTATTCCTGATGTTCGTACAGGGAGCCAATTCCATCATATTCTCACTGGGGCGTACCGAAGCCGAGCGTCGCCTGCTCATCAACTCCACGGGTCGCAAGTGGGAGTTCACCTTCACCACGCTGGTCACCTTCGGTGGTGCCTTCTTCGCTTCATTCCCGCTGTTCTACAGCACCAGCTTCGGTGGCGCCTACTGGCTGTGGATGATTATCCTGTTCACCTTCGTGCTGCAGGCTGTCAGCTACGAGTTCCAGAACAAGGTGGAGCGCGACGGCAATAGTAGGCTGGCACGCCTATACAAGATGTTTGGCCCACGAACATTCCAGACGTTCCTCGTCATCAATGGACTCCTTGGCCCGTTACTTATTGGCGGTGCCGTGGCCACCTTCTTCGAGGGCTCGAACTTCGTGGTGGAGAAAAGCAACATGATTGACGGAGCTTCCCTTACGCCCGTCATCAGTCACTGGGCCAATGGCTCACATGGCCTCGATGCCCTGCTCAATCCCTGGGTGCTGGTGCTCGGACTGGCCGTGATGTTCCTTGCACGCACACTGGGCATTCTCTATGTGATGAACAATGTGAACGACGAAAACATCCGTTGCCGTGGCAGTGTGAGACTGGTGGGCGAAGCTGGTATCTTCGTGGTGCTTTTCGTGGCCTATCTGGTACACCTGCTGCTGAAGGACGGCTTTGCCTACGATGACAGCGGCACCGTGTTCATGGCCCCCCACAAGTATCTTCACAATATGGTCGACATGTGGTATCTCACCCTGCTGATGCTCATAGGCGTGGTGCTGGTGCTCTACGGCATTGTCAAGACCATCGTGTCGAAGACCTACATCAAAGGCATCTGGCCTGCCGGCATCGGCACTGTGCTGACGGTACTGCCCCTGTTGCTCATGTCGGCATGGAACCACACGGCCTACTATCCTTCTACGGCCCACCTGCCGTCGTCGCTGACCATTGAGAACTCCTCGAGCAGCTATTTCACCCTGAACACCATGTTCTGGGTGTCACTGCTCGTGCCCTTTGTGTTGGCTTATATTGTCTATGCATGGCGCAAGATTGACAGCAAGGAGATTGACCATGATGAGATAGTCACCGACGAGTCCTACTGACCCCCGGGCATCTGTCTGTAAATGAAGGCGAAAGAAAAAAGAGCATCTTTTCCTTTGCGGTGTGCCTCTTTTTTCGTACCTTTGCAGCCCGAATAGAAATACGAAACAGTGGAACCGAAAAAGATAGAGCTACTCAATCATATAGACATCCCCGCCGACCTGAGGCAACTGCCAGTGGAGAAACTGCCGTTGGTGTGTGACGAGCTGAGGCAAACCATCATCGAGGAACTGTCGGTGAACCCCGGCCATCTGGCTTCGAGTCTTGGTGTGGTGGAGTTGACCGTAGCATTGCACTACGTCTTCGACACACCAGAAGATCGTATCGTGTGGGATGTTGGCCATCAGGCCTACGGCCACAAGATTCTCACTGGCCGTCGTGAACGCTTCTGTACCAACCGCAAACTTCATGGACTGAAGCCCTTCCCGTCGCCGGAAGAGAGCCCTTACGATGCTTTTATCTGCGGCCATGCTTCCAACAGTATCTCAGCCGCTTTGGGAATGGCTGTTGCTGCCAAGCGGCAAAGCGAATCGACCGCTTCACCACAGGACTCTGCGCCCGTCCGCAAAGTCGTTGCCGTCATTGGCGACGGAGCACTTAGCGGCGGCTTGGCCTTCGAAGGACTGAACAACGTGTCGTCGAGTCCTAACGATATCCTTATCATCCTGAACGACAACAACATGAGCATCGATCGTTCAGTGGGAGGTATGAAGCAGTATCTGCTGGGCATGAGCACCAATGAGACGTATAACACCATCCGCTTCAAGACTGCCCGCTGGATGCAGAGACACGGCCTGCTAAAGGACGACCGCCGCAAGGGACTCATACGCCTGGGCAACGCCTTGAAGAGTGCCATCTCGCACCAGCAGAACATCTTCGATGGCATGAACATCCGCTACTTCGGCCCCTTCAACGGTCACGATGTGGTGGCGCTGGTGCGCATCCTTCGCCAGCTGAAAGAGATGCGAGGCCCCAAGCTGCTGCATCTTCACACCAAGAAAGGCCACGGGTACGGCCCTGCCGAGGACTACAAGCCTGTGTGGCACGCTCCGGGGAAGTTCGACCCCGAGACGGGCGAGCTCATCAAGAGCGACAACGGCAACCAACCCCCGAAATATCAGGACGTCTTCGGTCACACACTTCTTGAGCTGGCACGCCAGAACCCCCGCATCGTCGGTGTCACCCCAGCCATGCCCACCGGCTGTTCCATGAACATTATGATGGAGGCGATGCCCGACCGCACTTTCGATGTTGGCATTGCCGAGGGTCATGCCGTCACCTTCTCGGCCGGTATGGCCAAGGATGGTTTGCTGCCCTTCTGCAATATCTATAGCGCCTTCTCTCAACGTGCCTACGACAACGTCATTCACGACGTGGCCATCCTCCGTCTGCCCGTGGTGCTCTGTCTCGACCGTGCTGGACTGGTGGGCGAAGACGGTCCCACCCACCATGGCGCCTTCGACCTGGCCGCTCTGCGCCCCATCCCCAACCTCACCATCAGCTCGCCCATGAACGAGCACGAACTGCGCCGGCTCATGTTCACCGCCCAACAGGACGGCATGGGCCCCTTCGTCATTCGCTATCCACGGGGTAGGGGAGTGCTGACCGACTGGCGCTGTCCACTCGAGACCGTAGAGGTCGGCAAAGGCCGCAAACTCCACGACGGTGACGGCAGTGTGGCGGTGCTCTCTATCGGCCCCATTGGCAACGACGTGGAGCAAGCCATCGGCAACCTGCCCGTTGCCCACTACGACATGCGCTTCCTGAAGCCGCTCGATGAAGCCATCCTCCATGAGGTGGGTCGCACCTACCAGCATGTCGTCACCGTAGAAGACGGTGTGCGCACCGGTGGACTCGGCTCTGCCGTGCTCGAGTGGATGTCCGACCACGGCTACCAGCCTCGCATCACCCGTCTCGGGCTGCCCGACAGTTTTGTGGAGCATGGCACCGTGCAGGAGCTGCGCCATATCGTTGGTCTGGACGTTGAGAGTATCAAGAACAGCATCTTAGCCCCTGAGAATATATGAAGATAGTTATAGCCGGTGCAGGAGCCGTGGGCACCCACCTCTCCAAGCTCCTGTCAACAGAGAACCATGATTGCGTGCTCATCGATGATGATGAGGAGCGCCTTGCAGGCATAGACAGCAACTACGATATCATGGCCATGTGCCAGTCGCCCACCAGCATCAAGACGCTGAAGGATGCCGGCGTGAGCAGTGCCGACCTCTTCGTTGGTGTCACCCGCTACGAGAGCCGTAACATCACTGCCTGCATACTGGCCCACTCTCTCGGAGCTAAGAAGACCGTGGCCCGCATCGACAACTACGAGTACCTGCTGCCCCAGAACCAGCCCTTCTTCAAGGACATCGGCGTCGACTCCCTCGTTTACCCCGAGGTGCTGGCTGCCGGCGACATCATCAATGGCCTCAAGCTGTCCTGGGTGCGGCAGCGGTGGGATGTCCACGACGGCGCCCTCGTGCTCCTCGGCGTGAAGCTACGCGACACCTGCCAGATACTCAACCAGCCCCTGAAAGACCTCTGCGGCCCCGACGACCCCTACCACATCGTGGCCCTGAAGCGCGGTGGCGAGACTATCATCCCCGGTGGCCTCGACATCCTCATGGTCAACGACCTTGCCTACTTTATGACCACCAGCGAATACATCCCCCACATCAAGCGCATTGTGGGCAAGGAGCACTACGAAGACGTGCAGAACGTCATCATCATGGGCGGTGGCAAGACCGCCGTGCGGGCCGCCCTCGTCATGCCCGAGAACATGCATGTGAAGATTATCGAGCGTTCCCTGGAACGTTGCGAGCGCCTGAACCAGCTCGTCGACCGTGACAATGTCATGGTCATCCACGGCGATGGCCGCGACCTCGGCCTGCTCCACGAGGAAGGCATCAAGAACACCCAGGCCTTCGTCTCCCTCACTGGTAATGCCGAGACTAATATCCTCGCCTGTCTCACAGCGAAGAAGCTTGGCGTCAGGAAGACTGTCGCCATGGTCGAGAACCTCGACTATGTCAGCATGGCCGAAGGGCTCGACATCGGAACCATTATCAACAAGAAGACCGTTGCCGCCAGCCACATCTTCCAGATGATGCTCAAGGCCGACGTACGCAACCTCCGGTCGCTGATGATGGCCGACAGCGACGTCGCTGAGTTCGTGGCTGCCGACGGGTCAAAGGTGACTCGCCACCCTGTGAAAGCCCTTGGCCTCCCCAGTGGTATAGCCATCGGCGGACTCGTGCGTGGCAACAAAGGCATTCTCGTCAACGGCAACACACAGATACAGGCAGGCGACTCCGTCATGGTGTTCTGTCACCGCCAGACCCTCGACAAGGTCGAAAAATATTTCAAGAAATCACTCATACCGTGGTAAGGGAAAAGGGAATTGTGAATAGTGAAAAATTTCTTAAGACTCGCTTCGCTCATATAAGCGGCAATGCCGAGCGGCTACCGCTGAGGAACGGTAAATAGGAAATTGTAGACCAAAAACGGTAAACACTAAAAGGACGTGATAAACTGGAAGCTCATATCAAAGATACTTGGCTCGCTGCTCTTCATCGAAGCCCTTTTCATGGCCTGCTGCTTGGTCATGGCCATCGTCTATAAGGAGAGCGACGTCCTTGCTTTCATTCTCGGCACCTCCATCACCACCGCAGGCGCCATTGCCTTCCGTTATCATGGGCACGAAGCCGAAAACTCTCTGAGCCGTCGCGACGCCTACGTCGTTGTCACCCTCACCTGGGTCATCTTCTCCCTCTTCGGCATGACCCCCTTTCTTATTCACGGCTCCCTCACCAACCTTGCCGACGCCTATTTTGAGACCATGTCGGGCTTCACCACCACCGGCGCCACCGTCATCGACGACGTTGAGTCTCTTCCCCACGGTCTCCTCTTCTGGCGCTCCCTGTCGCAGTGGATAGGCGGTCTCGGTATTGTCTTCTTCACTGTGGCCCTGCTGCCATCTCTGGTCGGCGGTAGCGTGAAAGTCTTCTCAGCCGAGGCCACTGGCCCCATGCGCACGAAGATGCACCCGCGCCTCTCCACCTCAGCCAAGTGGATATGGAGCATCTACCTGCTACTCACCCTCGCCTGCGGCCTCTCGTTCTGGGCTTGCGGCATGGATTGGTTCGATGCCACCAACTACTCCATGACCACCACCGCCACAGGCGGCTTCTCCACCCATAACGGTAGCATTTTCCTTGCTTCCCCCACCGTTGAGTACCTCGCCATACTCTTCCAGTTCCTTGCCGGCATCAACTTCACCCTTCTCTATATCACCTTCTTCAAGCTGCGCCCCATGACTATCCTGCGCAACACCGAGTTCCGTCTCTATGTTGTCACCATCGTCATTGCCACCCTGTGGATTATGTACCTGCTGCTCACCCGCATGGGCTACTCCTTTGAGCCCGCCTTGCGTTCGTCGCTGTTCCAGGTCGTATCCTTCATCACCACTACCGGTCTCAGCAACACCGATGCCGGTCTGTGGCCTCATATCACCTGGGTCATCCTCGGCATACTGATGTTCATGGGTGCCTGTGCTGGCAGCACCACCGGCGGTTTCAAGAGCATCCGCGCCCTCATGGTGCTACGTGTCATGCGCAACGAGTTCTACCGCCTCCTACATCCCAATGCCGTGTTGCCAGTGAAGCTCAATGGCCAGAGTGTGCCGCAGAGCCGTCTGCTCACCCTTCTTGCCTTCTTCACCCTCTACATCACTATGCTCCTCTTTACCGCCACCGTCATGGCCATTTCTGGCATCGACATTACCAATGCCTTTACCATAGCCCTCAGCCTTATCAGCAATGTCGGAGCCGGTCTCGATACCAACATTGGCCCCCAGATGTCGTGGGCCGACCTCAGCTCTGGCCTGAAGTGGCTTTGCTCCTTTCTTATGCTCGTAGGACGTCTTGAGATTATCGCAGTCCTCGTGCTCTTCACACGAACCTTCTGGAAGAAAAACTAAACAATAGGGGGGGAATCCTTTCTGTTATCTCCTTTCCATCAACCTTTCTATATCTTCCATCAGACGTCACTCTGTCCCTGGGGCATTTACACTATCTTTTCCAATATCAACCCCAGATGATACTCCACAATGCCCTCGTTATAGGTCGTGTCCGTTACCTGAACCAAGGCACTCTCTCTGTCTTTGTTATAGCCTACAAACAGGCGTAATGCATCATAACGACGCAGATAGCGCTTGCCATCCGTCTCATCGAGATAGGTGTATTTATTGAGTGTGGTTTGTTTCAGTTCTCTATACTCTATCTTTTTGGCTCCAGTCATAATCTCATCGAAATAGCTCTTTTTGATATTGAGTGTCAGCACTTTCATGCCCGTGGTGTCAAAAGTCGATTTAGCCTTGACTATCCGTTTCTCCAGACATTCCAATTGTGGATTATAGGTATAGCCTACAATAGAGCCATCCATGATTTTCTTGACCATCACATCTACTACCGGCAAAGGCACAATAAACCATTCCTGAGGCTGGTGAGCTATCCCCTTTTCATCATATACCACTACTTGATATTGCACAGGCATCAACAGTTGATGCACCAAATCCTCAAACATCTGTGAGTTCATATTAACCACTTTATAGGTGGCTACAATCTTGACAGGTGCCATCAGATAGGTTGGCTCATTCTCAGCATTGGCAATACGTTGCTCCACATCGTTAGTCGTAAAACCTATCTTATACAGGTTCTTTTCAGCCTTAATAGCAGGATCATCAGATAGTGATGACAGCACATAGATATAACCTGTTACATGATCGTCAGTAGCGATGTCTGAATTGTTGAAGAAATGGCTCTCCGTTTCGTCTTGCAGTTCCGATATGGCATAGCCGTCACCCACCACGCTCTTACGAAGAGTCTGCAAAAGAATGTCCGATTCTGTACCATTCTCATAGATACAGCGTGTTCTGGCATCAGGCAGGAAATTACTACTCTTCTTCAGTTCACCTATCTGCTCCAGCAACAGCATCTGCCCACTCACGAAGTAGTATCTTCCAGCTGCGAGAGTTGCCGTCTTGTTGATCTTTACCAATGAGCGTTTGCCCTCTTTCAGCTCTTGATGCACTTTGGCGAACAATGGCTTATAGTCCTGAAAGTTCTCGCAAAGTTTATGCTGGGCCACATAGTCAGGTTTCTTCTTGGCTATCACCCTCCGCATATCCTGAGGTATGTCGAAAAGGCTTTCTTCCTCTTCACTCATCTTCAATAGTGGGTCTTCGAATATTGCTTCCAGTTCCTTATCTATGTCCATACTTCAAATCCCTTTTCACGCAATGCTTTCATTGCTGCGTACATCATTCTCTCCTTCAGATTGCCGTTCGGACTGGGTTCTCGTCCGTTCTGGGCAATCCAGTTGTTCACCTCAGCCAACTTCTGCTGCATCCTGTCGTTAGGCGTAGGAGCAGCCACCTTGGGGCGTACACCATCCAATAACGGATCGTCGAATATCTCTAATAACTCTTTTGGCCATTCCATACGCTACTCTTCATATTCTAGTCCACTTAATTTCCTTTGCTTCAGATTCTTGATTTTCTGTAAAGCAATAGCCAGTTCTCTCACCTTTGGGTCTGGGTCATCCACAGAAGGCACCTTCCCGTCATGCGCTGCAACATACTCTTTCAAAGGCCCCTTGAAGAGCGTGATAGCCTGTTCCAACGTCATGTCATACTTTTGCTCAGCGATGGTGTCCTGTATCACTTTCAGCGTCTTGGCATCTACTGATTTTGAAATCACCTCGTATGCACGCTGGAAGGGATTGATGGTGTCTATCAGGTTGATACTCAGTTTGTCGATATTGATAAAACGATTGGCAATCTTTATCAGTCTGTTACCCTCGCTGGGTTTATCGTCATCGTCAGTAATCGTAGAGATGGGATTACCCTTCTCATCTACGATGTCATTGCCCTTGATAATCGTATCGAGCAACACACGCTGGCGCACCTCTTCCACCTCGCCCTCGTTCAAGTCAGGATAGCGGTCTCTAATCACCTTAGGTATCAGGTGCTGGGTGATGGTCTCTGCTGTGGTTGAGCCACTAAGTGCTTTCACCACCATATCATCTTGCAGGATGGCTGCTTTCAAGTCATCGAGCTGACTCTCTACGATAGTCTTAGTCTTGGCACTTGACAGCGGTTTCAGTCCTTCTACCACAATGGTATGGGCTAAATCCCCATGAGGCTCATCGTCATCTTTTTCTGTCTTGAACTTCCAGCTGGGCGCCATCACCTGCTCCATCAGCAACGAGGCTGTAATGGCTTTGAGGAAGTCGTTCACAGCCACCTTCACCTCCGCTTGTTCAGCTTCAGGCATGGCTATCATATTCACAAAGCGAGCCGTTTCCTTACCCTCGCAATCACGTGTGCACCGGCCTATTATCTGGATAACCTCAGTCAGCGAACCACGCACGCCAACGGTCAGGCACATCTCGCACCACTGCCAGTCGAAGCCCTCTTTTGCTGTACCAAGTGCGATGATGATATCCACATCGTCGCGATCTTTTATGTTTTGCAGATAGGCTTGCACCATGTTACGCTCCTTTTGCTCATCCTCCACCAGGTCGGCCACTTTCAGCATCCGTCCGTCAGCAGTCCTTAGGTGATAGATACCTGTATTATAATCCTTATGATCCAGCGTGCCTATCACCGTCATAATGTCAGCCGTTTCCTGATATTTGCCCAATCCTGTAGCAGCTCTTTGGTTGACGCTGGGAATATGGACGATGGTCTTCTTGTGCGTATCAAGCACCTCACCGATATGATCCAGATACGAGCCGTGATAGAAGTGATAACCAAGAATGAGATTCTTCAGATACTTATAGCCGTTCAGCTGCTGATAATAATTATAGGTAATAGGAAAGAACTTTGCTTCATCCTCTGGCCTCAAAACGGGTATGCCGTCACCACGAAAATAACTACCCGTCATAGCGATGATATGACCTGAGGAGTGATACATCACCCTGCGAACCACATCACCAAGATTTGAGTTGGCATCTGCGCTGGTGTGGTGAAACTCGTCAATCGCCAATAGCGTATCGTTAAAGGTGTCATCACTTAGTTCCTTGGTTGCATTACGCAAAGTGGCATGAGCACAAACCAACACCTTGGCTTTGCTATTCAAGAAAAACTCCTTGAATCGTCCTTTCTTGTCCTGCTCGTTCTTTACATCCGTCAAGTTGAAATATGGTGGCACCTCCCAATTGGCAAAGAAACCGCCATTCACCAGATTGGTATTCTTAAACGAACGGCCTATGCTCTTTTCCGGCACAGCCACTACCACTTTCTTAATACCTTGATTCACCAATTTATCCAAAGCAATAAACATCAGCGCACGGCTCTTGCCTGAGGCTGGTGGTGCCTTAATAAGCAAAAAGCGCTTGTCGCGAGACTCGTAGGCCAAAACCTGCATCTCGCGCATACCTAAGGTGTTCACGGCTGTAGCCGCCCCCGTCTGTTGATAGCTTATATCAACAATACAGTTGCTAAATTGTTCCATAAGAATATCTTCTCTGTCAGCGCCATTCCTCAAAAGATATTCTCTATGTTTGTCTGTCTGCGGCCAAGCTTAAGAGACGTTTCGAATTCTTAGTTGCGCTATTAATTATTTACTGCATCGCGGCGAAAGACTGCGATAAGCCGCATAGCCGCCTGTATTAGATGGATATATTATTGTATCAATGAAATAAAGGTGCCCATCTCCTCCTACCAGTACATTGCCGTCGACAGCGTCGAAAATATCATGCTGCCCATTAGTGTAGTATGCACCATCGTCCTCAGGACGGAAGCCTAAACGAATAAACTCATCATGTATTTCTTGATTAGTGGCTAAGCGGGCATCGTCAATATATGGTTGAACCAAAATGGCACAGACATGACCTTCACGATTTTCGGCAAAACCAATCATTTTATAAGGGCATGCATCGAAGTATTTATTGTGCGCTTTGATGCGCTCAAAGAAAGAAGTGAGATTGTCGTCAGAGTAACGGAAATCATTCAGTTTTACGATTTCCTTGGAGTTTGGTGACAAATAGACTTCATTTTCAGACCCACGGTCAATGAAATCGCCAAACTGACTGCGATTGTTAAACCAACAGTTTTGCTCTTGTGCCCATTGACGAAGTCTTACCAGTTGGACAGACTTGCAAGCCGTTGTTCCCGCAAGAGCCTCAATCTCTTCAAGGACTCTTCGCGCGGCTTCGGATGCTTCATCCAGTATGCCACACTCTTCCTCATTTCCGCATTCACCTTCTTGTGATAATCGTTCAGAATAATCTCCATTCATCGAGCCTTTTTGGGTTTGATGTTGCAAGGACGGTGCAAGCCGAATGCAATCAAATATGTTTGAATTGCTGAGGCGCAGCCCGTTCTCGCATTCTTTAGGATGCAAAGATACGAACTTTTCCAATAACTTCCAAATCTTTAGCTACTATTTCGTCATCTTTTCGTAGAGTTTAAACAAGCTATCAGCCAATTGTCTATCCATCCTTTGATTGTCTGGATAAATAGTTTTGCATCTGGCATCAACTCGTCAACCGTTTCTACAGTATGATTAAAGAAGTCATCGTAATCGCCAGTGGAGCGCTTTGAGAACAGACGACTGAAATATCTGCCAAGTTCAGGAGTAAGGATGCCTTTTTGAACTATGTTCTTTCCTATATTCATTCGCACACCATCATGCGACTTCACCTCAATGCCATTAGCTATTAATATGGCCGTTGCTGCATAATAGCAAGCATAGTATAATCTATTGACAGCCGTGTTATAAAAACCATTGGCGCGATGAGTCTCCACTTCTGCCAATGTGTTTTCAGCACTCTCTATACGATAACGTACAATACTTATTCTCTGCTCTTGAGTCAATGTTTTATTCATAGA